>CACDEI010000010.1 GCA_902551695.1 uncultured Pseudomonadota bacterium
ATTTAACTGATGAATGGGTCGATATAGTCGAACAACTTACTTCTTCTAGGTTTAGCCGTGTTCCTTGCTATTCTGGCAATATCGATAATATCGAAGGCGTTCTACATATGAGAAGGATTCGTCAATCTCTTCTAGCTCGCGATGATTTTTCGCTAGATGTTCTCAAATCTCTCATATCCGATGTTTACTTTGTACCATTGACAACTGACTTATATGTGCAATTGATTAACTTTCAATCAAAACGCGAAAGAATGGCCTTTGTGGTGAACGAATACGGAGACATAGAGGGGCTGGTTACTTTGGAAGACCTGCTAGAAGAAATCCTTGGCGACTTATCGATGGAAACTTCATTAAATTCTCAGGATGTGTTTCCCCAAGACGATGGAACTTTCCTAGTAGACGGCGCGGCAAACATACGGGAAATAAATCGCATCTTTAATTTTGGACTACCAACCAATGGTCCTAAAACTATCAACGGTCTGATCACGGAAACGATGGAAGACATTCCTGATGTTGGCACTACTTTTTTGATTAACGGAATGAAAATTGAAATAGTAAAGACTTTGGAACGGACCGTCAAAATCGCTCGATTAAGCGCAGATAATAGCAAACGAAGGGTTAGCTAGGGATTAGATTAGCCATCAACAAAAAGGGCTAACACCTCAGACAAGCGACTCACCACAAAAATCTCCATGTTGTCTGGTGAATTCTTGGGCGCGTTGCCTTTTGGCACGATGGCTTTTTCAAAACCTTGCTTATGAGCTTCCTTTATTCTCAAGACTCCTCCACTAACAGGTCTTACCTCTCCTGCTAAACCGAGCTCTCCGAAACAAACGGTATCAGATGGAAAAGGTCTATTGCGTAGACTAGATAGAATAGCTAATAGAATGGGTAAATCAGCGCCGGTTTCTGTTAAACGCATGCCTCCCACAATATTGGCGAATACGTCATACGCGCTGGTCGACACATCTCCATGCCGACTAAGAATAGCAAGCAACATTGCAACCCTGTTTTGTTCTATGCCTACAGTCAGCCGCCTCGGTACCCCAGAGGAACTTTTATCTAATAACGACTGCACCTCTACCAGTATTGGTCTGGTTCCCTCTATACTAGCCGCAACGACGCTCCCACTGACTGGTTTTTCATGTCGTGATAGCAAAATAGAACTCGGGTTAGAAACCTCTCGAAGTCCTCCGTCAGTCATAAAGAAGACACCAATCTCATTTACAGTCCCAAACCTGTTCTTAATTGCCCTCACTATTCGATACCTACCATCTGAGTGTCCTTCAAAATAAAGGGTAACATCAACCATATGTTCCAAAATCCTTGGTCCAGCTATGGCTCCTTCTTTGGTAACATGCCCTATTAAAAAAAAAGCAATGTTCTTCTGCTTGGCTAATTTGACAAATCTAGCTGCACTCTCTTTCACCTGGCTAACAGAACCTGGAGATGATTGAGATTCCTCATTTACCATAGTCTGTATAGAATCGATTACTATCACATCTGGCTTCAATCGCTCGATTTCAAGTAATATAAGATTGACGGAGGTTTCTGCTAAGACTTTAAAGTTCAAATCTCTAAGGTTCAGGCGATCAGCCCGTATTTTTATCTGGCTCGGAGATTCTTCACCAGTGACATAAATCGTTTTGAGTCTTTGATCTGAGCTCATCATGCCGATACTTTGCATTAGTATAGTTGTTTTACCAATTCCCGGATCGCCTCCCAGCAAAACGACTGAACCAGGAACTAATCCACCGCCTAAGACACGGTTAAATTCTCCTATCCCAGTATCTACTCTAACGACTTTTTCGGTCGATACCTCTGAAAGATCTTGTGCTTCTGAGGTTTTTCCGAGGAAACCTATATTTTTAGGTTGAGATAAAGAGGTCACCTCCTCAAGACAATTCCAGCTTTGACAATCCGGGCATTGTCCTACCCATTTACTATGAACGCTTCCACATACAGAGCAGACATACTTTTTATTCGCCGCTTTCATACCATGATTTCTCTATGACGAGAACGCCTACGAACACTACAGAGCAACTCATAGGGGATAGTGTCCAGTGCGGTAGACACCTCCTCAACTGGCAGGTTTTTTCCCCATAACGTTACTTCGTCACCAACATTTGGATTTTCCACCCCTCTTAAGTCTAGTATCATCATATCCATCGAAGAGCTAACGATCTTTGCCCTGGCATTCCGCACCAAGACTGGTGGTCCAGTCTCTAGCCTCCTCGGGTAACCGTCCGCATAACCATAGGCGGCTACACCAATTGTCATATCTTCAGGACAAACGTAATCACCTCCATAGCCGACAGGCTCCCCCGCTTTAACATGTCGCACGCTTATTAGGTTTGAAAGAACTCTCATGACAGGTTTAAGACCCAAGCTTTCTGCCGCAACTCCGGGAAAGGGAGAAACACCATACAAGATCAGACCCGGTCGTACCCAATCAAAATAAGAAGAACGCCACTTCAACACACCCCCAGAATTCGCTAAAGACTTTTCATCAGAGTATTCGAGGGTAACATCACCAAACTTTTTTATTTGCTCCTCCACACTCAAATTATTTGGCAAATTCGCATTTGCTAAATGACTCATTAAAATAATATTATCGGATAACGGCCTAAGTTTTTTATAGGCATCGTCTAGCGCAGCGGCATCAAAGCCCAGACGATTCATTCCGGTATCAATTTTTAGCCAGATGGCAGAAAGGGTCAGTCTGGACTCTCTCAATATTTCAATCTGGGCATGACTGTGAACAACTGGCTCTAAACGCAATTCTCTAATTATTTCTAACTCCCTTTTATCAAAAAACCCTTCGAGAAGGACTATTCTATGAGGTATGTTTAACTCTCGTAGTACAATTGCCTCTTCGGTTGACACCACACCAAAAGCATCTGCATTGCCAAAACCCTTTGCGATTAGGCCTAATCCATGTCCGTAGGCATCAGCCTTTACTACTGCTAAAATCTTAGAAGAACCTATTAGGGATTGAACAGTTGATAAATTGTGCGTTGCTGCGGAAACGTCTATCTCAACTCTCGCTGGACGACTCATTCGCTTTCGCCTTCCCTATATTCGGGTGCTTTGTTCTCGAAATTTGTATGCTCGCCTCTAAACCTAAGCTGAACCTTTCCGGTCGGGCCATTTCGATGCTTTCCTATAATTATGTCTGCGAGACCTTTCTTTTCAGTTTCTTCATCATAAACTTCTTCTCTATATATAAACATGATTAAATCGGCATCTTGCTCTATGGCCCCGGATTCTCTTAAATCTGACATCAAAGGAGTTTTATCTTGTCGGAGCTCGAGCGCTCTATTTAATTGTGATAGTGCAATGATTGGGCACCCGATTTCTCGTGCTAGCGCTTTCAGGCTACGCGAGATCTCTGCAATTTCTGTCGCTCTATTTTCTGTCGCCCTAGACACCTGCATTAATTGCAAATAGTCGATTACGACCAATCCTAAACCTTGATCTCTCTTTAACCTCCTGCAACGAGACCTTATTTCATTTGGATTTAGAGCGGGAGTATCATCAATAAATAAATTAACGTTTTCATCAAGCAACTGGACAGCAGAAGTTAAGCGCGGCCAGTCAGCCGCGGCAACTTTACCTGTGCTGATTTTTTTTTGGTCGACACGAGCGAGGGAGGCAAGCATCCTCATAGCAATCTGCTCTTTGGGCATTTCCATGCTGAAGATAACAACTGGAACATGTTGTTTTATGGCTGCAGAGCGAGCAATATTCATAGCGAAAGCGGTCTTTCCCATCGAAGGTCGGCCAGCCACAATCACCAGGTCTGAGGGTTGTAAGCCATTTATCATATCATCTAATTTATGGAAGCCAGTTTGTACGCCTGTTGGCTTACCTCCGTTCGCGAAAAGCTCTTGGACCCGATGAAGGGCGGAGTCCAAGAGACCTTTCATGCCTTCGTAAGTCTTCGTCCCCCTTTCTTCTCTCTCGGCAATTTTGAAGACAAGAGATTCAGCTTCCCCTAAAAGCTCCTCCTGAGAACGCCCTTCAGTTCGAAAAGCACTCTCAGTGATGGTACTGGCAGCATTTATCAACTCTCTTAGTACTGACTTCTGCCTCACTACTCTTGCATAAGCGCCTATATTTGCTGCACTTGGAGTGTTCTGAACTAAATTCGAGAGATACCCCATACCTCCCACCTTCTCTAGTTCTTGTCGATTATCCAACCACTCTCCTAACGTAATAACATCGAAAGGATTATCTTCTAATGAAAGATTCTGTATAGCCGAATAAATTTTTGAATGGGCAGCTCTGTAGAAATCGGTAGAGTCTATGATGTCGGAAACAGTTTCCCAAGCCTCGTTTTGAAGCATTAGCCCACCTAATACCGACTGCTCAGCATCGATAGAATGAGGTGGGATTTTCAGTTCATCTTCAGCGGCCACGCTACTTCTGTTTTTTTGTATCTGTTGCTTCTAGAACCTTAGGCAGATGAAGAATCTTCAGGGCTAATGGTTAGATTAATCTTAACAGTAATGTCGGGATGAAGCCTTACATCTACTTCGTGAGTACCAGCTTCTCGCAACGCTCCGTTTGGTAACAAAATTTCCTTTTTTTCTACGGCTACTCCAGCTTTAACAATAGCTTCCGCTATCTCTTGCGTCCCAACCGACCCGTACAATTTGTTCTCCTCTCCAACTCTAGCGGAGATATTTAATTCAATCGGCGCCAAGGCCTCAGCCTTACCCTGAGCAGCCTCTAACACCTCTTTCTGACCTTTTTCTAATTCTATTCGTCTACTTTCGACTTTTTCAAGATTTTCGGCATTTGCTATAACAGCCTTTCCGGTCGGCAATAGAAAGTTTCTACCATATCCTGAGCGAACGCTTACTTTATCCCCAAGTTCTCCCAACCCCCCTATTTTTTCTAATAAAATAACGTCCATACGATACTCCGTCTAATCAATTTATATACGTGATATTGTCTGGGAAGAATGTAACATAAATTAGCATATCCATCTGCCCTTTTGTTACCAATCTTCATTCATCTTTCTTATTAGCGGTCTGCCTTAAAGCACGAAAATCTGTCAGGGTATCGAAGATGCCAGTAACCGCTAGGATGAACCCCACAACCTGAGGAACTAAAAATAAGAAAACATACACTCCTACTAACCAACCAACAGATAAACCCTGCATGTGGTTGCGGAAGTGCACCACTGACAAACCTTGGAAGCTGAAAAAAACTAATAATATGGCAAGCAAATCTCCCGTTAGAGGCAGTTCAGAGCCACCTGCCCGCTGAAAGACATTGAGTATAATCACTACCAGTAAAAGCCAAAGCCAAAACGTCGACAATTGGATTTTTTTGAACTCTTCGGCAAAACCACCTGGATTGTAAAGCTTAGATTGTAAATATCTGGCATAAAATAGGGTTACAATCAAGGCGCACTCTAAAAATATGAGCCACCAGATATGGATTTGTCCGCTCAAGTGTCGAACCTGTGCAGCAGAAAAGTCTAGTGCCGCTTCAGCAGAAATTATGTCAACGACCGCCTGTATTTTATTTGTCCAGAATCCCTGCAGATCACCCACAACAACACGAAAAAGGAGCGAATAGCCCGCAATCAGCAATGCGATTAAAACGAAACTAAACTGATAATTCTGGCTCTGCCTTAATGGATAAGCCAGCATAATCAATGGCAACCACATCATTAGGGGAAAGACTATTCCAATTAGGCTCTGATTGAACGCCAATATACTAAAGCCACAATAGAGGACAGAGGCACTGATCGTTATCTTCAGTCCTTCAGTATACCCCTGTCTAAGCGTGACCAGAGCAATAATTGCAGAACTAATCACGAAAAAAGGTGCAAATAAAAGGCCGAGCAATAGAAAGAGGAGCACGACCGAAATTGCCGCTAGAGGCCCACTCATCGCAAACCGAGCGACCCGTTCCATTAACTTCGCTCCAAATCCCTAAAAAGGTTTCCGGAACTACTTAGTGTCCATCGCAATAAGGCAAAAGAGCAAGATATCTCGCTCGTTTCACAGCGACAGATAATTGACGTTGATAGTGCGGCTTTGTCCCTGATATCCGGCTCGGAACAATCTTTCCACTTTCAGTCAGAGAGCCCTTTAACAAGGCTAGATCCTTGTAATCTATTTCACTAATTCCCTCAGCGGTGAATTTACAGTATCTTCTTCTTCTCTGGAATTTAGCCATCATGGTTCTCCTTGACTTCTTCAGCGTCTGCTAGGGCATCTGCTTCTACTGGTTCTGCCTTGGGCTCATCAGCACCATTAGTCCTATCACTGGCTTGTCGAGGACTACTTTCGCTTTCTTTAGGCGTTTGTTCATCCTTACTTTGAAATATAGGTGAGGCATCGGTTATTTTTCCAGGCCTTCGCACTACTAAATGTCTTAAAACAGCATCGTTAAAGCGGAATGCGCTGGTAAGCTCATCTAACGCCTGACTTCCGCACTCTATATTCATCAAGAAATAATGCGCTTTATGTATTTTATCGATTGGATATGCCAAGAGCCGGCGTCCCCAATCCTCGGTTCTATGAACAGAGCCGCCTGAAGCCTCTATCATCGACTGATATCTCTCGGCCATCGCGCTCGCTTGATCGCTCTGATCGGGATGGACCAAGAACACTATTTCGTAATGCCTCATATTTTCTCCCCTAGGTTTTTTTAGCTTCCCGACAAAATTTTGCGGTGAAGCAAGGAGTTGTAGATGTTTTTTAAGGAGAGTATTTTATTTTATAAACAATATTAATGCAAAGTTTTCCTGCCACCTTAACTCATCTCTGATGAGCTTATCCGCTGTCTTAACGCCTCATAAATTAAAACAGTCGCCGCGTTAGATACATTCAAGGATGATAACTCCCCCCCAGAAGGTAGCGACACCACAATGTCACAAAGGTTTCTAGTCAACTCTCTTATTCCTGAGCCCTCGTTTCCCACGATTATTGCAGTCGATAACGAAAAATCAACATCATAAAGACTTCGATCACCCGCTTCTGCGCTTCCTATTAGCCAAATACCTATTTTTGATAACTCACGAAGAGCATTTGCCACATTCGGAACTCTAACCAGTTTAAGAACATCCAAAGCCCCACTGGCGGCCTGAGCAACGGCACTCGTTATTTGCGCGCTATTGTTATTAGGATATATGACTGCGTCGGCACCTGCGCATGCCGCCACTCTAAGACATGCCCCAAAGTTTCCTGGATCTTGAATTCTGTCTAAGACCAAAATTAATGGATTCTTTCGCTTTTTATCCCCCAGGTTATTGAGAAACTCTTTAAGGGGCGTCAAGTTTGGCAGTTTTCTCTTTAGAACGACGCCGTGATGGCCATCTCCCCCATAAATTTTAGTTAAAGTTTTCCTATCGACAAATTGGGGCCTTAAGCCTGCCGTCGCTATCACCGCTTCGCGCTCGATAAAGCTACTTCTATTCTCTTTGGAAAGTAGCCAGATTTCTCTGCAAAGGTGAGGGTTTCGCTCCAATGCCATCAAAGCTGAGTGCCAACCACCGACCAAGATATCCTCTGTCATCTTTGTTCCTTTTTAGCAATGGGTTTACTTGAAGCAAGTTTGAAAAATATTTTACGGGCTAAAACATCAACTTCTTCTACCTCAATCAGAATATGTTGCCCAAGGCTATAAATATCCGGTAACTTCTTCATGTTTGCATCGTTCGTAAATTGTCTTTCTAATGGAATAAAACCTTCTATCGCATTGGACAAAATTTGTGCATACACTCCTGAATCCAGGACGGACACAACAATTGCACTGTGGGAGCGCCCTATCTGCCTACTCATGAACTCACACTTTAAGTAAGCCATCTCCTCTCGGGTTGCCTCCTCAGCCCTTCTCTCACAAGAGGAACATTGAACAGCTACTGATTCCGTGCTTAGACCGACTTCATCATATGACCTCAAATTTCTAAGCTTTTTCTTTATCAAGCGATGAACGATCAAGTCAGAATACCTTCGAATAGGAGAAGTAAAATGAGTGTAGTGGGACAGAGACAGTCCAAAATGGCTTTTTTCAGAACTTGAATAGCTCGCTAATTTTTGGGCTCGCATCACCATGGACTCTATTAAGAGCCTTTCTTTGCTCTTACCCGCTAGTTCAAGAAGACGATTGCATAAAGTTAGTGAATCATCTAAGGCTGGAGAGGTGATGAATCCGATTCTTTTTGCTTCCTGCCTTAATTCCTCTATCTTCTCTGGCTCTGGCTCTGGGTGGTGTCGGTAAAGCGTCTCGGATTCATTGAAGAATTTAGCTGCCGCAACGTTCGCAGCAATCATACACTCCTCTATTACTTTTTGAGAATCCTTCCTAGGCACTAGTTGAATCGAGGTGATCCGGCCTCCCTTATCAAAATCATATCTGATTTCAGGTCCGTCCAGACTCAAGCCTTTCCGTTCACTACGAGCATGAGCAAGAGCATCATAGACTTCCTTCAGATGGATAAGGTTCTCCAACACAACATTTGGAATATTAGCCGTATTAAGTCCGTCATCATATATGGACTGAACCTCATCATAGGTGAAACGTTTTTTGGAATTGATTACCGCCTCGCTGAATTCAAATTCTTGCAACCGCCCTGTATTACTAATCTCCAATCTCACGACTAGGACAAACCTATCTTCATCAGGTAAGAGAGAACATAATTCATTTGATAGTATTTCGGGCAGCATTGGTATTACTGACTGAGAGAAATAAACAGAGTTACCTCGTTCAAAAGCTTCTCTATCAAGACTACCTCCCGCTTTCACATAGAAAGAGACATCAGCTATTGCTACAGAAAGAGAGTATCCGGCCTCACTTTTTTCAGCATATACTGCGTCATCAAAATCCTTCGCATCTTTACCATCTATTGTTATAAATGGTAAAGAACGTAGATCTTTACGGCCACGACCTATCTCTTTTTCATTCCGCCGATGGAGCTCTAGTGCCTCTTTCTTAATCTCCTCACTCCACCCATCACGAATACCATTGTTCACGATCGCAATTTTTTGTGGCACCCCCTTTGAAGACAAGTCACCAAGCTTTTCCTGAATTTCTGCTATGGAACTAACCAGCCCATTGGAGTCCCGATGCACTTTCACGGACAATAGCTGCCCACTATCTACCGACTTCTTTTGCTGTGGGCGCCTTAGCCTTATAGGGCCTTTACCGCCCCCTGCTGGGACAAATAGTAGTCGGCCAAACTCATCAGTCTTGTAGCGACCAATAATCACCTTATGGCGAATTTTTAGAACTTTGACAATGCGGCCATAAACCTTGTTATTTTTCCTTTGATTGATAAAACGAATTAAAGCCCTGTCTCCATTTAGAACCTTCCTAGCCTCTCGAGGTGGTAAGAAAACATCGGGCACACCCTCTTCTGTCACCAAGAATGCAAAACCTCGCGGATGTGTAGAAACTTTTCCCTCTAAAAACTCACCCCCCTTCTGAATCAAATATATCTTATTCCCCTCGACTTGAACTAGGCCTTTACTCTCAAGCGAGGAAATCTTCTTTTCGCATTCTTTTCGCTCTTTCCTTTCTGAGAGACCAAACTGCTTCACAATTTCCACTTTGTCACAACACCCACCTTTCTTGCTCAAAAAGTCTAAGATCGACTTTTTGGTGGGCAACTTAGTATTGATTTTTGCAGTGGGTTTTTTCCTTCTGGGCATAAACTTTATTCCCATGGCAATTTGACTATAAGTCGAATAGGCGTTAGTCTCGCGAATTTCCCATGCCGAGGTGGCGGAATTGGTAGACGCGCTGGCTTCAGGTGCCAGTGGGGGCAACCCCGTGGAGGTTCAAATCCTCTCCTCGGCACCAGTCTAAACTCGCATTATAAAAAAAGTGATAGAATAACTTGTTATAAGCTTTCGGCGCTTTTCACTTATCGTGATTAGCTTCACCTAAAAACTCTTCAAGACTAGCCGCACGAATCTCCTTTACAATCTCAGCAGCAATCTTAAATGTGCCTTTTTTATCAGTCCTCCTGACAAAGTAACTCGCCTCAGGATCTGGTGTCGACATAGTTGTAACCTGACCGAAAGAACCGTCCTCGTTTTCATATTTGAATAACTTTTCAAAACCGGAACCATCCGTACTAAGCTCTTCTCCCTGGACAAAGTGGGATAGTTGAAGGTCTGTTAAAGTTTCAAGGAATTTATCAACTTTACTTTGATCGTAGTTTTCCGCCTCTAATCTAAACAGGTTATCTTTCTTCTTAAATGTCATGTCATCTAAAATAATAGCGGAGACGTTTTCTGGAGAGATTCTCAAATAGCCTTTGTCTAGCCAATTATCACGCGAAGTATCTAGTTCCCACGACTCTACATCTACTATATATACAGAATCTTCTCCAGCAAGCCTTACGTAACTTTGCCTGATCGTTGCCGGCTTACCAAAAAACAAAACAAGAGAAGCGCCGTCTGTTTTCTTGAATCTAACTTTTAGCTTATAGTCTTCTTCGGCGACTTCGAAGCGCTCATGGGAGCCTTCACTAAAGGATACAGGCAAGCCTCTTTTTAAATCAGTAATTTTTGATAGAAATTCAGCCAGCTTGTACTGATTAACTGGAAAATTTTCTAAATCTGCATCCTGCCACCGCTGATCTTCGATAAAAAAACTTAGCGAACCATCTTCACCACTCAGTTCTACTGCTTTCACTGTTCGTGCCTCAGTTTCCAGCAGGCTTCGCGTTTTTTCCTCACGGATACTTCGCTCGGGCTTGGTAAACTCCAAACCTCCCCAAAGGAGAAGTTGGGCCACCAATAAAGTTATTAAAAAAATGCTAAGCCGATTCAAAGGGAACGCTCCTTAACACTCCTGGAGGTTAGCTCTTCTGCAATTATTCTTCCTCTTTTTCCCACAGCGATCCTTAGCAGATACCAACTAAAAATAAGGAGCATAAAGGCGGAAAAATAGTTGAAGTATTCCAAGAATATCTTGCCGCGCGTACTTAAGGATGGCAAAGTTCTAATAAACTGCCCCCGCCCCCTTATAGTCAGAAGACCCACATCTTCCAAAGACCAATCCACGGCGTTATATATCAAATTCGCTGGGGTTTCATATCTGGTCCCCATGGCAGATGAGGCTAAATCTAACATCACGTCGGATACGAAAGTATTAGAACTGAAGAACATAATCTTCGCGTTTTCTGGCGACTTTAGAATTTTTTTGAAAACAACCTCAGCCTGATCTTCTCCCGTTGAATCTTCAGCCTTTTCTGAAACACCGTCTTCAAAGGGGTTAGATCTATCTTTGAAATAACTCTCAAAGCTTCCCTCGATACTTACTCCCAGCAGACTTTTTTTCATTTCATCAGGAACCTCGAACCCAAAATCACCATAGTTGTCATAATCAGGCTGCAGAGCTAGAGACGTAGATACCCATGACTCACTAGAGCTCTCCAATATTTTCTCTATTTTTTTATCGCCTTTAGGGTCCTCTTCCAGTTTTATTGGGGAACCCCAAGACAAAGTAACTTGTTCAAGCCCGCTGAACACCCCAGCTTTGCTATTCCTCTCGTCTCGTATATCAATAAAATAAGGGTAATCTATGAGTTGTGTTTCCTGAATAACGAAACCGCCGATATTACGATCAACAGGCACGGGGAAGGGCATATTTTTTTTATCTAACACCAACGCTTTTTCAACCGTTATTCCATTGGCCAAAAGCCAATTTTCTAATCCTGTCTGAGACTCTTGTACAGTTATCGCATCTCCAGTGGATATATCAAAAGGCGATGAAGCAATGACAATCGTTCCTCCACGCATCAAAAATTGATCGATAGCAAATAAAGATTTTTCGTCTAGGTTTTTAGGCGATATCACTACCAAAAGGTCTATGTTGGCTGGCACAGTAGAATCCGAAAGTGTTAAATCCTCCACTAAGTAGGATTCCAGTAACTTAGTCCTCAAGGCAGATATACCCGAACTACCAATAAGTCCTGATCTTTCTGAAATAGATGCTGCAATTCCGACAGTTTTCATAAAACCAGTACCGAGCTTTTTTATCGCTTCGTTTATATTTTTCTCCAAGGATGACGGTGTTAAATCCTCGGGCAAATCAATCTGCACCTTTTTTTCCCCACTCTCCAAAACCAAATAAAACCAAAAGTGACTGGTACTAAAATAACTTGTCGTCATTGGTTGAAAGCCAAACTCTTCTTCTAACTCCAACCGAACCTTCCCATTGTCAGCCTCGGGATCAAAATATTGATAAGAGAATTTTCCTTTGTTCTCGCCTGACATTTTTTTCAGCAAGCTATCTAAGTTGACTCTCAGAGGAACAATCGACTCAGGCAAGACATCTTCCGGAGACACGTATGCTTTCAGTTTCACTTGCTCCTGAAGGTTTTCGAACAAAGAACTTTTGCTTGCGTAATTTTTGAGAACCTTTTTAATCGCCTGAGTGACATCGTATTCAGGATTTCTCAAATCTATCCGGATATCTGTTTCGGCCTCCGCCTTCACACTTATTAGATCTCTAAAATCCAAAATCTCATACTCATCAACGTATGACACTAGAATATTAAAGTAAGAATTGACCACCGAAGATTGATATTTGCTAGCAAACTGAAAAGGAATTGGCTTAATGCCATACCGTTCATTAGCTTCTCTCTCTAACTCAGGATGGTTCGCTGGATCTATAAACTCTATAGTGAGCTGTCGCCCTCCAGCGATTTTATATTCCTCTAATATGTCTCGAATTCTAGGCACAAGTGGCGACAAAAGGGGATGAGTTTCTGAACTAAAATAGCCTCTGATGAGCAGCGGCTCTGTCGCTTGTTGAATATAGTCTTTGGTTACATCAGAAACGCTATAAATGTTATCTTTAGTTAAATCGACCCTCAAACCACTTAGGTAGGCTAGCCATAGATTCCCAACACAAAGATTGGCCAACACCAAAAATAGTACAAAGTGCAACCCCGTCCAGTTTTCAGTTACACCACGAACTCGCTCCACTCGAAAAACGTTCAAGCAAAGAAAAACACCCGCGAAGCTGAAGTAATAGAAAATGTCTCTAAAATCTACAACTCCTCTCATAATGGATTCAAAATGGACTTGCGGCGCTAGGAATTTAAAAATATCTTTTAGCTCAGCGCCAAAAAAACTAGTCACAGCGTCTGTACCTAATATGTAGAAAAACCCACAAATTAAGCTACTTAATATGAGGCTCTCTATTTGACTCTCGGACCTAGAGCTAACATACAATCCAACTGCAAGATATCCAGCAGCCAAAAACAATGTGGCGACATATCCACCCATCACCGGGCCCCAATCTAATTCCGCAACAAAATTAACAGTGAACGGCAGAATCATCGTAAACGCTAATGCTAGCCCGATAATAACCAGGCATGCAAAAAATTTGCCCAGAACCAATTCCCAAATTTCGACGGAAGAAGTCATGAGCAACTCTATCGTGCCAGTACGCCTTTCCTCTGACCACATTCTCATCGTGATCGCAGAGGCCAAGAAAATCATAATAACTGGCATCCACTCAAATAAAGGTCGCACATCAGCCAAGTTCCTGGAAAAAAATTTCTCTACCCAGAAAAAACTAAATAAAGTCGCTAGGAGATAGGCTCCGAAAAATACCAGAGCAACGGGACTGCAAAGAAAAGTTTTTATCTCTTTTTTAAAAACCGCAACCAACTTCAGCACAAAAAATAGCCTCTAAATTTCATTAAATATGGTTTCCAAATCACGTTTTTCTTTTGAGAGCTCTGATAAACCGAAACCCGCTTCCACTACCAACCGAGCAACTTCTGAAACAACGGCCTCATTTTTCAAGGTTAGAGTGTATTGAAAGCCCGTTTCGTTTTTCTCAATGAAGTTAAGCGTCGCAAATTTTGCTAGTGGTCCTACAGCCGTACCAAAATCTTCTAGCTCCTTATCGACAGTAACAGTAAATCTTCCTTGAGCACTGAGATCAACGAGTTTTGAGTCTAATGCCTTTCTACCTTCCTTTATCACGATAACCCTATCACAGACTGACTCCACCTCTTTCAATATATGCGTCGACAAAATCACAGTTGTATTATTATCCGAAAGTCCTTTTATCGTCCTTCGCATTTGCTGAACCTGGACAGGATCCAAACCATTTGTAGGTTCATCCAAAATGAGCACCTTAGGCTGATGCAAGATAGCTTGAGCCACACCCACACGTTGCCTAAAACCTTTGGAAAGAGTTCCAATGGTATGATTTGACTTGGCCGCTAAATCTGTTTTTTTTAGCGCATTTTCTATAGCGAACGGCAAAAGGCTCTCTTGTACACCTCGTAGAATAGCGGTATACCCAAGATAATCTAAAACCGTCATCTCTTCGTAAAGAACGTTATTTTCGGGGAGATACCCTATTTTAGCCTGTGAGGCCGATATCCGAGACCAGATATTCTGCCCTTCGAGTTCCACCCACCCCTCAAGAGGACGAAGAAAGCCCGTCAAGATTTTCATAATTGTACTTTTCCCGGCACCGTTGGGTCCAAGTAAACCGACTATCTCTCCCGAGTTTATCTCGAATGAGACCTCGTCCACTGCCAGTGTGTCGCCGTAACGGTGTGAGAGAGAACTAACCTTAATCATCAGAAATTAGTCTTGGAATAATACATTATAATTGTCCCATATTATAAGGCACCTATGAAAAATCTATCAAATCTTTTTCATATAAAACCTCACGAAATTTCGGCTATGCGTTCTGAGAGCTCCACAGAGCATCAGCTTGTTCCCACCCTACGACGGCCTTTGGGCTTCCATCATCGTTAACAAATTGCAAGGGGCCGATAAAAGTCATATAGAACTCACTATCGACCGGAAAAAAGGTCTTATCATGAAAAGCATTACATGATTCGTATCCGTAACCCAAAGCGTTCGCAGTTGATCCGCCATCATCCTTTCCTCCTCGAACCTCCATTTTACCTTTTGTCAAAAGATACTCCCCAGGCCCTACATGAATGTGACTTGCAAATGAGGAATTCTTCGGACAATCAAAGATCGCTGTCCATGAACCCAACTCTGGAGACACGTGTAAAAGTTTCCACCGAATACCTCCATCTGAGAAATCCTCCGGAAAAGGTTGCCAATCTACACTATCTATTTGAACGTATTCCTCTTCGATTCTATTCTTCATTTCTCGCTCCTCTTTTTTAAGGTTTGCCCTGCTACAAACCTATATTAGCTCTTTGAAAAACTAGTTAAAACAAGACATTTCTTCTACCCGGCCGTGCTATTATTAAGGCTAAATAACTAAGGCTAGACTGGATTTTATCAGGTTTTTCCATTAACACTGAAATAACAAGAGAGCTCAACATGCCGGAAAAAGGTGTTTTTATAGAAAAAGTAGCTAATAAAAGATCCTTACGCGATTTTATAGGGGTTCCATGGAACGTTTATGGTGAGACAGATAATTGGGTGCCTCCTCTAAAGATTGAACGTCAAATGGCTTTATCACCTTCGCAAGGAGTATTTCAACACCTGAGTTGGTCAGGATGGGTGGCCTATGAAAATGGGGTCCCTGTTGGAAGAATATCCGCACAAATAGATCAATCTCACCTGTCGAAACGAGGAGACAAAACTGGCTTTTTCGGTTTTCTAGAGGCAGTGAATAAACAGAGTATTTTCAGCGAGCTGTTCGAACGAGCAGAAACTTGGCTAAAAGAGAGAGGGATTTCCCAAGTCATGGGGCCCTTTAGTCTTAATATTAACCAAGAGGTCGGCTTGCTAGTTGATGGCTTTGATACAGATCCCTATTTTATGATGCCAAATGGTCTACATTATTACGCCTCCCACCTAGAGAACCTCGCCTACAAGAAAGAAATGGATTTATACGCGTATATGATTAAGGCAAGTTTTCAACCACCTAAGGTGATGTGCAAATTGATAGGAAGCATGCCTAAAAGCATGACAATCCGCTCGATCAATAAAAAAGATCTCACAAATGAACTAGAAATAATCAGAAATATTTTCAATGATGCTTGGAGTGAAAATTGGGGCTTTATACCCTTCGGGAAAACTGAATTTCAAACAATTGGCAGAGAAATGTTGATGCTCATACCAGATAGTTTTATACAGATCGCAAGTATAGAAGGCGAACCGGCGGCTTTTATAGTTCTGCTCCCTAACGTTAACGAAGCCGTGAAAGATCTTAACGGCAAACTTTGGCCAACCGGTTGGATAAAATTACTTTACCGATTAAAAATAACCTACCCAAAAAGCGCCAGAATACCTTTAATGGGAGTAAGAAAAAAGTACCATGACACCAAGCTGGGACCGGGTTTAGCTTTGTCCGTCGTGAACGCTTTGAGGAAGCCAGCCACCTTAAATTTGATAGACGATGTTGAAATGTCATGGATTCTAGAAAATAACAGCGCCATGAGCAACATAATCAAAATTCTAGGCGGCTATCGATCCAAGACGTATCGCGTCTATAAAAAGAATCTATAAAGAGTCGAGGACAAGCACGGAATGGAAAACTTATCGGTCGTTGTCCTCGCGGGAGAAAGGCCTATCGAACAGGATCACCAAACTACAAACCCCAACATTTTCACTTTGATTGCAGGAGTACCGACAATCGAAAGAGTGATCAGCACCCTTTCATCTAGCCAAAAATTTTCTCACATTTTAGTTGTTGGGCCCGAAAGGGCAAAAAAAGATGACTCTGAGATTATGAAAAGAATTCTAGCACAAAGAAAAGTAGAGTATGTTGAACCTTCGTCCGGACCTAGTGAAAGTGCTGCCAAAGCATTTATGATGTCCGATAATCCAGTACTTCTTACTACAGCCGATCACCCTCTTCTTAACGTCAGGATAATTGAAAACTTTGTGCAAGCTAGCGTCGAGAATCGGGCTGATTTTATTGTGGGTTTGGTACCCTATGAAGTTATAAAAAATTCATTTCCAGAGAGTCGAAGAACGAAGCTGCAGTTTAGTGATAAAACTCTTTGTGGAAGCAATCTCTTTTTTCTGAAAAGCAAGAAATGCTCCAACATCTTAAATCTCTGGACTAAATTAGAAGCGTTGCGAAAAAGTCCGTGGAAACTTGCGAGCCAATTCGGCCTACTATATCTGATAAGGTATAAACTTGGGATGCTCACTACTCAAGACGCATTTAATGTTTTGAGTAGACAAACGGATTGCAGGGCAAGCTATGTTATAATAGACCAACCAAGAGCTGCCATCGATGTAGATTCATGGGAAGACCTATCTTTGGCAGAGCGAATTATCGGAGCAGATTCAGAAAGCAATGATTAAACCATTTTTGAGAAGCCTAATTCACTCTGGTGGAAAAAAGCTATTGCGAGCGGTTGGTGCATTTCAAGCACGACATTCTAGTGTAAAAACAACCCCATTTTTACCTAACAATTCTTTTTCATGTACTAATCTGTTGGAAGAAAGTTGGGAGGACATTCGTGAGGAATTAGATTCAGTTTGGGAGAGCCCAGAAGACATTCCTTCCTTCCATCAAATCAGCCCCGATCAAGCGAGAATTTCAAAGGGCAACAATTGGAAAACATTCGCGTTCTATATATTTAAATCTCCCGTATCAGAAAATTGCAAGAAATGCCCAAAGACAAGTCGAATTCTAGCCAGCATCGATGGTTTACAAAATGCTTGGTTTTCCATTCTGGCACCCGGCTATAGAATACCCCCCCATAGGGGACCCACGAAAGCTCTAGTAAGATGCCATTTAGGACTTCAGATACCTGATGCTTCGAGGAATTGTTGGATAAGAGTAGGCAACCAAAAACAGTACTGGTCGGAAGGTAAGTGCATGCTATTCGACGACACCTACGAGCATGAAGTAGAAAATGGTACTGATGAGTATCGAGCAGTACTTTTCATAGACTTAGACAGGCCAATGGATAAAATCGGAACTATTTTTAATAAGGCACTCCTATCAATAGTGAAGGCCAGTCATTACGTCAAAGATCCTCTAGCGAACCTAGCCAAATGGAATAAAATGCTAAATAGAAGACAGAGAGAAAAATAGTTATGATCTGCAGCAGCAAGATGACATGTTATCCTTAACAACTCAACGTAAAACCGTACAGAAAAAATGAAAGCCATAATTTTAAGCGCCGGGCAAGGCAAGCGACTACTCCCCTTAACAAAGGACACCCCAAAAGCCGCGTTAAAGATTGGCACTCAGTCTCTGTTAGGCTGGCAACTACAGGAAATAAGTAAAACTAGCATTGAGGAAGTAGTTGTAATAACTGGATTCGGCGCAGATAAAATCGAAGACATAGTAGAAAAAAGTTCCTTCCATGGGGTAAGAACATTCTTCAATCCCTTTTATCAAAATTGTGACAATCTAGGAACCTGTTGGGTTGCCAGGGGGGAAATGACCCGCCCTTTCGTCATTATCAATGGCGACACTATCTTTCAAGCTGGAGTTCTCAAGAAGCTTTTAGAGGACGAATCGAAATGCCCAATAACTATTGCATGCGACCAAAAACCTTCATACGACAGCGATGATATGAAAATCATAGAGAGAGAGGGAGAGATCCAAAGGGTCAGTAAAACGCTTCCCACCAACGAGGTAACCGGCGAATCCATTGGAATGATACGATTTAACTCAGTTGGGGCGAAGATATTTACTGAACAACTAGAAACCATAATGAGGAAAAATAGTGGTCTTGGGAAATGGTACCTCTCGGCAATTGACTCACTCGCCGGCAATGGAACGGTTAGTTCTTGCTTTGTAGGCGATTTTAGCTGGTGTGAAGTGGACGACAAGGCTGACTTAGTCGCGGCAACTCAAAGCGTAAAACAATGGAACTTGGAAGCATTAAAATGAACTCTACTATCACCAACTTCGGATATCCGGTAAATATTATTGAAGAATATACTAACTGGGTTGTAATGCTCAGGCCGGTACAATTAACTCTGGGGAGTCTGATATTAGCTTGCAAGGAAGACGTCAAATCCTTTAGTGCACTCTCGAACTCATCCCAAAGAGAGTTATCAAAAGTGGTACTAGACATTGAGACAACGTTAAAATTTTGTTTCGACTATAGCAAGATAAACTATTTAATGTTGATGATGGTTGACCCTCACGTTCATTTCCATGTTTTTCCAAGATATGACGGGCAGCGCGTATTTGCTGGAACAATTTTCGAAGACTCTGATTGGCCCGGCCCTCCAGAAGTTTTGAGAAAGACAGAAATAAAACACGAGCTCTTCATAACTTTAAAAGATGAAATTGCTAAGAACTGGGGTTCATAAACAAGTCTTTTGCACATCTATTTTTTTGAGTGAAATTTCACCCTCCCCTCCCCGCTCGAACTAAGTTTTCCACTCTCATATGAATAGACTAAAGAAGGGCCTGCAAAATGCTGCGAATCAGTTGTTATATAGGCATCTCCGATTGCGAATATCCTATTACTTAAAAAATCAAACTTAACTGTTTTTCCAACAGCCTTCAGAGAATCATTTTCGCTCACATTCGTACTTTGTATGGTTGCAAGATTGCCGTCTACGATAATCACATCGGGACTGCTTAACTGACCGCTGATTTTCATTTTCTCGCCAGTTATTTTCCAATCCACGCTTTCGAATACAACATCACCCTCGAGAGAGAGGGTTTGCGCGTCAAGCAGTTTGTATCCACTTTTGGCCTTTATCTTCACCACCTCATCTCCTTTGATTTCTGCAAATATCGAGTTATCTTCTCCAACTTCCATGGATAGTAAAGGCGGACTTAAAAAGCAAAAAATAAAGCAAAAAATAAGGTTTTTATGCTCGTCCCAAAACAGATAAAATGTAGTTGTTAGTTTCATTGTCATTTTAATTAAAGTACACCAATGCTCATTGACCGCTATATTATTAAAGAAATTCTACTTAGCTTTTTTGTCACATTTTGTGTTCTAGCTATGATCTTCTTAATGTACAGCTTAACAATCTTTCTCGGAGAAGCGGTTGACGGTTCGCTATCCGGCAAGGAAATTATCGTGCTCACTCTTTTAAAAACGCTAATTGCATTCGGTGTTCTACTCCCACTATCCTACTTTTTGAGTACTGTCATCGCATTTGGCAGGTTAAACCTTAACAGTGAACTTATCGCAATAAAAGTAAGCGGGACCAGTTCCAAGAGAATTACTGGCAACATTCTAATAGGCTGCGTACTGATCGGTGTATTATCAGCGGGCGCCTCTCTGTTTTGTCGCCCTTGGGCCTACCAAGAAATTTATACACTTAAAGAT
The DNA here is from genome assembly GCA_902551695.1 of uncultured Pseudomonadota bacterium. Lineage (GTDB taxonomy): Bacteria > Pseudomonadota > Gammaproteobacteria > TMED69. Next base: position 20,201 of record CACDEI010000010.1, read on the forward strand.
GAAATAGCCAGTAAATGGGAATTTCAAAAGGTCAAGTCGAAACGCTTTTATCTCTCAGAGAACGAGGAACAGATAATCTACTTGGGTAAAAATGACTTTTCATCTGGGAAGCTAGAGGAAGTGTTCATAAAGAACCAACAGGAAGATGGGTTCGAAATCATAACCGCTCCGATTGGAACTATAAAATCTTTCATCACCCCCAAAACTCATCAACTTTCTCTTGAAGGCGCAGAGATATACAAAATCAGCTCTGAAGATAAGTTTTTTGTGCAGTTGGAAAATCTAACCCTTCAAATAAACGCCTTTAAGACTATCGAACAAAATCAACGGGCCAAGAAGAAACCAAACATTATACTGGCCAGTTCTACAAACCCTGTAGAGAAAGCGGAACTCCAATGGAGGCTCTCCGCTCCAATATCCTGCTTCATCCTTACACTGACAGCATTGCCCTTAATTTCGATAAGCCCAAGACAAAGTAGGCTCGCAAAAATTCCAATTGCTATTGCTATTTATGCGACATATTACATCTTTCTAGGATTCTCTCGCACTTTGGTCGAACAGCAAGTTTGGCCACATCTTTGGTTTGGCCCGATAATATTCCTATCCGTTCTATTAATTTTTTTAAGGCTCAAAAGGATCAGAGAAAATTGAATTTGCTTATATTAAAATACATAGCTCGACTTTTTTTTTGGAACTGCTTACTCGTAGCTTTTGGTCTTATGTCCCTATTTTCTTTTTTAGACCTCCTAGAAACTTTGGATGATGTGGGCAAGGGCGACTTCACTCTAATTCATTCAATACAAGTTGTTCTTCTAGGCTCTGGTTCTCGACTAGTAGAACTCCTACCAGTAACTGTCACTCTGTGTTCCTTGCTCACAATTGGAGGGCTAGCAAATAATAAAGAACTAGTAATATTTCGAGCTGTCGGCGTATCAAAGAACTTATTAACTGCTCTTTTGGCCGCTCTAGGATTGCTGCTTTCTGTTGTTAGCATCGTCATGTTGGAACTGCTTATTCCCAAATTGGAAAAAGCGGCTCACGAGCTTTCCACACTTAAAATCGAGAAAACTACGGTGCAGTCTGACGAACTCTGGACTCGGCAGGGTCTACAGACACTGAGGATTGGAAACCTAGAGTCTCGCCATGTGCCTAGGGAGATTGAAATTTATGAAACTGACTCCACTGGCTCTTTGGTGCGATTTGTTGAAGCCAGTAAGGCATATTTTCAAGATGATGGAACTTGGCTTCTCTTCGACATAAAAGAAACCACCTTTCGAGACGACCAAGTAAAAGAGAGCATAATAGAGACCCGGGTCTGGGACAGCTTTTTAACCAGAGAACAATTTGGGCGATTAGTATCGCCCCCGGCGACCTTGTCCATTACCGGCCTATTAAAACACCTCAACCAAAATAAAATACTAGCAGTTGACTCCTCTGAATACTCCTCTCTTCTGTGGAAAAAAATCAGTTTGCCATTAACTTTAATGGCGATGTCTATTCTGAGTGTGCCTCTAGCAGGCGCCTCAATCAAAAATCGATCAAACGGCTTTTTGGCTGTGATGGGAGGCGTGATTGGAATATTATTTTATTTAATCGAACAAACGGCATCAAATCTCGACCAGCTACTTGATCTATCGCCAGCCCTTACTTCACTCACCCCTGCACTTATAATCATCGCAATTACCATACTCTTAAATCGACACTCTACCTGAATCAGTCACAGCCAAATCGGAGCGCCATTTCATATTTTCTTTTTCATGTAACTCACCACTATCTAAATTCAAAGTTTTTAAGACAGAAGAAACGTCCACCCCCAATCTATCCTCACTAAAGTCTATAAGTCTGTAGGACGCGGGGCTTACACTCTCCATACTGGATGCAGAAGCCGTGCAAAAAACTTTTAATTCCGACCCTAAATTATACCGCTTGTTGACGTGTAAGTGGCCATGAAGTATCAGGTTTGTTTTAAGATTCAAGAAGTCCTTCTGCAAAACCTCTAGATCTTTCAATTGCTTTCTAACAGATACTCCATCAGTTGTAATTGGATGATGAAGGAGGATGCAAACGAATTTATTTTCAAATTCTCGCATGATTCGTCGTAGTGTTTCTAATTGTTCAGAATTAATTCTTCCCTCCGCGGACCAAACAGGAGCAGGATACGCGGAAGACAGCCCAATCACTATGACTGAACCCATCCTAACAAACCCCGGAAAAGAATTGCCCATTAAATGTAGATATGGACTCCAAAGTTCTCTGACTAATTTAATAGAGGATTTAACATAGATGTCATGGTTTCCTGGCACTACAAAAACCTTCGCCTTCTTAGATAGGTTGCGTAACCACGCTTTGGCCTCTCTAATTTCGCCTGGCAAGCCCAATTGCACTAAGTCTCCCGTAATAGTGATTAAATCGGGATCGTCAGATAGAACAGATTCAGTAATCAAATCTAGAACTTCTTTAGTATGGATAAAACGGCGGCGACGGCGCCAGGAAAAATATCCTAGGCTACGTTTCCCCCAAAATCGAGAAAAACCCAACGGCTCTGTCATATGAAGATCTGTTAAATGGACAAGTCGCATTTATCTTAAAGCCACTCTTGTAATATAATCATGCCGATGGATTAAGGAGCACCCTATTTGGAAAGGTCCATTATGACACATAAAGTACTCATTTCAGGACAAACTAACCTTTTATTATGGGGAGTTAGCCCCCGCTCGCGTCTTGAACGTCAATTACGAGCGTTAAATATATACGACATCTCGCTAGATTCCCCAACAATCGCTCACAACAACTACGACATAATATTTAACGGAGAATATGTTTTTGACTCCCAATCACTGAAATTTTTCCTAGAGCAAATGAGACCATGTGCCTTGGTATACAACGAGGTTGTTATCGGATTGAGTGCAGGAGATAAAAGCGATGCGAATTTATTAAGTTATTTGGGACAAAATATCTCACAGTTGCCCCAATCAGTTAAAAAGATCAATACTTCTGATTTACTCACTTACAATGATCACCTAAGAAGATCAGAACCGCCTCTGGTAATGCCCATCTCAGCAGACAATTTGAAAATAATTGAAGACCGTTTGTATGGTAACTCTTATAAAGGCATAACAGACTTCGTCACAAAATGGATTTGGCCCAGGCCTGCAAAAAAGGTGGTAAGAATTTTTGCAAACTTTCAGATTACACCTAATATGGTTACTCTGGTAAGCCTGATTCTGGTGGTCATTAGCTCTCTTCTGTTTTTGAATGGACATTTTATTTTTGGTTTATTACTTGGATGGATTATGACTTTTCTAGATACCGTTGACGGAAAGCTAGCCAGAGTGACCGTTACAAGTAGCCGCATTGGTCATATACTCGATCACGGAATGGACATCATTCATCCTCCAATCTGGTATGCTTGCTGGGCAAGTGGACTCCTTTTTAATTCAAAAATAACGTCTGAGGCAGCGGATCTAATTACCTGGTGGATAGTGGGTGGTTATATTCTTGGGAGGATTATAGAGGGTTTATTCCATGCTTTGGGAAGTTGTAGTATCTTTGCGTGGAAACCATTTGACGCAATCTGCAGGTTATTTACGGCACGACGAAATCCTTGTCTGATACTGCTGTCTGTATTTACTTTTGCAGGTTTACCCCATATTGGATTATTTGCTGTATGTGTCTGGACCCTGTTCAGCTCTGCTTTGATGGCCCTTCGCTTTTTACAGGCGATTTTTGTAAGATTGAGCACTGGACCACTGAACTCTTGGCTGAAAAACGAAAAAGAGGCTATGGAGCATAATCCACGTTTATACAAAGCATTTTCTAGTACGCGAAAAGCTTATGAGTGAAAAAAACACCGCTGCGAATGATGATAGCCCCTTAACTTTCGTTGAAATCTTCAAGGAAAAGTATGGGAAGGAATTGCGAGCGGTGATTCTTTATGGTTCTTGGATCCGAGGACGGCGGGATACAGTAATCGACTTTTATGTAGTTCTAGACTCATATAAGCCCTTGAATTCGAGGCTAGAGGCTAGTTTAAATCACTTGTTAGCTCCTAATGTTTACAATATGACTGTCCTACAGGGGGAGGAAACAATAGCCACCAAATATGCCACGGTGTCAGCGGAAGTTTTTGAAAAAAGTATTTGCCATGATTTCCATCCCTACTTTTGGGCTCGCTTCGCTCAACCAAGTGAAATCTTATATGCGAGAAACGAACACATTCGCACTGAATTAGCTGAGCTATTCAATATCGCTACCAAAAGACTAATTACCAAGGTTCTACCTCTACTGCCCAAAGCCTTCTCAATAAATGAACTATGGGAGAAAGCTTTTGAACTAACCTACAGATGCGAATTACGTAGCGAATCGGAAAATACTCCGAAAATACTAGCGGAGAACATGCATCAAATATCAAACTTCTTAGCAAAAGGTTGTGGTCTAGAGTTTTCCGATAATGTAATTTATCGAGCGGGGAATGATTCCAGCCGATCCACCGAAATCCTCTGGATTTTTAGAACATTGGTGGGTAAATCATTAAGTGCGCTTCGACTTTTTAAAGCCCTCTTCACCTTTGAAAAGCCACTTGACTATCTTGTTTGGAAAATAGAGAGACACACCGGAATCAGAGAGACACCTACTGACCTGCAACGTAAGTATCCGATACTATTTTCATGGACTTTGCTGTGGAAAATTTTTAAACGCGGCGGGTTTCGTTGAAAAAATTTTTCAACGAGCCCAATAGCTCCTTCACCAGGGTTTTAAAAAACTTATTCATACTACTGAGTGGCAGAGCGACAGCGGGAATCTTGTTTTTCATTTCGATAATTATCTCCGCAAGACTTCTGGAACCAAGCGACCTTGGATTGATAGTCATGCTTCACGCTTATGTTATGACCATACGTGGCGTTATAACCGTGAAGCCCTTCGAAGCCATCGTGAAATACGGAACAATCGCCGCTGATAATGCTGATTTTGACCGTCTAGGCAAGTTACTTGTCTCGTGCATGAAACTTGACGTCCTTACAGCCCTTCTAGGTTTTACCATCGCCTCATTTGGGATAAGTATATTGATCGATCTTCAATATCTCGAACCAAAAGCGGAAAAGATTGGTTGGATTTACTGCCTTTTACTCCTTATAGCAAATGATGGAACGGCTGTCGGCTCACTCAGAATATGGAACAAGTTCAATTACATAAGCTATTGTCTAATTGGAGGAGCACTCTCTCGGCTATTAGGTATAGTCACTTTATATATCTACGAGTCCCTAACCCTAACAAACGTTGCGTATGTTTGGTTTTTTTCCTCATGCGTTCAATATTTGCTACTACAAGCTACAGGCTGGTTTCTGATTTTAGATACGCTACCTAAACCGCTTCGCCACTACCTAACGCCTTTTAATTTATGCGAACTAGAGAACCACGGAATCTGGCGTTTTTTGCATCTGGTTTACTGGCAAGGTGTGCTGGATACTATACCCAAACGAGGGGGAATTTTGTTAAGCGGCTTTTTCTTAGGACCTGAGATTGCAGCATTATACCGAATTACAAACGACCTGGCCGGGGTGATCGCCAAACCCGCGCTTTTGGTGAGGCAGGTAATTTTCCCGGACCTTGCCCGTCTAAAAAATGAAAGTTCCAAAAACCTACCGTTAACATTAAAAGTTTCGCTTATAGTAAGTCTACCTGCTGCATTACTGGCGATTGCGTCATTTTGGTTTGGAGAGGATCTCTTATCTTTCACTGTCGGAGAAGACTATACGATAGCCAGTGTTTTACTTACTATCTTGATCCTTTCAGCCACCTTGGAACTTGCATCATCTCCCCTGAGACCATTTTTATACGTTGCAGATTCCGCTGGAATATCGCTTGCAATTCAGATCTTTGGGACCATAGCTTACATTGGAATATTTTATGTAGGAGTTGAAAGCCTCAACTTGCTTACACCTGGAATAGCATCCCTCACCTTAAATATCAGCACTTTGGTTCTGGCAGCTACGGCAATCTTCATGTCTCGCATAAAGCGGGAGAATCGAGCCTCATCTTAAAAGACTTAGGCTGCTTTTCCTAGACCTAGACTCTCTGCAACTCTAGCAAACGCATCTCCTATAGAGCCTATTTGTGCTCGACTGTGAGCGGCCGTAACACTACATCTGATCACACTTCCCCCGTCGGGTGCCGCAGGGGGGAGAATTAAATTGGTGTAGACTCCCAGCTCTAAAAGCTTACTCCAGAAACTATAGCCTAAATTATCATCACTGAAAGAGGCTCCGACAATTGGACTAATCACCTCCCCAATATTCAGCCCAACAGCGGAGAGTCGTCCATGGAGATCATTAGCATTCTCCCAGGCTTTTTTTCTCAAGTGAGTTCCCTGCTTCATAAGCTGAAGCGCTGCTCGAGTAGTCGCTACTACTGATGGAGACGGCGAGGCTGTAAAAATATAAGGTCGACTTGAGTACTTGAAAATACCAGCCTCCTTGTGGTTACTAACACAAAAACCACCTATTGAACCTAAGCTTTTACTGAAAGTACCGACTATAAAGTCAGTAGAATCGATTACGCCCCTCTCAAAGGCCAGACCTGCACCAGTTTCCCCAAACAACCCCAGTGAATGGGCCTCATCCACAAGAATATAGCATCCATATCTGTTCTTTAACTCTATGAATTCTTCAAGTGGAGCACAATCTCCTCTTATACTATACAAACCCTCAACAATCACTAACGTTGACTTAGCTCGCTCACCAAGCCGCTTGAGCCGCTTTTCTAAACTTTCTGGATCATTATGCTTGAAACGCAACACATCTGCTCCTGACAGACGACAACCGTCATACAAACTCGCATGAGCTTCAGAATCTACAAGCGCCACATCATCCTTACCAAGCAAGGCAACGAGAGTGCCTAAATTGGCTGAATAACCTGTGCTAAACACCATCGCGTGATTCATCTTAAATAACTCAGCTATCTCGGTTTCTAAACACAAGTGACCTCTATAGCTGCCGTTAGCCATTCTGGAACCGGTCGTGCCAGTCCCCTCTACTTCAAGGGCTTGATGCCCTGCAGAAATACACTCAGGAGAAAAAGTAAGGCCCAGGTAATTATTGGTTCCCGCTAAAATAACTTTATTATTAGATACAATTGCCTCGGTTGGAGATAGTATTTTATCTATTATAATTTGCGTAGGATTAATGGGTAGATTGTCCAGCGTTTCTTTTTTTATCGCAGCATCATTCAAATTATCTAAAAGTCCCAATGAAGCACTCCCTAATTATCGTAAATTTTTTTCTACAACAGCACTCAAATCCGCTACGGTAACAACATCGGAAAGCTCGCTTTCGCCTATCACCAATTCAAATGCGTCCTCTATTTCACATAGCATCTCAATAATTTGAATGGATTCAAGACCCAAGTCCTTCACAAGTGCCGTGTCGTGCTCAACCTTGCGGCTGGGATCGGCAAATTGCTGCACCACTTCCTTAACCCGTTCCAATAACTCGTTCTCTTTCATAAAAGCAATCAACCTCTTGTGCTAGGTGGAGTCCTTCACTCCTTCCTGTAGATCTTTCGACGGCTTCCAGGTGGTACGAGATACAATATCCGAGTTGTCACAAACCCACCTATCATGTCGGATCTCGTTTACCTTACCAGATGTCAACATGGGAGCATATCGAAATATTCTCGCCCCCAACATATTGATTCTAGATAATAACCGAAGCACAAACAGTGGGATGGGTAAAAGTACCCAAGGTTTCCGGCCTCGGGAGCTTTGCCAAATTTCATCCCATGTATAGCCGCCCACTTTACCATCATGACAAGTAAAAGTCTGTCCTTTACAGGCATCAAAATTATTACTTAAAGCGGTTATAGCTCGAACACAATCATCGACGTGGATAAAGGTTAGTCTTTGTCCTAACGGTCCTAAAGAAAGGCCTATTCCCAGTTTCATCAGTTTTAACAATGGCAAAAGCTCTTTGTCCCCACGTCCATAAACCGCGGTAGGCCTCAAGATAATCCAATCCAATCCCGTTGAGTTTCTAAGCACACTTTCTCCCCGTCTTTTTGACTCAGAGTAGGCGGAAAGATGAGGCTGAGAGGCTGCCAGGGACGAGACATATATGACTCGGGGAGTTTTCATAACATCAAGTGCCACATTCACTACATTTTCTAAGGAACTTACGTTAGCCTCCTCGAAATCTTGTAGTTTCAACCCTTTGACCGTGCCGGCACAATAGATTATCAGATCTGCATTTGTTAAGGCTTCCCGCACCACATCGTTTTTTTCTAGTGGAGTTTCGAGGATTGCGAGGTTGCTTTCCAAACCCGAACTCTTAGATCTATTGGCGTGCGGTCTTTGAAGCGACGTAATGGAGTGCCCCTCTCTTATCAATTCAGAGATTAGGTGCGTCCCTATGAATCCAGTGCCGCCCGTAAGGACGACGTTCTTCTTATCTTTTATCGGAATCTACTCCGACGCCGCTGATGCCACCTTTTGACCTTGAGTCCGCGCTAGGAAATCCTGTTTTGCTTTGGAGCGGGACAGTTTCCCGGATGATGTTCTAGGCAGTGTTTTAGGAGGAACCAAATCGATCTGACAAGAAACACCAAAATGTAAAGAAACCAGTTCACAGAGATTTTTAATCAATTCGTTACGCTTAGCTGGATTACTCTCTCGAGACTCTACAACCATCACTACCCTATCGGTACCGTGATCATCCGAGAAAGAAAAAGCGGAGACATTACCAAAGCGTACACCTGGCAGGCTTTCAGCAAGATACTCTAAATCATGCGGCCAGATATTACGTCCATTCACAATTATAACGTCCTTACGACGTGCAGTGACCACCACATTATCGCCGTTTCTAAAACCAATATCTCCAGTATCCAACCACCCATCCGCACTAAGAACCTCATTGGTCGCATCTTTGTTATGAAAATAACCAGTCATCACGCTTTCGCCTCTTAAGCAAATTCGACCACACTGGAAATCATCTAGGTCATTTCCCTCATCGTCACGAATAGCCAACTCGAAACTCGGGAGAATCTTACCGCAATCAACAAATGTAAGAATGTCCGATCCTTGGGTAGATTCTCTTATAATTACATCACCACTGGTTGAGATCGACTGTTTATCTACGTTCATCACAGACATACCATCACCCAACTTAGCAAAACTAATAGCCAAGGCACATTCCGCCATTCCGTAACACGGTACAAAAGAAGCAGGATTAAATTTTGCATCTTTTAAAACGTGGGCGAAACGCCGTAGCGGTTCCGGATGAATTCTCTCAGCACCGACACACGCAACCCTCCAGGAGCTAAGATCGTATTTATCTTGGTCTGTAAGCCGCAAACGTTTTGCGCATAAGGCATACCCAAATGGGGGGCTGGAGGAAATTGTGCCTCGATTCTCTGATATCAATTTCAACCAAAGCCTCGGCCTCATAGCAAAAGTTTTCGGGCTTAGATAATCTGCCGACAATTGATTGGCAAGCGGGAGAAGAACAAATCCCACTAATCCCATGTCATGATAAAAAGGAAGCCAGGATACCATCCTATCATTTCCACCAATTTTTAGTCCGTGAACTGAAATATCTCTCAGATTGGACATGACACATTTTTGAGTTATCTCAACGCCTCGAGGGAATCGGGTGCTCCCTGAGGTGTACTGTAGGTACGCGATGTCACCTGATTCTAAAGGCTTCAAAGGTTCCTCACTGGAAGGCAATATCTCGAACTCCTCTGGAGTTCCACATTTGATTGAATCTATTCGCTCAGCCGCTTGCCTCAAAAAGGCAATGTGAGAATCAGGCGCAATAGCCACATCAGCTCCACAGCTATCCAGCATCCTTTCTAGTTGCTCGACGTAAGCAGCTCTTGCTCCCACTTGTAATCCAGCTGGCAAAGCAACTGGAATCAAACCAGCATATTGACAAGCAAAAAAGAATCTATGGAACATCGGATGAGTTTCTGCAACGAGCGCCACTCTGGCTCCTCGTTTCAACTTAAGACTCATTAACTGGGAAGCAAGATATTTTGACTGCTCTTTTAATTCGGCGTAAGTCAAAGTGACATCAAGCTCACCTCTTCCATTATAAAAATTACATCCAGTCTCACCTGCTGCTGCATACTCTAATGCTTCAACTAATGTCCCGAATGTTGCGTTGATTAAGCTCAAAGACTTATTGAGTTTAGTAGGTTTCATTAGGCCCCGGTTTTTCCTCGAAATTAACCCAAATGATGACGTTCTCGCAAAGCCGTAGAAGCGCCATTCCCTTGTCCATCCTATGACAGTATAACCTTTTCGCTTCTTCTTAACAAAGGTTAGATAGTTTTGTTAATTTTCTATTTCTGAAGGAAAATTTCTTAATTTCTTCTTCTTCCCGCCAAGCACCCAAAGCCCATAATGTTAAAGAAACCAACATGCCGCAATCTAGGGATGTTTTTGCCAACCATATAATCCTTAAGAAAGCTTTCACTTTTAATTATCCCATTGAAATTAATAGATATTTACAATTCGGCCACTTGATCCAACAAAAGACGGAAAGTACTACCACTTGACCTAATGAATTACTTTTAATGCTCTGATAGAAAATAAATTAAAGCAAGAAAAATAACCATAATTCATTCGAACAGCCCTTGGAAAAACCAGTTTTCTTTACTAACCAGCTCCCTATAAATCCATAAAATCATTCCAGAATAGCTTTCTGCAACGAAGTAATCTCGAGCGATTTCTGCGCCAGTCCACCAATCACTAACTATTCGTTCACGTCCAGATAAAATTAATGCGCGACCATCATAAAATGGCTTATTCTTCTTAACAACAAGTCTCATAGGTGGATCAATAAACCAGACTGGTCTTTTTATTTTTGGTAGCACATTGCCCGGCAGACAAGTTGCATTCTGCTTTCCATCAAAAGAATAGCAGTATGCGAAAGAATGCTCCGGCACATGCTCCGGTTTTCTATTTAAAACATATAGCGACTCTTCTCCGTAGCGCGACCGAATTAGATCCACAAATTGATCACACAGTAAATTCGTATCAGTTTTATTTGCCTTATGAAAAATATTTAAATTTTCTTGCCTTGCATTTTCCACTTCATCTAAAGAAAGTCGAATACTGTCGAAGGGCTCTCTAAATCTTTTGTTTTTCAATTTTTCCTCTAAAATCCTAAGCACGACAGAAATATTATTAGTTCCTGATAAAAAAATAGGTACTTTTACTTCGGAGGAATATCTACAAAAAAACCAAGTTAACTGGCGCGCCTTTAAAGCCTTGCATGAAAGATATTTGTTTGCCTTTTTTAACAATTCTTCTATGTAAGGTTTCAGATCGAGCCAACCTTCAACCTCGCAATCTAACGTTATTGAAATGTTTTCCTTCTGAGGAACAATATAGAATCGCTGTGGATCGGGTTCGTAACCATAAAGACGATCAAATTGCTGTAATGCATCTTTCCCAAAACGCTCTGCCAAACCTTTTCGAGGCAATTTTTTGTAATCGCCTAAGGTTCGGACGCCCATTTTCTTCAAAAGTTCTAATTGTTTCGGCAAGAAAGAAAACATACTAACCGGAACCGTATTTATTTCCTTGGAAGTAAATCGATTTGATACAGCCTCCTTCCTTCTTTTTTTCGCACCAATCTCCGCTAAAAGCGGAGTCGCGCCAGTTGCAAAGGCAAACTTGTAACCCCAATCATCAAGGTCATCGGACATCATCTTAATTAGCTTTTTCTGTCCTCCAAATAATTTCAAACTACCTTTCACCTCAACTAATAATCCATCAGGAAATTTGTCAACAACCAAAGGGCTAAATTTACCAGCCCAAAGGAGCAAACTATCGGTTTCTTTTTTTTCTATTCCTTTATTTCTCTCTAAAATTGTTATACCCCCTAGTCTCTCAACCAATGCAAGGGGCATATCTTTACGAACCCCTAACGCCTTAGCACTGTCATTCATTTGTAGAACTAGCGGCTCACCTTTGCCATCATCTACCAAAACACAAGGGTTTGATGGAATTAGCTTTTTAATCAATGATTGCAAAAAAAAGTGCGGGAAATTAAAAAAAAACCAAACTTTTTCACCTAACAGGCGCGAGTCAATTTGATTCGTAAATGATGATTTATTTTCAGTCTCTACTACATATTGAGGACCTAAGCGCTTTTCAAAAACGCTCTTCATATATCGAAACATTTAATAGCAGAGACTGTTACAATTCTAAACATACGCTTTTCCCCTTAGCTTCCCCGCATGCTTTTAAAAGCGTAATTTTTAAGCCTCTCAAACCGGACGATGAAGATAAAATTTTCGAGCTTATTCTAAGCGTACTAGAAGACGAGTAATTAACCGCACTGAAAGGAAGAAAAGTGACACCCCAACTTTTTCCTGTCAAAGCGGCAAGACTCAGTTTCCTAGAATCCTTGAATAACACATTTGAAAGCCAAGCTAATACTATCGAGCAATCCTCAACCTTAAGTGCATCTTCGTAAATCCTTAAGATTTCTTGGCCTCTTGAAGCACTTTTACAAGGTGGATTGATTATTATCAAGTTTGATAACTCTAATCCTTCAAAAGATAAAGCGGACGGAAAAGGTATATAGGGAGGATTAACAAATATGACTTTTTTCTGCGCTCTTGTCATACGAGCGATTAACGGTAACACAAGACGCAATGCCCCCATCCCAGCCTTTTCAGAAAATATTTCTGTAAGACCGTGTTTCGGCCACCCACCGCCCGGCAAGATTTGATCTAAAGTTTTGTATCCTGTTTCTCTAAAACCAAGGTTGTAAGTGAAGGCATGATCTGTCCATACAAGGGATTTGTTTATTAATCCTTCAAGCATAAGGGCTAAACCTTCGCTCTCAACACACCTACACCAATCCCTTCGATGATAAGTTCTTGTGAAGCCAAATCAACTTCTAAAGTCTTAAAAGAAGCATTCTCAGGTAATAAACGAACTTTAGCTCCGCGCTTATAAAACCTCTTTACAGTAACCTCATTGTCTAATCGTGCCACCACTATCTGACCATTACGCGCTACATTATTAGAATGCACCACTAGCAAGTCTTGATCGAGAATACCGACACCGACCATGCTATCCCCCTTTACTCGGAGCAGATAACTTGGCTTCAAATCAAACATTGATGGATCTACAAAATAGCTATCCTCCATATGTTCAATCGCTAAAATAGGTTGTCCTGCTGCCACCTGACCAATAACAGGCAATTCCAATTCTGAGGCCAAAGAGGCACTTTTCTTCATCAATCGAATTCCTCTCGATGTACCAGGTAAAAGATCGATATAGTTTTTTCTCGCCAATGCTCGCAAATGATCTTCGGCAGCATTGGCCGAACTAAATCCTAACGACTTAGCAATTTCCGCTCTTGTTGGAGGCATGCCCGTTTTCTCTATGAAATTACATATCAACTCAAGTACTTCTGATTGCCTTTTAGTAAGACCGGTTGGCATAGATAATTCCCCGTAATTATTACTGTATATAAAAACAGTATTTTCCTGGATCTCGATATGAAATACAAGTCTTTAGCTCTCTATTAACGCTCAATTACGCTATAATCCTGCTATTAGCAGCGTTAACCAAGTAACAAATTATCGATGACGAACAAAAGAACGGGCTTTAAACGCCTAAGAAAGGCATTCGGCTATTCCGTAAAAGGGATAGAACAGGCTTGGCACAATGAAGAGGCTTTTCGACTAGAAACCATTCTTTGTATTTGCCTATTCCCTCTGAGCTTTTTCGTAGGCAACAATATAACTGAATACATTCTTCTAATCGGAACTCTAGTCTTGCTAGTGATAACCGAGCTCTTTAATTCAGCCATCGAAGCGCTAACCGATCGTGTTGGATTAGATAACCATGAACTATCTGGACGGGCAAAAGATATAGCATCTGCTACAGTATTTATAGCATTAATCTATTTAGTATCGGTCTGGTTATCGCTCGCATGGAATAATATATTATCTTCAAATTTTTAAACTCAATTATAATAGCCAAATGAACGAAACCCTTCCCAGCTCTAAAAGAAATTTCATACAACATATAATAGATAAAGATGTAAAGTCATTCGAAAATCAAAAAAGTATTATGACCCGCTTTCCTCCGGAGCCAAACGGTCATCTACATATTGGCCACGCAAAATCAATGTGCTTAAATTTTGGTCTTGCTAAAGAGTATGGAGGCATATGCAACCTTCGATTCGATGACACTAATCCGACAACCGAAAACAAAGAATACGTAGAATCAATAAAAGATGATGTAAAATGGTTAGGCTTCGATATCTCCAACGAAACCTACTACGCTTCGGATTACTTTTCTATATTGTTTGATTTTGCGGTTAAGCTAATAAAGGAAGGTAAAGCATTTGTAGACAGCCAACCACCAGAAACAATTCGATCTCAACGTGGTTCCTTACAGAAACCAGGCTCCAACAGTCCATTCCGCGATAGAGATGTGAATACCAATTTGGATTTGTTCCATCGCATGCGGGAAGGAGAGTTTAAGGAAGGAGAACATATACTAAGAGCTAAAATAGATATGTCCTCTCCTAACATGAACATGAGAGACCCCGCCTTATACAGAATCCGCGAAAAGGATCACTACCGAACTGGAAACCAGTGGAATATCTACCCGATGTACGACTTCACCCAGTGCCTGTCAGATGCTATAGAGGGAGTGACTCACTCCATTTGCACCCTAGAGTTCGAAGATCACAGGCCGTTGTACGATTGGGTGATAGAAAACGTCGAGACCAGCAACCGCCCGAAACAAATAGAGTTCGCCAGGTTAGAGATAGATTATTCAATCACGAGCAAAAGGAAACTCTTGTCTTTAGTGGAAGAGGGAAATGTTAGCGGATGGGATGATCCCAGGCTTCAAACCATCAAAGGGATGCGAAGAAGAGGCTACCCCCCTGAAGCCATCAAAAATTTTTGCGAGTTAATTGGCATAACGAAAAAACAAGCAGTAATAGACCTTAGCACCCTGGAAAACTGTGTTAGAGAAGAGCTAGATAAGAAAGCACCTAGAATAATGGCAGTTTTGGATCCCCTTAAGGTTATAATCAAAAACTTTCCAGGAAATACCTCAGAACAATTGAACGCTCCGAATCATCCCAAGGACAGTACTTTCGGCGAGAGAAAATTACCGATAACAAAGGAAATCTACATCGAAAGATCTGACTTCATGGAGGAACCACCGAAAAAATTTCATAGGCTATCCCCAGGCAAAAAAGTCAGATTAAGATATGCTTTCGTAATTAGATGCGAAGAAATCGTAAAGGATGAAAACGGAACCGTTCAAGAACTCCATTGTTCCTACGATTCTAGTACTTATAACGGAAAGAATCCCGAGGATGGCAAGGTCAAAGGTATAATTCACTGGGTCTCTGCCGAGAAAAATATACCTATACAGGCCAGGCTTTTCGATAGGCTTTTCACAGTGCCCAATCCAAATGGAGAAGAAGACTTCCGGAAATTCCTTAATCCCAAAAGCTTAGAAATAAAAAATCATGGCTTAGCTGAAATTAGCTTGAAATCGTCTAAACATAGTCAATTTCAATTTGAACGAACGGGATACTTCTCTCTCGACAAAAAAGAGTCTACGAATGATAAATTGGTATATAACCGGACTACTACTCTAAGAGATTCTTGGCTTAAAGAACAAAAGAAGTAATAGTTCACTTTTTATTTTAATCAAGGCTAGAAAATTTAGATTCTTACTAATTTACTCAGAATAAAGTGTCATCACCTTATATGACATCGAGGGAGCTGCATTTTAAGCTTAACTAAATTTCTTTATCATTTTTGCTACCCTGAGCTAGTTTTCGCTACACAGAGCTATGAGAAGAGCAATAATTCTTCTTGGGTTCCTGCTCTACCATGCAACACGTAACTCAGGTAGTCCTCATAAGTTTCCATCCACATACCTGCGCTTCTTTCTCTTCCTTTCTCTTGATCAGTTTTTGTAGTTTTTGTATACCAATTATTACACCTCAACCAAACTTTATTTCTAGATGAAGAATTGCAAAGCTCTGTCCAAGATGAGACCGCATCAGATTTTGGCTCTACCACAGAATATCCTGTTTGGTTCATGCTAGATATAAGTTCCGCAATATATTTCGCCTGTTGTTCACACAGGAGCGTTACATTGGTCACAGGGTTAAGGCTTTGTGGGCCTGCCATCATATAAAAATTAGGCATATCTTCAACATGAATACCCCAAAGAGATTCAGGTCTCGTCATTTGAAAGCGATTTGTTTGGTTGGCTCCAAATTTTTTTGCCAAAGAAGTTCCGTTTCGACCGTAGATGGGGAAAGGTATGAAATTGCTGTCAAATCCTGTCGCATAGATGATCACATCAAGATCAAAATGCTCTCCTCTAGCAATTTTTAAACCTGATTTATCAACACCCACAACTCCTCCATCATCATGAACAAGAGTGACATTCTGTTTATTGAAAGTCGTGTAATAATCATCGATGAAAAGCACTCTCTTACACCAAAAGGGGTAATCTGGAATAAGGAGTTCTGCTATCTTTGAGTCATGAACTACATCCCTTATGCCTTTAGCCAGTTCCTCACATATAGCAGCATTTTGCTTATCATCGTGCAACATATCAAAATCTATAAACTGCTCGCCGGGTGGGTATTCTCCTTTTCCCATAGCT
>CACDEI010000011.1 GCA_902551695.1 uncultured Pseudomonadota bacterium
TCCCTCAGTTGAGGAGCTTGGCTTCGACCCTGTTGTACTGAGAAAAAAATATGCAGAAGAACGAGAAAAAAGACTTAGAAAAGACGGTAACGCCCAATACCAGGAAGTGACAGGAGATTTTGACCAGTATAATTTAGATCCCTACGTTTGCGAGAAGATTGTTAGAGAGCCTGTGACGGAAATAATTGATGCTGCAATAATCGGGGGAGGATTTGGTGGATTGCTTGCCGCTGTTCGGTTATTGGAAGCAGGCATCAAAAATATTCGAATCATAGAAAAAGCTGGAGATTTTGGAGGAACCTGGTATTGGAATCGGTACCCGGGAGCGCAGTGCGACATTGAATCCTATATATATCTTCCTCTACTCGAGGAAGTTAATTACATCCCTAAAGAAAAATATTCCTTCAGAGATGAGATATTTGAACACGCTCAACGTATTGGACGTCATTATGAGTTATATAAGAGGGCTTTTTTTCAAACTCAGGTTAGAGGTTCAAACTGGGATGAGAAAAACGGAAGATGGAGAATTGAGACTGATAGGGGTGATGTCCTCAATGCGAAGTTTCTTATCATGTCTAGCGGTCCATTGAATCGGCCCAAGTTACCCGCAATACCAGGGATTGAACAATTTAAAGGACATACTTTCCATACAAGTAGATGGGATTACGATTATACGGGTGGAGATTCTACAGGAGAACTTTCTCGATTATCTGATAAGCGAGTTGGGATAATTGGTACTGGAGCAACTGCTATTCAATGTGTTTCGCATCTAGGAGCAGCGGCAAAAGAATTATACGTATTTCAGAGAACTCCATCAGCAATTGATGAACGGCTCAACAAACCAACGGACAAAGAGTGGGCGGCTTCTCTGCATCCTGGTTGGCACGCTGAAAGAAACACAAACTTTGCGTCCATATTGAGTGGTATTCCTCAAGAAGTAGATTTAGTAAATGATAGATGGACTGATCTGTTTAAGTCTCTTAGCGAATTGATGTCCTCAGATCAGGATATATCTATGGAAGACATGGCGGTTATGGCAGAAATTGCTGATTATCAAAAAATGAATAAACTGAGAGCTCGGGTAGAAGAAACGGTGGGAGACAAAGAGACAGTAGAAGCCTTGAAACCCTGGTACCGACAGTGGTGTAAAAGACCAGTATTTAACGATGAGTTCTTGCCAACTTTTAATCGAAAAAGTGCGCATCTAGTTGATACTAACGGAAAGGGAGTGGAGCGAGTTACGGAAAATAGTGTTTTCGTCGATGGGGTGGAATATGAACTAGATTGCCTAATTTTTGCGACGGGCTTTGAAGTGGGTACGGCTTACACGCAGCAGGCTGAGTTTGAACTCATTGGGAAGAACGGGATCAAGCTTACGGATTATTGGAAAGATGGTATGCGAACCTACCATGGTTTTCATGCCCGTGGATTTCCTAATTGCTTTCATATGGGTTTGACGCAAACCGGTTTGGCTCCTTGCTTCACCTATATGTTGGATCACCAAGCTCAAAACGTAGCCTACATTGCGGAAGAAGTTTTGAAGAGGAAAGCTCATAGTGTGGAGACTAGTGTTGAGTCGGAAGCCGACTGGATAGAAACGGTCAACCAACCTACTTTTATGAGTGAGTACCAGAGTCATTGCACTCCAGGCTACTATAACAATGAGGGCAAGAAGGGTGGTAAAGGTTTTTTGGAGGGACACTATCCAGAAGGTCCTGTTCAATTTTACGCGATGTTAAAAAAATGGCGGGAAGAGGGTGATCTAAAAGGTTTGGAATTTCATTTGTAAATTAGAAGATTTTAGCGTTACTCAGATAATTGAACAGTAAGGCTAGTGAAGCCACTGAAAAAGGGAAGTGTTCGACGTATAGGAGGCTTTTGGTGACTAAGGCAAATTCTAGGATACTTTGTCAGTAGCTCTTTAAAAGCTAATTGTGATTCTAAGCGAGCTAACGCAGCACCGAGACAAAGATGGATTCCTGTTCCAAATGCAATGTGGTCATTTTTGCTGCGATCTAATCGAAACTGGTGTGGATTCGAAAATTTTTCTGGGTCGTGATTAGCCGCAGAAAGTGATGCGGTCACCGTCTCGTGGGATTTTATTCGATGATTGTCCAGCAAGGTATCTTCCTGAGCGATTCGTCCGGTCTCCGATATGGGACAATCAAATCTCAGCATTTCTTCTACCGCATTCTCTAATAACTCAGGATTTTTATTTAATAATTCTAGTGAGCCGGGCGAGTTAAGAAGTGCGTAGAAGCCGTTACCTATAAGGTCAGAAGTCGTAACATTGCCTGCGACCATTAATTGGGTGCAAAGGCTAATTATCTCAAGGTCGCTTAAAAGACCTTTTTGTTCCTTTGCTTCCAA
Organism: uncultured Pseudomonadota bacterium; assembly: GCA_902551695.1. Taxonomy (GTDB): domain Bacteria; phylum Pseudomonadota; class Gammaproteobacteria; genus TMED69. The sequence continues at coordinate 2,371 of CACDEI010000011.1, forward strand.
CATGGCGGACATGAGTGAAGGTTTTTCTTTTACTACCGTTGATTGTATGTTTTCTTTGAAGGTGTTGGACATCTCGATATAACCGGTTCGTATTTTTTTTCTAGCGTCACTGGTTCGTTCGGGATCGTATCCCATTAAAATGTCCTCGGACCATTTTCTCATATTTGATACTGAATCCTCGGGTAGCCCTAGCATTTTCAGAATAACTAGTGTTGAAAGCGGAGCTGCATAGTCGGTGATAAGATCCATGCTTTTTTTCCCATCTACTTTGTCCAATAGATCTGAAGCAATTTTAATTATTGGATCACGCATTTTTTCCACTGCCTTGGGTGTAAAAAACTTAGTTATCAATTGTCGGACACGTCGATGATCGGGATCGTCAAGCAAGACTAGAGGTGGCTCATAAGCTGTTTGTCTCTTATTAGAATCAAGTCCCGTGGCAGCCAGATTTCGCATATAACTATCTTTTTCGCTAAATTGAGCTCTCACGCTAAAGCTAGGACATTTTAGTATTGATTCGACATCACGAAATTTGGTTAAAAGTGTTCTTCCATACTCATCGTCTTTGAACTTTGGAGCGCTTAAGCGAATTTGGTCATATATCTGTTGTCTATTTTTTAAGAACTCTTCATCGTGTGGTGTGAGGGCGCGTCCTTTGGGGAAATCACTTTTTTCCTTGTCCATCAAATTTTACTCCGCTAGGCATCGATAATAGAGAAAGCAAATAGAGAAATATTTCCCAGTAGCAACAGTTTGCTGACCTCAAATCATTCCGGTTTTCGATAACCTAATCGCTCATAATATTTGGCAGGAATATCTTTTTTATTTTTATAGCAGATAACTGAGCAATGTTCTTTGCCTAATTTTTCTGCAGGTTCGACGACTATGAATGGTGAGCCGGTGTCTTCAATATCAATTCTCTCCATAGCTGACTCATGAGCACAGTAGACTGGAAAATTGGGCGTGTTGTAGTTAAGCCGATGGGGTTTTTCCATTTTTAGAAAACCGTCCTCTCCCTCGTATAGTCCTTCCTGAATTAATCGGCCTCCGCTTCCGCAAGGTTTCATTTTTATAGTTATTTTTTCTTGATCCTCTGTGATTTCTAGTGGCTGGAGATGGCCGTGTAGCCCAGATACAAACATTTTTAATTTTGCCCGAAGATCTTTGCCTCCTGCATCCATTTTTTTTCTCAGTGGTGCCCACCAAGCTCGACAGCCATCAGTCATGATTTCCTCTAGGGCTTCATCGCCATACTTTCGCCCGACTTCGCTAAGGGTTGCGGTTATCCAGTTGCGATAAAGATCGTGCATTGCTAAGAATTCGTTATACATTTTTTTAGAAAGTTTTTTAGCTTTTTCTGGCTCTTCATTCTCAATAGCTTCTAAAATACGGTCAAGCGTTCGTTTTTCCATTTCAACAATTTCTTCATTTGAAAAAAAATCATCAGACATTATTAAGCTCCCTGTTAGTTTAAAATTTTTAGATGATATTTAAAGGATGCGTGTTAAGTAATAGAGAATTATATGTTAGAGCCTCAACATGAGAGAGTTGTTGATTTCACTTCATTTAGTTCTATTTTGCTTATCGATTTTTGTCGCTCCTCCTTTTCATCATCGGTAGGTGGGGGGTAGTACGGCTTTAGACGAAAAGATTGGTCTATCTAGTTGATGTAAACTTAAGAGGTCCTCTTATATAAAGTCTAAAATCTACTTAATTAACACCGTTGCGTCTACTGTTTTATTGTTGAAACAGTCCACAAAAGATATGTTTGTTATTCAAACATAATAGGTTAGGCTATGCGATTATTACTGTCGTAACTATAAATTTGTGTGGGGGCTTGATGTGGACAATCTTTTGAAAAAGAGTGGTCAGGAATTATCTGAATTAATCAAAGGCAAGGCGGTTTCGAGCGTCGAAGTGATTGAGGCGCACCTAGAGCGAATCCGGACAATAAATCCTTATCTAAATGCAGTGACCCTAACCTTAGAAGAATCGGCTTTGGAGGCCGCAGAAAAAGCAGATAATGGTACAGAACTAGAAAGGCGCCGGCCCTTGCATGGTGTGCCTTTCACGATCAAAGAAAATATAGACGTCTTGGGAACCCCTACGACCAACGGGTTGCCCATTTTAGCTGAAGCTATGCCGAGCAGGAATGATCCAATAGTCGAAAGAATGATTCAAGCGGGAGCAATACCCATAGGTAGGACAAATCTCCCTGAGATGGGAATGCGTCTCGATACTGATAACCCACTTAGAGGCAGAACGATTAATCCCTGGAACGCTGGTTTAACACCAGGGGGTTCCAGTGGTGGTGACGCCGCCGCGATTGCTACTGGTATGACTCCGATGGGATTGGGAAATGATATCGGTGGATCTTTACGAAATCCAGCTTATTGCTGCGGCATCAAATCTCTAAAACCCTCTATGGGACGTCTGCCGTGGGCGCCGTCACTAGAACCGATCGATATGGGTATTCCTAGGTTACTTCTTTCGAATGGTCCAATGACCAGATCGGTTCGCGACCTTGGTTTGATGCTGTCTATTCTCTCAGGCCGCCATGTGGCTGATCCGGAATCGGTTGATGTTCCCTTGCATGGAACAGTACCAGTAGAAAAAAAAGCTGCGATAGTAACAAATTTACCTAAAGTATCCCTACCAAATTCCACCACCGACGCGATCGTAAAGGCGGGTAACATTTTGGAGAAAGCGGGTTGGGTAGTAGAGGAGGTGGAGGTGCCAGAATTAGAAAGGGTACATGAGGTATGGAGTACCCTTTTAGCGCCTCTCACTGCGAGTCTTCCGAGAGAGATTTTCAAACCGGAAACTAGAGCCTATCTCGATCGAATTTCAGATTTACATGTTGAATTGGATTTTGGTCACGCTTTGCGCGAGAGGCAACGATTAATGAGATTATACTCAGAGTTTTTTAAGAAGTTTACAGTATGTATCGGTCCCATTTGGGGGAATTTACCTTGGCCTATTAATAGCGATTTAGATCCAAATGTGGGTAATGAGTTGTTAAGACAAAGCTTTTCATTTATTACTCCTGGAAATTGCCTAGGTCTACCTGCGGTAGCTTTATCTACTGGAGTTGCGGATGGTTTGCCGACTGGGATACAGATATACTCCGAATTGTATCGGGACGATTTGTGCTTACTAGCGGCGGAGATCATCGAGTCGCCATCTGATCAAATTACTCCTATTGAACCTGTGAAATGATAGAAAATAGGACATCTCGAAGAAATAAAATAGGCTGGTTAAATAAGTGAATTGGAATGTCGAATGAGTGGAATTGAAAAGCAACCTGAAGGTTATGACATCAAGGCGGTAGAAGGATGGATCAAAGAAAATATTGAGCAACTCAATCCACCTTTTGAATGGTCCCGTTTGGAAGGAGGGCATTCGAATCTTACTTATAAATTGGAAGATAATAGGGGTCAGCAGGCGGTCATTAGAAGACCTCCACTTGGCAAATTGTTACCAAAAGCTCATGATATGGAGCGAGAATGGTCGATTATCTCGGCCCTCGAAGAAACCGCTGTTCCGGTCGCGCCCGCACTAGGCTTTTACCCTGATTCGGATCTCATAGGGGCTCATTTCTACGTAATGGGTCTCGTCGCTGGAAAAGCTCTCTACAACGCCATGGATACCGAAAATTGGGTCAAAAAAGATAAGAGGGTAGAGCTTGCTACTTCCTTTATAAACGTGTTGGCCGATTTACACTCTCTGGACCCAGATAAGGTTGGCCTTGCTGGTCTGGGAAAAAAAGAAGACTATGTTGGTCGTCAGCTGAAGACTTGGTATCGTTCCTGGAACGCTTCAATGGAAGCTGCGGAGTACGATGATCCGCGCTTACATGAACTTCATCGATATCTTACCTCTAATGTGCCGGACCAAGGGCAAGCTCGAATTGTGCATGGTGACTATGGATTACATAATTGTTTGGTTGGTTCTGATGCTAAAATAGCTGCAGTACTTGATTGGGAAATCTCTACTTTGGGTGATCCACTGGCAGACTTGGCTTATGCCCTGAATCAATGGGCACTTCCAGAAGATGAAACACCAGGAAGAGATAACGCAGCTACGGCCCTTCCGGGATTTCCGACTAGAGGTGATTTGGCGGAGATTTACAGTAACAGAACAGGACGAGACCTATCTAACCTTAGTTTTTATATAGCCTTTAATTGGTGTAAATCTGCAATGATTATTCACGGCGTATATGCGAGATATAAGGAGGGAAAGAAGACGACTGTAGGGGTTGATATGGAGGACCTTCGGGAGCGGGTAGGACGATGCATTGATCTGGCTGAGAGTGCATTGAAATAAAAAGTGCAAGCCTTAAAGTATATAGCTAGCTATTGGACCTTAGCCGGGAAAGTGGTTCCACTTGGCAATCCTGAGCAAGAAGCGAGCGATGTTGGATTCCAAGACCGCCTGGAGGTTGCTGCGAAAGCCGGATATTCTGGAGTAGGATTTATAAGTTCAGATTTAATAAAAATACGTAAAAAATTTAGTCTTGTTGAGATAAGGTCTCTGTTGAAAGATTACGGTCTACCTTATCTTGAGTTAGAGTTTCTCACTGGATGGATGGCTGACGGACGTGAATTATCTGATTCAGAAAAAATGTTCACTGACATGTTGGAAGTGGCCGATGTAGTGGGTGTAAGACATATTAAAGTAGGTCCGGATATGGAGGGAAAGGATTGGCCATTGGAGCGAATGGTGGAGCGATTTGCCAGGTTATGTGAACGAGCGAAAAGTGTCGGAACGATGCTTTCACTAGAAATGATGCCTTGGAGTAATCTGAACAATTTAGAATCTGCCCTGTCTGTTGTTCAGGGTGCGAATTATGACAATGGTGGTCTCTTGCTCGATATTTGGCACGTTGCTAGAGCTGATATTCCCTACGGAGCAATTTCAAGTATTCCGAGTAGAATGATCAATTATGTAGAAATTAATGATGCGGATCGGGAAGTTAAAGGGAGTCTTCTAGAAGATACGCTGAATCATCGAAGATTTTGTGGTGATGGAAGTTTTGATGTTCCAGAATTTTTGAAAGCAGTTTTATCACAAGGTTATAAAGGGCCTTTTGGTTTGGAGATTATTTCGGAAGCTCAGCGTCAGCGGTCGTTTCGTGAGGTGGCTTATGATGCTATCAAAAAAGCGAAAGAGCAGGCGTCTAAAATTTAAAAAAATCTGTCTTTTGCTGAGCAACGACCGATCGGTGTGGGTTATTATTGGAGCTTTCATCGACCAAGATTGAGAATTATTGTGACGACACGCTGAATGTCCCCAATGGGTCCCTTGAAAATTAAAATATCTCTATGAAGTTCTCAGTCGCCGGAACTGACAGGTACTTTATCGGGAATGATAACTGTCGCTATCTTCCAGGCTCCTTTTACTTTCAACAATAAATAGGTTACGTCCGATCGAACGATGAGATTGTCCTTGTTATCTAGTCGGGAGAAATTCATTTTCAGTACAGCGGATTCATTGTCCTCAAAAGGAACAGAGGAACTGTTGATGACGGATCTTGCCCAGCCTGTCGATTCTATCTTTTGGTAATCAATATAGTCATTCCAGCGAGTATAAGAGGTGATTCTACCAGCTGTTACTCGTAGGAGTGGTTCATTAAAGACAGTCTTAAGGACACTCGAGTTTTTGTCATTAAAGGCTTCAATAAAATATTGAAGAAAAACTTCTGGTTCCATCTCTTTGGCAAGGGGTTTTTCTACGATACCAATCTGCATAGTAAAAATTAAAAGTAAGAAGCATAGTTTATTCTTGATTCTCGACATCTAGTTTATTCCCCATAAATAAATTTGAGAATGATTATTTTGGCCTGGTCTTCGGATCTACAGCCATCCCAATGAAAACTTTTACCGGTCTCATATCATGCTAAGGGTTCAAGACTACTTTTCCAAGCACTTTTCGGTTGGAGATATACTTTAAAGCGTTTACGCAATTTTCCAAATGAAACCGCTGATTGACTTTGGGCTTAACGATGTCATTTGCCAACCATTGCTGTAGTTCTATCCTGTTATTTTCGTAGAGTTCTGGCTCCGCTTCAATAAATGTTCCCCAGAAAACGCCGACTATTGAAAACCCTTTGACTAGTGCTAAATTGACAGGAAATTGCGGAATCCTTCCAGAAGCAAAGCCGACTACAAGTAACCTTCCATTCCACGTGATAGCCCTAGTAGAGGCATCAAAAGCATCCCCGCCTATGGTGTCGTAGATGACATCTGCACCCTTTCCGTTGGTCAAATTCTTTATCGAAGTTCTTAGATCCTCTTTGGAGTAGTTTATGCACTCGTCTGCGCCTAGTGATTTAGCGAAGTCTAATTTTGAGTCTGACGAACAAGCAGCGATAACCCTTGCTCCGATGGCTTTCCCGATTTGCACGGCTGCGCTACCAGTGCCGCCCGCGGCTCCAAGGACAACCAAGGTTTCATTCTCTTTTAAATTAGCTTTTTGTCTGAGTGCATGGTGCGCGGTTCCGGTTGCAGCTAGAAGTGCTGCGCCCTCATCAAAGGAAAGATTCTCTGGTAGTCTACTGACGATTTTTTCTTTGAAGACCACTTTTTCGGCAAAAGCTCCAAATGCTTGATTATAGCCATATACTCTATCGCCCACTTTGTATTTTTTACAGTCTGTACCAAGTGCAATTATTTCTCCCGAGGCTTCCGTACCTGGTACGAAAGGCAAGGGGGGTGAAGCTTGATACTTCCCCTGAACAAGTAATGAATCTGCAAAATTCACCCCTATTGCGCGCACTTTGATTAATATTTCGTCATTTTTTGGTGTGGGATCAGGTGTATCTAGATAATTTAAATTTTCAATACTCCCAAAATTTCTACAGACCTGAGCTTTCAAATGTTCTCTCCAGTGCTTTTGCTGATGATTCGAATATTCAATAAGTGCGGCTTGGTAATTTTCCTTTCGATTGGCGAATGCCAACTATTCACACCTTTTTATTAAACAGATAGACTACAGCGTATATAAAATATTTTAGTCATTCAATAAAAGGAAGATTAATGCCAGTGAATGAGATTGATCATTTGTTAAATTCAGATAGGTTTAGTTTTGACCTGACAGAACTGCGCGCCAAATATAAAAAGGAAAGGGACAAAAGAATACGGACTGAAGGTAATGAGCAATATGTAGAAGTAAAAGGAGATTTTTCACATTATGTCGACGATCCCTACATTGATGTTTCTTTAGAAAGGAAGCCACTCACGGATGAGGTGGACGCCTTAGTAGTAGGAGGCGGATTTGGTGGATTGTTAGCTGGTGCAAGGTTGAGGCAAGCAGGAGTCAAAAAAATCAGATTGGTGGAAAAAGGTTCTGACTTCGGGGGTACGTGGTATTGGAATCGTTATCCAGGGGCTATGTGCGACATTGAATCCTATATTTATCTCCCTCTTCTGGAGGAATTAGGTTATATACCTAAGGAAAAATACACTAAAGCTCCGGAAATATTAGAACACTCCCGACGCATCGCTGAACATTTCGACCTATACTCTGACGCCTTGCTGCAAACTCAAGTGACGGAAGCACGTTGGGTCGAGGCAGATAAAAATTGGCGAATAACTACTAATCGCGACGATGAGATAAGGGCAAAATATTTGGTAATGGCAAATGGTCCTTTAAATAGGCCCAAACTTCCTGGAATCAAGGGAATAGATAAGTTTCAAGGGCATACCTTTCACACGAGCCGTTGGGACTATGATTACACGGGAGGCGATGCCTCAGGTGGGCTTTCTAAGTTAAAGGATAAATGTGTGGGTGTAATAGGAACCGGTGCAACCGCCGTCCAGTGTATCCCTCACCTAGGAGCCGCGGCGGAAAGTTTGTTTGTGTTTCAGAGAACTCCATCTTCTGTTGATGTGCGAGCAAATCAAGTTACTGATACTAATTGGGTAAAAACGCTTACACCAGGTTGGCAAAAAAGAAGGATGGAAAACTTTAACACTTTGGTTAGTGGAGGGTATGAGAAAGAGGATTTTGTACAGGATGGTTGGACAGAAATATTTAGAAACCTTACCGGAGTATTACCACCAGAAGGTTATGAGGCAATACCAAAAAATAAGCTTTATCTAGCCACAGAATTAGCTGACTTTGAGAAGATGGAAAAAATACGTTCTCGAGTAGATTCTTTAGTTCGGGATGAATCTACTGCTGAGGCTTTGAAGCCTTACTATCGACAATTTTGCAAAAGGCCTTGTTTTCATGATGAATATCTTGAGACATACAATCTTCCAAATGTAACTTTGGTAGATACTGCCGGTAAGGGTGTTGCTGAGGTCACCTCCCGAGGAGTGATCGTAGATGGAAAGGAATATGAATTAGATTGCCTCATATTTGCAACAGGTTTTGAAGTGGGTACTAGTTACACTCGACGATCCGGATATGAAGTGATTGGTCAAAATGGACGTAGGCTAGGTAAGAAATGGGAGAAAGGTCCGACGACCTTTCATGGTATGCACAGTGCAGAATTCCCAAATTGCTTTTTTATGGGCTTTATACAAACTGCCTTAACACCTAACTTTGTTCATCTTCTTCTAGAGCAAAGTAAACACATTGCTCATCTAGTTCATCATGCTGAAAAAAACAAGATAGGATCCATCGTGGCCTCGCAGGCGGCTGAAGATGAATGGTGTGCAACGATAAAGCGTCTGGCAAAGTCAGGAGAAAAGTTTTTCAGGGAATGTACTCCAGGATACTATAACAATGAAGGTAAAGCAGATGAGGGCTATGGTTTTATTCAGAATTCATACGGCGGTGGCCCTGTCGAGTTTTTTCAAATCCTTGAAAATTGGAGAGAGCAGGGGGACATGGACGGACTTATCTTAGAATAATTCTAAGCTAATCCCGAATCTTATAGACTTTCTGTGCCGTTTTTTTGTAAAGCAATTCTTTGTCATTTTCGGAAAAGGCGTGGGTTATTTTTTTGAAAGAATTCCATAATACATTATAGGAGCAGCTAACTTTGTCCATAGGGAAATTGCTCTCAAACATGCATCGGGTAGGCCCGAAAGTGTCTATCATGAAAAGATAGTAGTCTCGAGTGAGGGTTGCAATCTCTGTTGAGGTGGGAGGTTTGTTTCTTTTATGAAGACCAAAGCCAGAAAGACTCATAAGGAGCCCTCCTAATTTGGCAAAGACATTCGGGTAGGCTGCTAAGCATCGGATATTTTTTTTCCAGCTCTGAAAGATTTCTTTACGCTTGCCTGCATAAGGACCAATCCCGATTGGTCCGCCTAGATGGTCTAAGACGATTACTTGATTGGGAAAGTTTCTAGCCAATTCTGTTAACTCGGGTATTTGGGGGTGGTATAGCCATGCGTCAAAGCTAAGATTACGTTTCTCAAGTTCAGCGAATCCTCTCTTAAAATCTGAGTTCCTAAAAAGCATTTCAACCGGGTGGGTGTGTGCATTTTTTATATTTTTGTTTTTGTCCCAAGCACTGGCATGTCTTACTCCAACCAAAAGATTGCTTGCATCTATCAGTTCATCTAGAGTTTTTGTAGAATTTTTGTCGGTAAGATTTGCATATCCAACGATTGCGCTACAGATCCTAGTGCTAGACGAATTATTCCCATTAAAAGATGTGACCGAATCTATCACGAAATCAACCTCTCCAACCGAGCGTAAGAAGTCTGGTCCTTCCTCTCGATACTTGGAGCCGCACTCTACGTACACAGTTGATGTGATATTGTGGCCAGAACTTATATCTTTTATATAATCGTCCGCAAGGTATCTGCTGTCAGGGTAATCCCAAAGGTGGTGGTGAGCATCACAAATTTCTCTCGATGGTTCGAGAGTCTCTTCCTGATGCCGGTTTAACCAATTTGAATTTCTCATAATTCAAGATTACATTGAAGTTAGTCTAATCCGCAAATAGACTGAGGGTTAAAGGGGAAGTTCACTAAGTACTGTAGTAAATTACAGAAAGACTTAGTGAGTTTTGATAAAAGGGGGATTCGAATGGTGGCCAAAAAACTAAAGAAGCAACTACACTTTACTTTATTTACTTTTCCTCCTTTCGTGCATCATTATCCAGACGGTTGGCGGCATCCTCAGGAAATGATGGGCGGTATTTATAATCCCTTGGAGCCAGAAATCTGGGCTAGAGTGGCGCGCACATTAGAATCCATGAAAGTCGACGCTTTTTTTGTTGGGGATGGAGGTGCGATTTACAATAGCAATGAAAATAGCCCTTCAACGTCTCTTCATTATGGAAGCCAGACGATAGAATTCTTCGCGCCACAGTTTGTATCAATGGTAGCCACTATGGCACCAACTCTAGGGGCTGTTTCTACAGTTAACACGGAGGAATTGAATCCTTGGACTTTTTCGAGGATGGCTCAAACAATGGACCACCTGACCAAAGGTAGGGTAGGCTTCAATATAGTTACGGGTTTAAATCCAGGAGGCCTTGCAGATAATTTGGGGGCCGAAGTTCGAGAGCACGACGCTCGTTACGAAAGGGCCGAGGAATTCATGGAAGTCTGCTACGCGCTATGGCAGAGCTGGGATTCCGATGCTTTGGTGCGGGATAAGGAACGCTCGCTTTTTGCAGATCCGAAAAAAGTTAGAGAAGTTAACTATAATGGGAAATACTTTCAATGTAGAGGCCCTTCCCAGCTACCTCGATCTCCGCAAGAGATACCAGTTTTATTCCAAGCCGGTCAATCTCCTAGAGGGCGACAGTTTGCAGCTCGTCATGCTGAGGGAGTGTTTACCATTAGCCCAGATCTACCGGCAATGCAATCCTATTACCGGGATGTCAAAGACAGACTAGTAAATGAGGGAAGACGGGAATCGGATTTGGCTATTTTGACTGGAATCTTTCCCATAGTTGGTTCATCCGAAGCTGCTGCGCAGGAAAAGTATGAGCAATTGGTTGAGCTGGCGACTCCGGAAGCTGGTTTGGCGTGGTGCTCCGGCTACGCCAGTTACAATTTTGCCCAAGTTCCTTTTGACACCAAGTTGTCTGAACTCGATCCAAAAGATTTTGCGGGAATCCAATCCATTTTCGAGCTCACTATGGCGAGTTCAAGCGATGCTGCCAGTCTTACACCCCATTTACGCGCGTATCCACATGTGGATGAGCCGACTGTTCGTGATTTGTGTGTTGCCAACGCTCAGTCGATAGTGCCAAAGGTTGTTGGCACTGTTGAGCAGGTGGCCGACCAACTTGAGCAAATTGTGGACGAGGGTGGGAGTGACGGGTTTATGTTTTCGACAGTTCACATGCCAGGCTCAATAGAGGAATTGGGCCCGGTTTTAGCAGAGCTTCAGCAACGTAAAAGGTTCAGGACCGCCTACGAAGGGCCTACTCTCAGGGATAGATTAGGCACTCGCCCATATCCATGGAGATAGAAAAAAAGATTGTTTTTAATGTGTTACTGTAAAGCTATCAGTGATTGTTATTATCAGTTTCTCTCAGAGAATGCCTTTCAGCAACTTTGGCCATACTACCGCCATTAGTTACATTGCTGTAGCCCAGCTTAGTTAATATATTTCTTGCTAGTTCTGAACGACGCCCGCTTCGGCAATAGAGTGTGATGTTCTCGTTTGTGTTATTAAGTATTTCTCCAATTTGGGTATGTATTACATCCAGCGGCACATTTATCGCCCCTGGAATATGGTTTTTTTGAAACTCCTCTTCTGTTCGCACATCTATTAATACGCTATGCCTATCATCCGCTAGGGAAATTGTATTTAATAAAAATACTACAGCAAACGAAATCATGATTTTTTTTAGTTGATCCATGAATCTAATATTTTAACTGTTTAGGGTTGATGTTATTTAGAGTCCATTACCCAGATGCCCTTCCAATGAGTATTTTTATTATTTTTTAATTTATTACATCTATCTAGGTACATTTGAGATAAAAGGTCATTTTTGTTTATCTTCAAGCAAGTCTCGAAAGACTTTATCGCTTTTTCAAAGTTGCCTCCTCGATAGTGTTCCCTTCCTTCCTGAAAGTGACCTATAACATCCATCAAGCCAGGAAATGATCGTTGATCGTGGTAATCGAGAACTTCGAAAACACCAACTGGCTCAGTTTTACCTTTCACAATGACATCATCTATATGCCTGATTTTATAAGTCCCTCGAAGTTTCTTGAAAGTGTACTCACTTATAAGAATCTTGGCGTTGTATTGTTTGCACGCGCTCTCCAGGCGTGCCGCTAAGTTGACGCCGTCACCGATCATGGTGTAGTCCATCCTTTTTTCCGAACCAATGTTACCTGCCACTACTTTGTCCGTGTTGAGGCCCAGCCCCATATCTATTTCTGCTTTACTCTCTTTTAGCCTCTGAGCGTTCCATTCCCCGAGTCGCTTTATCATGTTGATTCCAGCGCGAAGTCCTCTGTCTTCATCATCTTCATGACTTATCGGTAGCCCGAATGCTGCCATGATTGCATCCCCTATGAACTTATCGAGTATCCCACCTTGCTCCGTGATACATTCAACCATAATTTCGAAATATTCGTTTAGCAATTTTACCGTTCCTTGAGCACCAAGCTTTTCGGTAATGCTGGTAAAACTTCTTATGTCGGAAAACAATAAAGTAGCAGTTGTTTCTTGACCCCCCAAAATTTCGGAACCAGTTTCTAATAATTGATTGGCTATTCCCGGATCAATATATCTGGACATCGTCGACTTTATCCGCTTTTCTGAAGATATGTCCTCAAGCATAATTAATACTCCGGAAAAATTACTGACTTGGTCAGTTCGACCCTCTAGGTCATCATTTACCAGGGGAACCACGTTTATATTTATAGAGATGGTTACCTTTTCTTGGGTTGTACTGTCGACCACGGAGATTTCGCTATCAAGTCTGGTTTCTGGTTTTCTGTTCTCTTGAACTGAGTTCACGAGATCTTCAACCCAATGCCTAGCATCGCAGAAAAAAGCGCTAGATTTTTGACCAACAATTTGATTCTTTTTGGTCCTTAAAATTTTCAAGCTGGCCGAATTGCAGGTTACAATCACCCCCTCATTGTTAATGGTTATTACGCCGTTTGACATGCTGGAGAGCATGCTCTCATTATATTTTTGAGCCTTAGATACATCTTCGAAGAGCTTAGCATTTTCTAAAGAAATCGCGATTTGTTGAGTGAAAGCTTTAAGCCTCGACTCGTCTTCAGCAGAGAAAGGTCCTCCGACCTTGTTTAGGACCTGAGAGCAGCCAATTATTTTGCCTTCTTTATTTGAAATAGGGGTGCATAAAATTGATTGGGTAAAATATCCTGTCTCTTTATCAAATGCTGGGTTGAACCGAAGGTCAGCATAGGCGTGGGGTATATTCATTGTCCTGCCGGTGCTAAAAACGGTCCCCGCTATCCCAATATTATTCGGGAAGCGAATCTCCGAGATGTTTTCACCCAAAACCGTTCTTGAAAAAAGCTCTTCATTTTTTTCGTCGTTTAAAAAAAGGGTTGCTCGATCGGCATTTAGCATGCGAGCAGATTCGGTCATGACTCGTTTTAGTAACGCATCTAAATTTATCTCCGATGCTATCTCTGAGACTAGGTCGAGGAACTCTAGCTCTCTTTTTCTGTTTTTCTCGAAATTCTCCTTATTCTGTGCATTTTGAATAGATTTGGCAGCTCTGCTGGCAGCTGCTTCTAAAAAAACTAAGTTATCTTTGGTAAATCTTCCCTTCTTCTTGTTGAGAATCTCCAGTACTCCAATGGTTTCACCAGCCATTGTATTAACAGGACAGCAAATGATGTTTTTTGTTTTGTACCCCGTTTCTTTGTCTATTTTGGAGTTAAACCGGGGGTCAAGATAAGCATCATGGATAATTTCGCCTTGCTTGGTTTGAAAAACCGCTCCCGCAATACCGACGTTATTTAATACCCTTATTTCTCTGGAAAGTTCACCTTGGGCTACTCGGGAGTAAAGTTCTCCCGTCTCGTTATCACTTAGAAATAAGGTTCCTCTTTCCGCATTAAGTTCACTACTAGCGAATTCTACTATTTTCCATAGAATTTCGCTTAAGTCTTCCAGGCCAGCGACTTGACTGTTTATTTCTAGCAGCAATTCAGTGCGCTTGAGTTTTTGTTGAACGCTCTCGACGGTTTCTATCTTTTTATTCATTATCCATCAGTTTCGGAAGTTATCCGTCCTATCTGTCGTTCGTTCTAGTTCCGCACGGAGAGTTTTTACCGAATTCTTTAAATGTTCTATTTCGTCTCGGGTTTGAATTCTAATCTTTTGGATTGCTTCTTTTTTTTCAAACTCAACCGATTCAAGAGCCGCTCGAACTTCCACCACAGTTTCCCTTAGATTTTTGATTTCTAAATTTTTGGCTACGATGGCTGCTTGTTCTAACTCTTTTTGGTTTTTCGCTGTTTCATCAAGCTGCTGTCTCAAAAGAGTGATGGTTTCGTGAAGATTTCTTTTTTCTTGACTGTGCGCTCGTTGTAACTTTTGAACGAAAGAGTCTAGTTGAATTGCAAGGTTTTCGTCCCTAGCTTTGTAAGCTGCTATCAAGTCTTCTTCGTCACGCACGATAAATGTTTCCAGTAGTTTGGTTTGTATTGACTAGTGCACAAACGCCTTGTCATAGTAATGGCCCCCATAATATATTACCTATGAGACTATTCGCGCAATCGAATTATCTCACCTGAAAGTCTTGTAATACGGTAATTTACATTTCTCTGGCCTATAAAAAGCTATTCTGCGTTCGCTCTTAGTCCACTCTCAAAACTTTTTAAAAGTTGTATGTTAGTAAACCATCTCTCAACATTACATGGTAGCTCAAGGTTAATTGATTGTGCCCAAAGACAACAGGAGCCCAAAATAATATCAAGTTTAGATAGCTGGTCACCCACTACAAAAGGTTTCTGGTGTCCGAGGAATTTGTCTAAGACCTTTATCTGTCTGTAAAAGTAATTTCTAGCCGCCTCACATGCCTTTGGAGCCTCACCATAGATCGCTGATAAATCTTGGTGTCGTCTTAAGACATACAGTGCTGTCGCGTCTATTTCCATTAATGTGAAATACGACCAGCGATTTATCTCAGTCATATTTTCGATTGTGTTTGAATGTTTTCCCGCAAGGTGAAAAAGGTATTCAATAATTGCGGCGCTCTCTGTAAGATTTAGTTCGCCGTGGCTTAGTGCAGGTATCTTCTTTCCAGGGCTTACCGCCAGAAAATTCTTATCCTCCATATCCGCGCTACGAGTTACTATTGGGTGAGAGATGTAGGGGAGGTTCAAGGCAAACATGGCCCAATGTACTCGGAGAGTCCTGGCAGTTCCGCAACCCCATACATGTAAAGGCTCTTTAATCATAAAAAGTTACTTGCATTAATGCTTTTTTATTTCGTCAGTTTAAATTTCTGGTCGCACTAGTGAGTGAATTCTATTACTCTTGTTTTTATAATTAAAGAAGAAAATTGGATCACGCTTTTCGAAGCATGTGTCTTTCATCAGGTAAAATAGCGTATGCAAATTTATAAGGGTCCAATCTTACTTTGGATTTTGATATGAAGATCTGGGTTGATGCAGATGCTTGTCCCTTAGTAGTTAAAGAGATTCTGTATCGGGCAGCCGAACGCAAAAAAATAGAAATGTTTCTGGTGGCTAACAGTTATCTCAAGACACCACCTTCTCAACTGATTAAATTCTTGAAGGTGCCGTCTGGATTTGATAATGCCGACGAAGAGATAGTGAAAAGAGCAGTTGCGGGAGATTTAATAGTCACAGCAGATGTTCCACTCGCGGCTGCCGTTCTTGAGAAGCAATGTTTGGTTCTCAGTCCGAGAGGCGAGGTTTTCAGTTCGGAGACTATAGGAGAGCGGTTGGCAATCAGGGATTTCATGAGTACGCTCCGCTCCAGTGGTGTCAAAACCGGAGGACCTTCGGTTTTAAGTCAGACTGATAGACAGAAATTTGCAAACAAACTAGATGTTATGTTGAATCAGTAAAGATAACTTCAGGAATATACATAAAGAATAACTGAAGTATTTGGTATCAACGGCTTAGCCTCCCGTATATATCTCGATTCTGGTGATTTTTTGAGTTAAATCAAGGCTAAAGAGTTTGTTTTTCCAAAAAACATATGCTAACTTGCTCCATCGTTCACCTCTATTCGCTAGAGGCGGAAGTAGGCCGACGGAAGGAACGCAACGTTCATCCTCTCTGGTTTAAGAGAGGCCTCATGAGAGGACGGAAGTACGGCGACCAAAGGAACGCATTTTGTAATTATCTTCTAGCTTTTTAGAAGATCATTAACTTATTTGCATTAACTTTGGAGGAATTTCCGAAATGATAGCTTCAAAAGATACCATGTTCTCCCGAGACCCCAGGTCTTTCAAGGAGACTGACACGACCAGTAAAAAGAACGAAGAGGACTTGTCAGCTTTGACTGAAGTCTCTCGTCGAGTCGATCCTCGGTATCCAACTACACCCTTTGTTACTGGAGAGGACGGTAAAAAGTATTACTTTGAGTATTCAGTGTGGGATAAATACTACTGATACGTTAGCCTGCCTTATGCTCGCAACGAATGCGACCGGTTTTCTTAAGACTGGTTTCTAGGGGAATGGCTCTTTGTGGGCATAAGGCTTAATCTTCTGGCTGACTTTCTTTAGGTTGGTTAAGGGTTTTGCCAAATTTGAATCATGTTTCCATCTTTATCGTAAAATAGAAAGCTCCTGCCAATGTCGGCGCATTTCCAAATATAGTCCGTTTGCGTCTGATAACCTGCTTCTTTTATCTTCTCAAAAAAGCTGTCAATGTTCTCTACTAATAAACCAAGCTCATGAAAACCTGTATGGCCATAACGAAGGGTTTCCGGATCAGTTTTCTTTATAGCCGGAACTTTGCAATGTTGTAATTCAATTAAGGCGCCTTCTGTCGATCTCAGGATTGCCATTTCAGAGAGAGCTCCCTTTACTTTGAATATATCATCCAAGAGCTCCGGATAGATGTATGTTTTGGGGCTAGCTTTCGGTCCATCCGGAAGGGTCTTTCTGAGAATTAATTCAAAACCCATTACATCGTGCCACAGGTGAATAGCCTCATCCAAATCACTAACGAAAATTGCCATGTGATGAAATCGCATGATTAGTTTTGGGTAGTTTCAGTTGGACCTAACTGATGAGGCATTCGGCAAAACCGCCTTTCCTTACTTTATCGCAATGTTCTCGATAAACATTAGCGCCTCCACAATAAGGGATTACTCTTCGCATTTTCCCCGGGACATTTGCGCTGGTGTACCATGAGTCTACTTTTGAAACTAACGTTTCATCCGCAACCTCATCATGGTGTTTGACCCATTCCTGTTCGGCCTGCAATGATGGTTCAACACTTTTCGCACCTCTTTCCCTGACATGCCTGATGCAGTCAGAGATCCAGTCGACACTTTGCTCAACGCAAGTAGGCACATTACAAAAAGCAGCTACAGGAGACATTGGAGCCATTACCATAAACATGTTCGGATAACCATGAACCTGAAGGCCCATGAAGGTACTGATTCCTTTGTCATTCCATTCATCTCTAAGAAGGCGTCTGTCTTTCCCATAGAGATCGATCGAGGTTAAAGCGCCGGTACCAGCATCAAAACCCGTCGCAAAGATTAAAGAATCTAGTTCGTAGAATGTTTTTGAGGTTCGGATTCCATTTTTTTCTATGCTTTGCAGTGGCTCCTCATTCACATCTACGAGGTTCACGTTTTCCTGGTTAAATATTTCATAATATTGATTTTCCAATGGGACTCTGCGAGTTCCAAAACCGTGATCACTTGGGATTAGTTTATTTGCTAACTCTGGATCATTAATGCGGGCTCGAATCTTTTGTTTCACAAAGTTAGACACTTCTCGGTTAGCTTCTTCTTCGAAAAAAATCTCTGGAAACTGACCGATCCAAAAGCTCAGTGAGCCATCAGCCCAGTATTTTTCCATCATCTTCTTGCGTGCCGGAGGTTCGAGGTCTTTAAAAGGGACTTCTTGAAAGTCAAAGGAAAATCCGGCGAAGGTTTCATTTCGTTGCTTTTTAATGTCAGGATATTTTTTTCTTAATTCTGTTCTTTTTTTGTCGTCGTATTTTGGGTTTCTCATTGGGATTGTGTAATTGGCTGTGCGTTGGAAGACTGTGAGGCTTTCGACGTTTTTTCCTATACTTTGAATTACTTGAATTCCCGTCGCACCTGTCCCAATCACCCCGACTCTTTTGTCCTCGGTCATTAGCCCTTCTTGTGGCCAGCGGCTTGTATGAATCATTTTACCTTGAAAATCCTTGATTCCATCAACTTCGGGGTTTTTAGGAACGGTCAGGCCTCCACTTCCCATAACTAAAAAACTGGCAGACAAACTCATTCCTTCAGCAGTGATGATATTCCAAGTTTGGTCTTCTTCGTCATAGCGAGCTTCTGTAACTTGTTGTCCGAATTTGTAGTGGCTTTTCAGGTCTAGTTTATCGGCAACAAAGTTGAGATATCGCTCCGTCTCTTGTTGCGAAGGAAAGCGCTCACTCCAATTCCATTCGTTGAGAATTTCTTTTGAAAAAAAATATTGGTATACGTAGGACTGAGAATCGGTTCTTGCTCCCGGATAGCGGTTCCAATACCAAGTGCCCCCAACCCCGTTACCAGCCTCAACACCACAGACTTTTAATCCCAAATCTCTTAACTTGAAGACTGTATACAGACCTGTGAATCCTGCTCCGACAACTAAAGCGTCGTAATTGTTTGTATGTGACATTTAACTAATCTCCGTGTTTCATGAAAATAAGCATACCTATTACTAGGTTGGTGCCCATCGCAATCGTAAGGTATTACCGAAGCAGGCTGGATGTAGGCTTCATCTGAAGCGCTTTCTTACCTGCTGAGCTTCGAAGTTGGATCTGTTGACTTAGTCTATGTCATGGTGAAGCCTGAATATCCAGACTCGGCCACTTCAATACATTTCTCTCTGTAGGCGCCTACACCACCAATGTAGGAAAGTAATCTCCGCGGCTTCCCATCAACATTAGAACCCATGTACCAGGAATGTGTTTTCGTCACTAAAGTTGCTTCGGCCGTCTCATCATGATGGGTGACCCAGTCATCTTGTGCTTTCTCGGTAGGTTCTATGACCTTTTTATTTTGCTTTCTTACATGCGCAATGCAGTCATTTATCCACTCAGCCTGCTGTTGAAGACAGGTTGTCATGTTACATAGAGCAGCGGAAGGGGCGAGGGGTGCTCCCGTGGTAAATAGGTTCGGGTAACCATGTATCTGTAGTCCCATCGTGGTGCGTATTTCTTCTTGCCATTCGTTTTTTAGGGCTCTGCCGTCTCGCCCTTTGATGTCAATTCGGGTCAAAGCTCCGGATCCTGCATCAAAGCCCGTTGCAAGAATAATTACATCGAGCTCGAAGACTGTTCCATCTTGCAGTATCAACCCTTCCGGCGAAACATGGGAAATCGGGTTTTCTTTGACACTTACAGCTGAAACGTGAGGAAGATGGTAGGTTTCTAAATAGCCACTTTCTAGTGGAACTCGATGTGTGCCAAATCCATAATCAGTAGGTATTAGTAATTCACACAATCGATCATCTTTGAGACGTTCTCTCATTTTATTTCGGACAAACTCCGATACTTGCTCATTTATTTCTGCATCAAAGAAAATTTCCTTAAAAGAGGATAACCAAAGCTCTAGGGAACCGTTCTCCCAAATCCTTTCCAGAACCGCTTCTCGTTCCTCAGGGGAGTTTTCTGACCAGCTTCCATCTTGCCATTCGAATTCAAATCCAGAAAATGTTTTAGGCAAATTTTCTTGGAACCATTCAAATCTGGCTTTGTATTCAGCAACCTCTTTTTCCCCATATTTAGGGTTGTTCATTGCGTTTACATATTGAGGACTTCGTATAAAGACCTTAAGCTCGCCACAATCCGGAGCTATCGTTTGGATAACTTGAATTCCTGTGGCGCCATTGCCGACTACGCCTACACGTTTGCCTGAAAAATCCAGTTTGTTTTTTGGCCACCTTGAAGTATGAAAAACTTCCCCCTTAAATTCGTTGATGCCTGGGAAGGGCTCCGCTAGGGGTGCAGACAGCATTCCCGCACAAGATACCACGAACTGGCAGTTTATTTGTTGATTGTCCTCGGTTACTAAACTCCATCTTTCAGCTTCGTTATCCCAATCTGCTGATTTTATCGTGGTATTGAACTGGATGTCCTTTCGGAGATCGAGTCTATCGGCCACGTAATTCATCCAACGCTCGATTTCGGGTTGTCCGGGGAAGCGTTCAGACCAACTCCAATCTTTGTATAGTTTTTCATCGAACAGGTATTGATAAATATAGCTTTCTGAATCGAATTTGGCTCCGGGATAGCGGTTCCAATACCACGTTCCCCCCACCCCTGAAGCTGTATCGAAGGCCTTCACGTTGAGACCTTGTTTTCGCAGTAAATGTAACTGATATAGTCCTGCTACACCGGTTCCGATAATTGCGGCATCTAAGTTTAAATTCTCTGATTTTACTGCTTCTGCGGCAGCGTTATTTGCGCCCATCTTTGTCTCCTCTACAAGATTCCATGACATCGTACTTAAGCGGTCGTTCGAGGACTGTTTTATATGCTCAAATTTAATGTTGCAAAACGACTTACGGTATTAGAGCATTAACAGCTTAATTTTTGAAGAGCGTATATTCAAACCGCCTCTAAATCTTCAAAAATGTCGAAAAAATGTCTAAAAACGTATTTTTCACCAAAGGAAAGTATCTATACCCATTACTCATCTAAAAGAAATCAGTCATAAAATTGTTGTGATTTAACTAGGCGTCCTAATAACTAAATTACGGATTTCCGTCATATCTTCCATTGCGAAAATAATTCCCTCTCTGCCTAATCCGGAATCCTTCACTCCGCCGTAGGGCATGTTGTCGACGCGATATGAGGGAACGTCTCCTACTAAGATTCCACCCACCTCCAATGTGTCCCAAGCTTTCATGACTTTATGTATATCTTTGGTGAAAATTCCTGCTTGCAGCCCAAACTTTGAGTCGTTCACTTTATCTATAGCTTGATCGAATGAGGAGAATTTTTCCATGAGCGCTATCGGGCCAAAAGCTTCTTCACAGGCTACTTTGGTGTCATCAGGTACATTCTCTAACAGTGTGGCTTCGAGCATTGAGCCCTCCCTTGTACCACCACAAAGGAGAGTTGCGCCTTTTTTAACAGCTTCTCCAATCCACTCATCTAGGCGTATCGCCTCTGATTCGGCGATCATCGGTCCTACGAAAGTATCTTCGCTTTTTGGGTCTCCTGTTTTCAATGAAATGGTGGTTTCAATGAGTTTTTTCTTTACCCCCTCGTAGATCGACTCATGAATGTAAATGCGCTGAACAGATATACAGCTTTGGCCAGATTGATAAAATGCTCCAAAAATTATTCTTTCTACAGCGTCATCTATGTCCGTATCGGCATCTAATATCACTGCAGCATTACCCCCTAGTTCAAGGACCACTTTCTTTTTACCGGCCTTTGCCTTTAGTCCCCATCCGACGTCAGGTGAGCCGGTGAAGGAAAGTAGCTTCAATCGCTCATCCGTGGTAAATAGGTCTGCACCATCTCTTGAGCAAGGTAGTATTGAAAAAGCACCCTTAGGTAGATCTGTTTCGGATAAAATTTCTCCAATGATAAGTGCTCCTACTGGGGTTCGCGATGCGGGTTTCATGACAAAGGGACAACCCACTGCTATTGCAGGTGCGATTTTATGAGCCGCGAGATTCAATGGGAAGTTAAAGGGGGAAATAAATGAACAGGGACCTATGGGTACTCTCTTCCACATACCACGATATCCCTTACTTCTTGGTGAGATATCTAAGGTCTGCAGGGAACCATCTAATCTTAATGCCTCTTCAGCAGCGATTTTGAATGTGTCTATAAGCCGAGTCACCTCTCCTCTGGAGTCTTTTATAGGCTTTCCGGCTTCAATACAGAGAATTTCAGCAATTTCTTCAAATCTATCTTGGAATCTGTTTACACAATGCTGTAAGACGTTTTGTCTTTCATAAGATGCCATCGCTGCAAGGGCGGGAGCAGATTGGACTGCTGCTGCGATTGCGTTGTCTATGGTGAGAGCATCTGCGATCTCTATTTTTGCTACCGCAGCACCCGTGAACTTATCTATTAGGTCAATCGTCCTGCCTGATTGCTTAGGTTCGTTCGCAAGATAGAACGGGTAATTCTCTTGAAGCGTCGTCATTGTTTGGTTTCTCTTTTTGCAATTGTAATCCGTATGTTGTTTCGCTTTTTATAGATGATGTTTCGTGGCGATTTCTTCAATTAATTTGTTTTGCAGGTCATTAAATCTATTGTTTGGTTGCCAACTTTCCATCATCTCTAGACTTGGATCGGTAACTTCAGTTCGTTTTTCTGATAGGCTTTCTATAACTGCATGAACGCAAAAAGGGACATGAGCTTCTGAATATCCGCCCTCATGAACTACTACTAGTTTGCCACCACAGTGTTCGCTAGCAGCAGCCTTCATCATGTCGGTCATAGAACGGTAAGACTCGCTGTGTAGGAGCATTCGTCCTAGCGGATCAAATCCTCCTGCATCATAGCCCGATGCAACCACCAAGAGTTCAGGTTGATAGCGGTTTATTGCTGGCAAGACTATTTTTCTCATTGCATGAGTGTATGCTTGGTGTCCACCTCCAGGCATTAGAGGGATATTGATATTAAATCCTTTTCCGTCACCTTCACCTAAATCGTCTAAACCGCTATAGCCGGGAGGGAAACAACCTTCCTGATGCAGCGATATTGTCAACACGTCTGAACGATTATAAAAAATTTCCTGAGTACCATTGCCATGGTGTACGTCCCAATCAACTACTGCAATCTTCTTTAGCCCATATTTTTTTCGCGCAACTTCTATGGCTATAGCTACATTTGCAAGAAGGCAAAAACCCATCGGGGTTTCTCTTCCGCAGTGATGGCCTGGTGGTCTGGACATCGAATAGGCGTTTTTAAGTCGTCCGCTGAGGACAGAATCGACAGCCTCGATAGCTAGGCCTGCTGACTTTTTGGCAATTTCATAGCTGCCAGGGCCAAAGGGTGCAAAGGTACCAATTTCACCTCCACCATCTAAAGAAAGCTCTTGGAACTTTTTAAGGTACTTAGTGGGATGTACAGTCATAAGATTTGCTTCATTTGCACTGGGTGCAGATTGAATAGAAATCCCTTGAGATAATCCTGATACTTCTATTAATGAGATGGCCCGTCGTTTAGACTCGGGCGATTCAGCAAGACCGGCAGACGGTGGAGGTTGAACCCAAGAACCCACTGGCAAGACCAAGGAAAAGAGGCCTTGAGTACTGTGCCAAAGGCAAAGCTCATCGTGGAACAACCCAGTTGTTTTTTTCATTTATCTCTTAAGTTCGATGGTACGATATGCCGCCCAGGGGAACTGCCATGCGCATTAGTTATAGCCTTTGTTCTTTTTCAGTTACCAAACTACTCGTTTATCCTAGGCGGCGGTTTCGACGCCCCAGCTTTTAACTTCTGGAAGTACTTCTTTTCCAAATAGGCGCATACTCTTTTCTACTTCGTCGTGAGGCATACCGGCGTAGCTCATCATTACCGACCACTCAAAGTCACCCACCACTTCCCGACGTTTTTCAAGCTTATCCAGAATCTGTTGAGGTGTACCATACGCTTGAACGTTGACATAATCTTCCAGCGACTGTTCCTTACCAGCGGCTTTCAGTATATCTACAGCTCCAGCATAAGCCTCATAGCCCTTCATATCGCGATGATAGTCCTCTAAAAACTCGTAGTGTTCTAATACACTCAGATAATAGGAAGAAATGTACTTCCTGGCCATCTCTTCTGCTTTGCCAGCATCGTTATTGCAGTAAGTTACATCGATAACAACCGGTGGTGGAGCAGGCCGATTATGCGCCTTCACAAACTCGGAACGATAGGTCTCAATTCCGGGCATGTGTTTTTCTATATCAAATTGTAAGAATGTCATCATATTAGCACCAAGATTCGCCACCACTGGTACCGTATCTGGCGACATAGCCACACCATAGAAGCGATCTTTAAAACTGCGACTCGGTCTCGGCCTTATCTCTGTGCGCTTCTGTGGGTAAAAAGGACCGTCACCTTCTATAAAACCTGTCTCTAGTGCTTGCATGATCATCGGTGCAGCTTCGTCAAACCGAGGTCGCGCCTCTTCCATATCTATTCCGAACGCCTCATATTCTTGTCGTGCTAAACCACGACCAATACCAAAAACCAAACGCCCATCGCATAGGGCATCCAGCATACACAGCTTCTCAGCAACACGGATAGGCTCATTCCACGGTAAAATTACGGCACCTGTACCTAATTTTATACGGGACGTACGGGCAGCTAGCCAAGTTAAAGTTTGCAAATTGTCAGGAACAATAGAATAGTCATCAAAATGGTGTTCTGCAGACCAACAAATATCGAATCCACACTCTTCGGTTAATTCCGCGAGAGCCATCTCTTTCTTAACAAAATCGGCATCAGACATCCCTTTGTGAACATTTTGATTCACTATCAAATAACCTGCTTGCATTATCGCCTCCTGATTTTTATGGCAAACGTTTAATTAAACATTAGCGCAAAACACTCCCTCGGTCGAGAAGAAATGTTTAGAGCGATTAATATTAACTATAGCCTTGTCCAAAAGTGCCTTTAGCGCCGCTACCGCTTCTTGGGTCGTTAGCCAAGCTCTCACAGGTAACTTCTTTGAGAACGTTTAGATAACCTACAGTTTTCTTTAAGTTTTCCTTGTAGCCATTCTCACAGAGAAATTTATTCAATTGAGGTAGCCTGTAACAGGGCACCCACATCAAAAGGTGATGTTCTAAATGATAATGGACCCAATAGGGCGCTATAAATATTTTTTCCAAGATATTCGCTTTGACCGAGCGAGCTACTTGAAAAGAGTTATCTCCTTCGACTGCAGCGTGTTCAGCAATATTTCTGACTCTCAGAACGAGTTGATACCAGGTTAGGAGAGGAATTAACCAACAGACAAAAAATAACCACCAAGGACCCAATAGGAGCATGAGAAAGAAAATCATCATATTGCAAAGCAGAGAGCGCCCCATTTTTTTCCAGAAATGATCCATGCAATCTATTTTTGTGCCGAATGTCCGTGTAATAGAATCTTTTAATTGATAAGTTCGTTGAGCGATACCTGATTTGCCAGATATGTCTCGCATTAGTTTCCTCTTGAGGCTTGCCCTCGGGATAGGGTAATGGCCCGTTAGGACTAAATCAGGGTCTTTTTGAGTCAAAACGTGCCTGTGATGTTTCAAATGGTAGGGTCTATAGGTTGTTAAGTCAGCAAACATGGGCATTCCACAAAGCCACTGACCAAAAAAGTGATTGAGTTTTGAGGACTTAAATAGAATTCCATGCGCTGCGTCATGCATCAGAATCAATAATCCAAGCTGCCGAGATCCTATCAACATGCCTGCGAGTAGCAAAGTGAAGATATTCGGAAAAAGAGCGGCCACCCAAGTGCAGATAAAAATGGTTCCCCAAGCGTGAAGTATTAATCCGATCCCTATGATATCGGAGCGTTTTCTTAAGAGCTCTTTTTGAGGGCCTGAAATAAGTCCATCCAAATCAGTCATTATTAAATCCAAACTGTTGTGATTTTTCAAATATCTTACATGATGCCAATTTTTAAGAGTTTAATCGCCTTTATCAAGTTCCCGTGACTCTAAAGATTTCGAAAATATTCAAGTAAATGGAGTATGGTAAAGCTAGGCAGTGTTTTTTTGTAATAGCCCTGCTAATGTGGCTATTTTTGCCTTCGCGGTTGATTCATCTTATTATTTTTTAAACCGTTTGGGAATTTGAATTTCCCTATCCAACCTTTGAATTAAATTGAGGCGTCCTAAATGAGTGAACAGCAGTCTAGCCAAGAGATAAATGATATCTACAATTTATACGCGAGAGCAATTGATGAAAAGCGTTATGGACTATTGGACATGATTTTTTCAGAAGAAGCTGAATTACACTATATCGTTGGAGGGGAAGAATTTAAATGTAAAGGGGCAGAATCGGCAAGCTATTTTAAAGCATTCCTTGATCTGTGCTTTTGGACAAATCATCTTATTGGCGGGGCCTCCGTGGAAGTACAGGGCAGCAATGCGTTTTCTACAGCTAGAGTTCAGGCGGTTCATCAGCAGATTCGAGAGGATGGAAGTGTCTCAAGATGGTCAATCCGAGGTTCTTATCATGACCACCTCGAATCAATTGATGGTAAGTGGATTATTATAAACCGTTATTGTCATACACCTGATGAAGAGGGCGCGTTCCTCTCTGAAGGGGTAAAGAGATTTCCGGAATTAGGTTGGACTACTAAAGAAAAAATTTCATTTTCGAAGCTTTAATATTCATAGCTTCTCCTGAATTTTAAGTAAGAGGTTGCCTCTTGATTCACTTAATAGTTGTGGTGGCCGGTTTAAAATCTTAACTTAATTAGATCAGACGCAGGATTATTTGATTTAATATTTGATGAGTTGGATAATCAAGAAAAGATAGAGATGTAACTTTCTATCTGTAATGCTAATTATAATACTAAAGGAGCGAGAATATGGCAGTTGATGCAGTAGGAGGAGGGTTTCATGCTGCGCCAGTGAAGAAGGCGAACGTGGAGAATCAGAAGGCAGAATTGGCGCCAAAGGTTGGTGATGGCGGGGATGCGAAACCACAAAAATCTTCGCCAAAAGGGGCAGTGGATATTAAGGTCTAGTGCGTGGTGAATTTGGTTTAATACAGTTAGTTCTGATTTGCACTAAGGTTGAGTGGACGCTTGAGCTATCTCCCATGTCGGCAGGCCGTGCTTGGTGAAGAAAATTCACATTCTGCAGTGTAGACTCCAAGCTTGGCCACCTCCCTTTATAAGATACTATGGTTCGAGGGAGAATTGTGTCATCTAAGGCTACCTCTAACTCCAACGAGCCTACGTCATTGTAAAGCTCCACTATGTCTCCCTCCGAAATGCTCAAGCTTGCCGCATCCAATGTGTTCATGTACACCTTAGCGGAGCCAGTCTTTTTTACTATTGAGGTCTCGTTAGAGTAGGAATCGTTCATTCTCCAAAACGAAGCCGGTGTTAAGAGTCTCCAGTGATCCTTTTGTATAGGAGGATCAAACGTTGGAAGAGGAGTCCTCGGTAGTCCAATTGATTCGGCTTTCTGCGACACGATCTCTATTTTTCCGCTAGCTGTTTGAAATTCTCGAGATTCATAAGGAATAATCGTTTTATTCTCTAGGTATATAAATCCTTTTTGTTTTAGGTCATTGAAGTTAATGTCTAATTTCATCTGCCGTAGCATATTGTCTATAAGGCTTTGGTCTGATTCATACAGACTAGCTTTCTTTATTCCCATTTCTTTTGCCAGTCGGCGGAAAATTTCAGCGTTCGGTAAAGAGTGTCCCATCGGTTCTGATACTTTACTTTGAGCACCTATATAGTAGTTGAAGTAGCTAAAGGTGATATCGTCAAATTCAAGAAAACTAGCAGCCGGTAAGATGATATCTGCAAATTTAGCTGTATCGGTCATGAAGAGATCGCAGACTACTGTAAATAGATCCTCTCTTTTCAAATTTTGACGTAACATGGATTGCTCAGGTGCTGAGGCTAGTGGATTTGTATTCCAAGAGAAAAAAACCTTGAATTTTTCTGGATCACCCAACTCATTAGCCAATTCCATATGGCTTATGGTGAGACCTTTTTGTGAATTTTCCTCGACACCTTTCAGCCAATCAAAGTCCAAACCAGCAACTGCAGGAGTAATGTTCAGGTAGTAAAATCCAGTCCCTGGTTTACCTATATTGCCGGTCAATGCCGGTAAGAGTCCTACAGCTCGCATTATATTGCCGCCTCGTCTCTGACGTTGAAGTCCTTGTCCACACCAAAGTAAAGATGGGCCGTCACCATAGATGCTGGCAGTTTCTTGAATTATATCAGCAGGCACTCCCGTTATTTTTTCCCCCCACTCTGGGGTAGAGATTTGAATTTGTTCCTCAATCTCTTCATAACCGATGGTACATTTTTCAATAAATGGTTTATCCAGTTTGCCGGCGGAATACAAGCAATTCAGAATGGAAAATGCCAGAGCCGCATCACTTCCCGGATTAGGTTGTAAATGCAAATCAGCACTCTTGGCCGTCAAGGTTTTCACTGGATCGACCACTATAACTTTGCCGGAAAAAGTTCTTAGCCAATTCTCTTGTATATGAGGCGCGGAGTGAGAAGGGTTTGCTCCCCAAACAATGATTGAGTTTGATTGTTTTATGGTTCTAGGATCGAATCCAAATATCGAGTTCCCGAACAAGAGCTCCCAAGCTACATGTCCTGCTGCATTGCAGATTGTGTCGGGTTCTACTTCTGTAGCTCCTAGGTGATTGAAAAATCTATTCGGAAAAGCGTATCCCATCAAAGATAAGGTTCCTGAGTAGTGAGTATGCAGAATTGAGCGAGGGTCGGAGTCTGCGATCGTTTTCTGCATTTTCTTCGCGATTTCAGCTAAGGCTTCTTCCCAAGAAATTGGCAAGAAGCTTCCAGTGCCTTTCAAGCCTACCCTCTTCATCGGGTGCAACAGTCGCTTCGTGGGGTCTTGCCAAACCCCATTGTATGCTAGGGCGCACTTAGAACAAAGTTTGCCCTTGGCTATCGGATGATCAGGATCTCCTACAATCCGATGT
Source organism: uncultured Pseudomonadota bacterium (assembly GCA_902551695.1). Taxonomy (GTDB): domain Bacteria; phylum Pseudomonadota; class Gammaproteobacteria; genus TMED69. The sequence continues at coordinate 31,090 of CACDEI010000011.1, forward strand.
CTGCCGTTGCTGCGTTTTTCAACGAGTATTCCACATCCATCGTAGCAATCTCTGGGGCAATTTGTCTTTATTGTTGATATCATTTTTGCTCCATTCTTCTCAATTTTACTAAAAAAGATTTGTAAACAATACGGCCTAGAAAAAATAACTATATATGCAGAGGTTTTTAGCCTGTCCTGCTTTTTTAATTATCTCTTTAGCGACTCTTCTTGATAACCAGTTGAAACACAGTCGGGAAGGATTGGTATTCAAAGAAGTAAGCCCTATAGAGCGATTTGTTAGTGCTTTAGGCAAATTCTTGTTAGTTGATTCCGTGCTTCATTTCCAGACTTAATTCGTTTAACAAATCCGAAACGCTTAACGCGCGTGCTCGCGCAAATTCTTTGCCAGCCCAAAGGCTCAAATACTCTCCGTTTTTGTTCGCATTCGCGATTGTCCTTAATTTACTGGTTAACGTATTTTGAATGGGAAAAGGCAAAATATGTTTATCCTTCATACGGATGGTAAACTCGTTTTGTATGGACCTGGCCCATCTGCCAGAGAAGCCTCTTGTAAATTCAGTAGGACGTTTTTTTTCTCTATAATATATTTTTTGTAAGTCGTGCTTGTTCCTGCTTCGTGACAGCATAGAAATGCGGTTCCCATCTGAACGCCTGCAGCGCCAGATTTAAGATATTTTCGAATATCATAGCCATCCATGATCCCACCTGCAGAAATTATTGGTAAGCTGAACCTTTGTTTAAGCAGTCCCAGAAGTTTCAGACTGGTCATTTTTTTGTCTCAAAATCTGCATCTTGAAAGTAACCTAGGTGTCCGCCTGCCTCGGCACCTTGAGCGATGAGGAAGTCTATTCCCCCGCGAAAAGCGAGCTCGGCGTTTCTTATGTTCGTGACAGTAACGCCTACAGTGATGCCGAGGGATTTCGCTTGAGTAATAATTTGCTCGTCCGGAACTCCGAAGTGGAAGGTAAGCACTTCGGGTTTCTCCCTCCAGATGGTTTCTAATTGAGCTTCAAGCGAAGGGTTATAAGGAGGTTTAATAGGGGTGTTTTCTCTGTCGAAGTTGATAGGCAGATCTTGTAAAGACCTGACCGCTTTTTGGAATTCTATATCTTCATATTTATTAATTTCTGGAAAAATGAAAAAGTTAGCATTTATGGGATTTTTGGTAATTTTACGCACTTTTTGCAACTGTTTTTTTGTTTCAGTGGCCGAACTGTAGGCAAATCCAAAACTCCCTATACCGCCAGCTTCTGATACTGCTCCTACTAAACTGGCTGTAGTTATTCCTCCTGCCATGGGAGCTTGGATGATTGGTAGAGGGTTGCTGAAACCTAGCATCCCCAATATATAACCATTTCTCCACGCTTAGTCTATGGTCTTTTGGAGAAATAAATGTTAAATGAAATTGGATCTCGATTAAAAAATCAATTGAAAATGATAAGTTGAGACCCATCATCGACTTAACGACGTATCTCTGCTTGGTCCTAAAATTTTAATCCTTCTGGGATCGATGCATCTTAGAGATTTGGCGGTGCTAATTTAGGTTGAAGTGAGAAAGTTAAGGAGAACATTTTGTGAAGTCATTTCACTTTTTTATTTTGCTTGTCCTGAGTGGCTGCGAGGCTGGTTCCGGTAAGACGGTTATCATGAAATGCCCCGTACCAGGTGCTGTTGAAAAAATCCAAATTGTCAAAATAGAGGATGACAGTCTCTACATTAGGCAAGGCAGTTGGAAACCTCATCCCGGTACTTACCGCGATCGCGTTTGGGTGTCTGAATTTTCTACGCAGAGATGGAGAAGAACAGCCATCTGGGATTTTGCATTCCACACATACACTGTACAATATAGGCCTACTGAGGGGGCAAATTTGACCCCTAGCCAAGCCAGTGTCAACGGCACATATCAGTGTAAAAAAATCTCCTAGCAATTACTTTAAAGTCACAGATGACTCGATGCCTGTACTCAGTACAGTGAATAGTGATACCAAGATAAATCTTGAAGTTTAGGAACAGTGATACATGCAAATCGTCTGGTTTAAGAGAGATTTACGGGTCGATGATAATGCTGTGTTATCTAAAGCCGTTGAGCACGGCCCCGTCCTTCCTTTATATATTTTAGAGCCTGATCTCTGGGCTGGGAGAGATATGGGAGCTAGACATTATCGATTCTTAACAGAATGTGTTGACGAGCTAGATTGTTCTTTAACTAAATTAGGGCAGCCCCTGATTGTAAAAATAGGTGGCGCGATAGAGGTTCTGAATCATCTAATTTCCCGACACCCAGTAGAAGCAATATGGAGCCATCAGGAGACTTGGAATGCATGGACCTATGAACGGGATAAAGCAGTTAGGAAATACCTAATAAAAAAGCAAATTCCTTGGCATGAACCTTCGCAAAATGGAGTGATTAGAAGACTTAAGGGAAGAGACGGCTGGTCAGAAAAGTGGCTCTTAAATATGAGAGCACCATTGATTAACAAACCCTTGGCTATGGTCAAAATAGAAGAAAAAACCGAGGTATTACCAAACTTTGAAGGTATCGGTTTGAAGGATGATAACTGCCAAAAAAGACAAAAAGGTGGGCGACAGGAGGGCCTGTCCTACCTCTCTAGTTTCTTGGATGAACGGGGAAAACACTACTCCAGGAAAATGTCTTCGCCGGTAACCGCATATGAAAATTGTTCTCGAATATCCCCATATTTGGCATTTGGTAGCCTGTCGGTGCGGGAGGTGTTTAAAAAAATTGAAGAGAGAAGGGATCTTATTTCTGGAGATAGCCAAATTGAAGCAAAGAGTTGGTCCCGTTCTTTGAGGGCTTTCTCAAGTAGATTGAGGTGGCATTGCCATTTCATTCAAAAGTTGGAGGATGAACCTCAATTGGAATTAACAAACATACATTCCCACTTTGATAACCTCAGAAACCGTCAGTTTAATCAGAAGGAACGGACGTTTTTTAGAGCTTGGAAGAATGGTGAAACTGGTTATCCGATGATCGATGCTTGTATGCGAGCATTGGTCTCCACTGGTTGGTTGAATTTCAGAATGCGAGCAATGCTTATGAGTTTCAGTAGTTACCATTTATGGTTGCATTGGAGAGAGCCTGCCTTTCATTTGGCGAAATTGTTTTTGGATTATGAGCCCGGCATCCATTGGAGTCAGTGCCAGATGCAATCTGGGACAACAGGGATTAATACGATTCGAATCTATAACCCAATAAAGCAAGGTATTGATCAAGATCCAACAGGAGAGTTCGTTCGAGCTTGGGTGCCCGAATTGCACAGTGTTTCAGATGCTCAAATTCATATGCCTTGGTTAGCATCGGCAGGGCCTGTGAACTACCCCGACCCAATCGTGGACGAGAAGGCGGCCCGCAAAGCAGCGGCTGAGGCTGTCTATAATCTAAAGAAAGGTGAAGGCTACTCGAAAATAGCTGAGCAAGTTGTTAAACGACACGCCAGTAGAAGAAATGCCACTCGTTCCTTAAAATCAAAAAGCAAGCTCAAAAAAATCAAAAACCCCCAATTGAAGCTGCCCTTTGACTAATTATTTAGTTAGGTCTGTGCATGTCCCCACAATGCAAACGATTATCTTTCCTGTTTTTTTAGAGTAACAAGAATGGGAGACTGTTTACGATAAGAATTGCTAAAGTTAAAGTCACAGTGAAGGTATGCAGAATGCTAAACTTTGTAGTTTCGGCAGTGTCCCGGAAACGGTTTAGGGTCGGTATTAATAAATAAGATGTGGCCGCTGCGGCCAAAGAGAATGCACCCAGCGCAGTTATCCAACCTCCTAGGTTTGTAATTAAGGAAAAACACAAAGAAGTAAGGCTAACCAACCCAATGCACAGAAAAAATTTGGGAAAAATGGAACGAAGGAAGGCTCGAGCTTCAGTTTCACTAAGCACGTTAAAGACGGTGGGGGCAATCACAAACGATTGAAAGACCACGATCCCGCTTATCAGACCAGATAGTAAAGCCGAGACCGGGATGGGGTACTCAAATATCCATTGATAGGTCATGTGCTTAAATACGAGCAATATTACTAATTCAGATCAATTTTATTTGCTCGAGACTCACTTAGGACTTGAGGAGGTAAACTCTTGTTAATATCTGCAGTCAAGAAAGGTGCGATGTAGAATCTTTTTTGACCAGTTATGGTGCATTTTAGTTTTTTTTAGCACCTAAAATAACAATGAATGTTTTTCCTGGCCCCATTTTCATCGATCAGATCTTGGCACGTTTGATGCTTCGGCTTTATTAGAAACAAAAAAAACTGCTGAATAACCAGTTATGGGAAGATAGTAAAAGTTCTGTACTAACGGTTGTGTCAGAAAAGTAGAAAACGCTGTTTTGCCCTGGGGCTGACACACTAGGTTTTTCCTCTTCCCCTGTTCTCAAGTCCTAGTGTGTCTCCCCAAACCAATACAGGTTTACATGTCGATTGTCTCTAATCTAAGATTAGTTTACGGTGCGTGCTGCGGGCGCAGTACGATTTCTGTTGGACAGCAGTTGGGGGAAGACTGGATCACAAAGTTAACTGCGGCAGCAACATCTTCTGGGAGTATCATTCTTTTTTTATTCCTGCCTATATTCGACGTAAG
>CACDEI010000012.1 GCA_902551695.1 uncultured Pseudomonadota bacterium
CATAAAAAAAGCACTAGAGCAAAAACTAGAGTCATTCGAAAAAAGCTTCTCTTTGATCGCTGACCTAACTCCTAAAAATTTAGAAGGAGCGAGGAACCGCCTACATTCTCGCCTAAAGCAACTCAAGGAAGATATCGATCATACACGTGCAGAACAAGAAGTAATAATTTTAATCCAAAAATTAGATATATCGGAAGAACTCGATCGCATAGAATCTCATTTAAAGGAAATGAAAAAAGTGCTCTTTAGGAAAGAGCCTATTGGAAGAAGACTAGACTTTATTCTCCAAGAGTTAGCTCGTGAGACTAATACTTTAGGTGCAAAATCTAACAATATGGATATATCTGCTGCTACTATTGAAATGAAGGTTCTTCTAGAACAGTTAAGAGAACAGGTCCAAAATATTGAGTAATAAAAATATCTCGAGTAAAAATGGTCATGCTTTCGTCTTTTCCGCGCCATCTGGGGCCGGGAAGACTAGCCTTGTAAACGAACTGGTGAAGTCGAACAAAAACCTACATCGCTCAATTTCTCACACAACACGCCGCGTTAGGAAAGGCGAGCGGGATGGAGTCGACTATTTTTTCGTCTCCACCAAAAATTTTGACAAGATGGTAGCAAATGACGAATTCATAGAACATGCTAATGTTTTCGGCGCAAAGTACGGTACGAGAAGGAAAACAGTCAACGAACAATTGTTGGCTGGCAAGGACGTTGCCTTAGACATTGACTGGCAAGGCGCTAGAAAAATAAGAGAGACAATTAATGATTGTATTTCGATCTTCATTCTTCCTCCTACTATGAAAATTCTGAAAAAAAGACTAGTAGGGCGAGGTGATTTAGAACATCAGATTGATAGTAGGATGGAAAAGGCGATAAGCGAAATCCAGCACTTTGAAGAGTATGATTATCTGGTCTTTAACGATAACTTTGAACACACACTTGCTCAGCTACAAGCTATCGTAACAGCCTCTAAGTTGAGAACTCCCAGACAGAAGATCACCCACCAAGAGGAAATCAGAGAATTAATAGAAGCCTAAGTTAGAGTTTGTTAGAATAAGAGGCTACATTAAGATGATTAGTTAAATAAGGAACGAACCATGGCACGATTGACAGTAGAGGATTGCCTTCCCTTAATAGGAAATCGGTTTGACATTGTTCTTGTCGCAAGCCGGCGAGCCCGACAACTCGAATTAGGAGCAGAACCGCTCGTAGACGCAGAAAAAGATAAACCTACGGTTATTGCACTTAGAGAAATTGCTGCAGGATTAATGAATCAAGAGATCCTGGACGAGATTGAAGCGAAACAACGAGCGGCTGAAGAATATGAAGCTGCTGTAGAATACGCGGAGAGACAAGCCGATCAGCAAAATCCCTCGGCTGAATTCCTTCCAGAGGAAAAATAACGAAAATGCGATCGTTATCACTTGTTAAAAGGGTTTTCTAACTTGCCCAATCCCACCCTATTAATCTAAAACATAGAAGAAATGAGCGCGAGACCTAATGAAGTATCCGTCTCTGTCCCTCGAATAGAGCGCCTCTGCAGAAAAGCCAAATCATATCTAGGTCAAGAAGAGATCCGAAACATAAAAAGAGCCTATGAATTTAGCGCAAAAGCCCACCTAGGACAGTTTAGAAAAAGCGGAGAACCCTATATCCAACATCCACTAGCAGTAGCACATATTTTGATAGAAATGAGGATGGATCATGAAACTCTCATGGCAGCGATGCTTCACGATGTAATCGAAGACACTCAAATCGCAAAAAGTCACATAAAGAAAGAGTTTGGGGGCGGTGTGGCGCAAATAGTAGATGGCTTGAGTAAATTAACCCAAATAGAATTTGAAACCCATGCAGAAGCACAGGCCAGTAATTTTCAGAAGATGCTGATGGCCATGGCTAATGACATCAGAGTGATTCTCGTTAAGTTAGCTGATCGTTTACATAACATGCGAACAATCAAACATCTCGAATTACAAAAACAAAAACTCATCGCTAAAGAAACATTGGAGATCTATGCTCCCATCGCTCAACGGCTAGGGATGAACACGATAAGATTGGAGCTCGAAGAATTAGGCTTTCAAACTCTATATCCACTAAGGCATGGAGTGCTTGGACGAGTTATTCAAAAAATCAGAGGTAATAGAAAAGAGGTTATAAAAAAAATAGGAAATAGGTTGAAGCGTTGCTTGAGACAAGAAAACTTGGTCTCCCACGTGGTAGGCCGTGAAAAACATTTGTACAGTATTTACAAGAAAATGAAAGAGAAGAATCTACATTTCAGCGAAGTCCATGATGTTTATGCTTTTAGAATTATTGTCGATACCGTAGATACCTGTTACCGAACGCTCGGACTAATTCACGGCTTATACAAACCTGTTCCGGGCACCTTTAAAGACTACATTGCCATACCCAAGGCGAACGGATACCAATCCCTCCATACTGTTCTATTTGGTCCCTTCGGCGTACCTGTAGAAATACAAATAAGAACAAATGAGATGGATCAAATGGCAGAAGCAGGGATCGCAGCTCATTGGCTGTATAAAACGGGTGAAAAGGCTGTGAAAACGGCTAGGAAAAGAGCTCATGAGTGGTTGCGGGGTATGTTAGACATTCAACGTCAGGCAGGGAATTCAATAGAGTTTCTCGAACATGTGAAGGTGGACCTTTTTCCCGATGCAGTTTACGTATTAACACCAAATGGGGATGTATTAGAGATGCCTAAAGGTGCATCGGCTGTTGATGTTGCCTATGCAATACACACAGATGTTGGAAAAAGATGTGTAGGCTGCAGGATCAATAAGAGAATTGCCCCCCTCAGAACACAGCTAGAAACGGGCGATCAAGTAGAAATAGTTACCGCACCAGGAGCGACACCCAACCCGATGTGGTTGAACTTCGTAACCACTGGAAAAGCAAGGGCCAATATACGTCATTACCTCAAGAATTTACAACGTGACAAAGCTATAGAATTAGGCAGAAGACTGCTAGATAACGAACTAATTAAGTCATCACGCTCTCTACTTTCTCTAAACGAAGAGCAGCAAATGAATATTGTTCAAAACTTAAAACTACCCTCTTTTGATGATCTTCTTGCAGATATAGGACTAGGCAATCGCCCACCAATCTTAGCAGCGGAGGTTGTCAAATCAGAACTTGCTAAAGCGCAGGAACCTGGTGAATTTGTTAAAAACAAACTCACCAGCCCATTAATTATTCATGGAACAGAGGGAATGGTGGTCTCAATCCCTAAATGCTGTTACCCCATACCAGGCGACCAAATAATGGGCACTATCACCTCTGGCCGAGGAATCGTGATCCACCGCCTTTCGTGTCACAATACGGTTGAATTTCGTAACGCGCCCGACAAATGGATAGATGTGCGCTGGGCTTCCTCCATAGATAGAGAATTTAGCTGCGAAATAACTCTTGATGTTTTGGATAAGAAGGGAGTGCTTGCGACCGTAGCAGCTAGCTGCGCTGATCGATTAGCTAGTATAGAAGGGGTCGAATTGAGTGAACGAGGAGAGGAATACTCTGAAATGAAATTGACCTTGGGAGTAAAGGACAGAAAACATCTAGCCGATATCCTGAGGGTATTAAGACAAATAAAAACTGTTTCCAAAGTTAGTAGAAACCAACCCAAAAAAAACAAGTCAACATAGCAGCAAGTAATAATGTCAAAAATAGCGATAAACACAAATAATGCACCAAGCGCGATAGGGACATATTCTCAAGCCATAGTAAGCGGAGAGTTGGTTTTTATATCGGGGCAAATCCCTTTCGACCCTCAAAATAATGCAAAGGTGGAAGGAGATAGAGCCGCTCAAGTACGTCGAACTTTTCAAAATCTAGCAAATGTAGCCGAATCATCAGGAAGCTCTCTAGATAATTGTCTGAAACTAACTATCTTCCTCCTTGATTTAAAAGACTTCGATATGATTAATACCATAATGAAAGATTTTTTTTCAGAACCTTACCCTGCTCGGTCGGTAGTGGAGGTTAAATCCTTACCTAAGTCAGTGCCCTTAGAAGTTGACGCGATACTCGCCTTATCGCGGAAGTAAGTAAGCTGGCATTTTATGCCGTATAAGCCCAACTTTAATTTAGATAGTTCAGTCCTAGGGCTGACTGGCGTGGGACCGACAACCGAAAGAAAGCTCCAGCAGTTAGGCATATATTCCATAGGCGACTTATTATTTCACCTACCAGTCAGGTACCAGAACAGAACCCAAACCACAAGAATAGGCCAACTTCAAGAAGGTAGGGAAGCTCTTATCGAGGGTTTAATTGAATCGAAGAATATCTCCTTTGGTGGCAGAAGAAGCCTTACGTGCCGACTAAGCGATACAAGCGGAACCGCACAGTTGCGTTTTTTTCATTTTTCCAAGCAACAATTTGAAGCTTTAAAGCTTGGATACAAATTACAATGCTTCGGAACGCCAAGAAAACGGAAGAATAATTTCGAATTTATACACCCGGAGTACAAGATAGGAACTGCTTTTTCGGCCTTTCCTAAAGTAGAAACTCTAACACCTGTCTATCCACTGACTGAAGGAATTCACCAAAGAAAGATAAGTGGTTTGATTAGCGCCGCATTAAACTTATTAGCCAATTCTAAGCTAGAGTCTATTGAGTTGTTACCGACGTCAATACGAGAAAGTTTTAAGTTAACAAACATTGTAGATTCCTTACGGGTTATCCATTCACCGCCACGCAAAGCTACCTCCGATATTGATCAATTCATACTCCCTCATCTTCGTAGGCTAGCTTTTGAAGAACTTCTCACGCAAAAGATTTATTTAAATCAGGAACGAAAAAATAACTCATGTTGGCACGCTTACCGAATTCCAAACACCAAATTAAAGGAAGATTTTCTCGGTCAATTAAAATTTAGTTTGACTACTGATCAGCTGAAAGTTGTTTCTGAAATAGAACACGATTTGGATCATGTCACTCCTATGAATAGATTATTGCAGGGAGATGTCGGTTCAGGAAAGACTGTCGTAGCCGGCTCAATTTGTGCAAGCGTTATTGGGAATGGATATAAAGCCGCGCTAATGGCACCCACTGAGCTACTCGCTGAGCAGCATCATAAAACATTATCGACTTGGTTCAACCCTCTCAAAATAGACACTCTTTTACTCACTGGAAAGCTCAACAGCACAGAAAAAAAAGCTATCTACAAAAAAATTAATTCAGATCGACCTCTCATTCTTGTAGGTACGCATGCCTTATTTCAGAAACAGGCAAAATTTAAGAGACTCGGTCTCATTATCATTGATGAACAACATCGATTCGGCGTGGAACAGCGTGAAGCTTTACTAAATAAGAGCCGAAGTGGAAACTTGCATGCTCACCAATTACTAATGACAGCCACTCCAATTCCAAGGACATTGGCAATGACAGCTTACTCACAATTGGATATTTCAACACTTAGGCATTTACCAAAAGGAAGAAAAAGAGTGGCTACGCATGTAATAGCAGATACTCGAAGAGACAAGATAGTAAGGAGAATCGGCGATGTTTTTAGAGGTGGTAGTCAAATATACTGGGTGTGCCCGCTTATCGAGAAATCAAAAAAGCTGGAAAAAGAGGCTGCAAAATCTATTGCAGACAAGCTTTCAGAGGTACTTCCCGAAATGAACGTTGGATTGATTCATGGCAAGCTATCGGAACAGGAAAAATATGATGTGATGGAATCATTTGTCAATTCCCGAATAAACCTCTTAGTTGCGACTACTGTTATTGAGGTCGGGGTAGACGTTCCAGATGCCACTTTGATTGTCATAGAAAATGCTGAGCATCTAGGATTATCTCAACTACATCAACTAAGAGGCCGAGTAGGTAGAGGTGATAAAGAAGCAAACTGTATTTTACTATACCAAAACCCACTTTCTGAGATAGCAAAGGAAAGGCTTGAAATCATCAGAAGCACAAATGATGGTTTTAAAATCGCGGAACTAGATCTTAAACTACGTGGGCCCGGGGAATTTCTTGGAAAACGGCAATCAGGGATAATACAGTTTAAAATCGCTAATTTGACTAGAGATTCTCATTTAATACCCGAAGTAAATGATGCAGCCAGTCAATTGCGCGGTCTACCCGAGCCTACGAAAGAGCTCCTCATTAACAGATGGATGATGATGTCGCATTTGAAATCACTTAGCCAAAAATCTAATGAGACGGATTAAGCATGGCGTCATCACAAAATAAAATTAAAGCTTACGTTTTTCTACTCCGACTAAACCGGCCGATAGGTATTTATTTATTGCTTTGGCCGACATTGTGGGCTCTATGGATTGCTGGCAAGGGACCACCAGAACTTAAAATCCTTACCATATTCATCCTAGGAACAATATTGATGCGATCGGCTGGCTGCCTTATTAACGACTATCTAGACCGTAACCTCGATCAATTTGTCTCTAGAACGAAAGGTCGCCCCATGGCGACAGGGTTAGTCACTCGGAAAGAAGGTTTGGTTATCTTTGGGGTTTTAATTACTTTTTCGGCGCTTCTAGTTCTCACGCTTAATAAAACTACCATCCTTCTATCAAGCGTTGGACTGTTGCTTGCCACCACTTATCCGTTGGCTAAAAGATTATGGTACTTGCCCCAGTTTCATCTTGGTTTAGCGTTTAGCTGGGGCATTCCCATGGCCTTTTCGGCAGTCACCGGAGAAGTGCCGATTGTCGCTTGGTCTCTTTATCTCACGACTATCATTTGGACTATGTCCTACGATACTTTTTATGCCATGGTGGATCAGCACGATGATTTAGATGCCGGAATAAAATCCTTAGCCCTGCTATTTGGACGTGAACAGTCTAAGATCATAACTCTCCTACAAATAATATTTCTAATTTTTTTAATCATCATAGGAAAAAAAGAGGGCTTTTTGTTCCCTTATTATTTAGCTTTAGGGCTTTCATCACTCTGTTTCATCTATCAACACCGACTCATTACATCTCAAGAGCCAGCTAAGTGTATGAAAGCGTTCGAGAATAATAATTTCGTTGGTGCTATTATTTTCGTCGGAATCACAATGAGTTATCATATGTCCTTGTCGACGTAACAAAGTTATATGTGATAATCGAACAGTGGAGGAACAAATCATGAATCCGTTAGACAGTATTCTGGGAACTATAATTTCAGGCGTTGTTTTGAGTGTGATACTGGTATACGTCGCTAAGTGGCTGGTAGCTGGCGTTTGATTTTCAACTTAATCATCTGAGGAAGAAACTATGGATATGACACTTATGATGCTCGATCGCTGGCTACATTTGGTAGCCGGAGTGATGTGGATTGGATTGCTTTATTACTTTAATTTCGTGCAAGTCCCAGCTATGGCGGCTGCTACTGCCGACGCCGATGGCCCCGGACCTGCTGCCATTGGAAAATATGTAGCACCTAGAGCTTTACTTTGGTTCAGGTGGGCAGCTTTGGTGACTTGGTTAACAGGAGCTTATTACCTGCATGCGGCGGAGTATTATTCCGTTCATGGGGCATTTACTCTTGGTATAGGCGAAAACAATATTGCTCTAACGTCTATAGGAATTGGAGCTTGGCTGGGAACCATTATGCTCTTCAATGTTTGGGGCTTAATTTGGCCTAACCAAAAGAGAGTACTAGGCTTAGTCGAAGCTACCGATGAGGAAAAGGCGACCGCAAAAAGGGTGGCATTTTTAGCTTCTCGTACAAACACGGTCTTATCTATTCCCATGTTACTTTTTATGCACGCTTCTGTGAGAGGACTACCGTTCTAAGGTAATTGACCAAGGTGTTTCTCTGGACACCTTGGTCGAACCCTGCGCAGGTAGAATAGAGTACTGAACTATAATGAATTCAAAACACTCCAATCGACCTTTGGAGGGCGTACGTGTCCTCGAGATTGGTCAACTTCTGGCGGGTCCTTTCACCGGTACAATACTAGGCTATTTTGGAGCTGAAGTAATAAAAGTTGAGCCTCCTAATAAAGGAGATCCAATTCGAGGATGGAGAGAGGTCTTCGAAGGAACATCATATTGGTGGGCTAGTCTGGCTAGGAATAAAAAATGTATAACCCTTGATCTTTCAAAGGAAGAGGGTAGGAAAATTTTCAGACAATTAGCGGATCAAAGCGATGTCTTAGTAGAAAATTTCAAACCTGGGACAATGGAAAAATGGGGTGTTGACCCGGCTTCCTTAGAGAAAACTAATGCGAAACTTATTTACGCTCGGATCTCCGGATACGGACAAACTGGGCCCTATGCTAAGAAAGCTGGCTTCGCCTCCGTCTGTGAAGCTTTTGGTGGGTTTCGTTATGTTAACGGATTCCCAGGAGAAAAACCGGTCCGACCGAACCTAAGCATAGGCGATACGCTGGCAGGAATTCATGCAGCTATGGGAGTCCTCCTAGCTTTAATTCAACGAGAAAAAGACGGGAAAGGACAAATTGTTGACGTAGCTATATTTGAGGCGATTTTCAATCTACTCGAAGCAGTCATTCCAGAATACAGCGGCTCTGGACTAATCAGACAGCCCTCCGGCTCTACTATCACCGGAATCGCCCCCACTAACACCTATATCTGCCAAGATGGAAAGTATATCGTAATAGGGGCGAATACCGACTCTATGTTCAAAAGGCTAGCTGAAGCGATGGGAAAACCGGAAATTGGTCTGGATCAGCGAATGTCTGATAATGCTGGTCGTGTAGCGGTGCAGCAAGAACTTGACGATACCATAGAGAACTGGACAAAAAGCTTGTCGGCTCAAGAGGCTCTAGCAAAACTAGATGAGTATAGTGTTGCTGCCGGTCCTATTTATGATGCGCGTGACATGATGGAAGATCCTCAATTTAAAGCGAGAAACCTATTCCAAAATGTTACTATCAATGGTAAAGAGATCCAGGTACCAGCCATCGTCCCTCACCTATCACGGTCTCCCGGACAGACTGAGTTTGCAGGCTCTGAATTAGGTTGCCACAACGAAGAAATCTATCAATCTGTGTTGGGGATGGAGGAAGAGGCTCTACATTTATTGGCAGAAAAGGGCGTCATTTAGGAACCAAGAAGGAATTAAAAATCCATACAATCGATCTCTTATAGACTAATATTTTTTGAAACGTCGCTCTGAACCTAGGTACTTATAATGAAGAAAAAAGAAATTATTGCATTAAATATTGATATCCCACAACCAGATCAGTTACCGGAAGAAACTCAAAAGTACCTCAACATCTGCCAAGAAAAATTGGGTTTAGTGCCTAACGTCTTGAAGACATACACCCATGAAATGCAACAATTTAACGCCTTTAGTCAACTGTATAATGCCATCATGTTTGCAGACACGGGACTTACCCCATTAGAGAGAGAAATGATTGCTGTTGTAGTGTCGTCAAAAAATCATTGCTTTTACTGCCTAACAGCCCATGGGAATTCAGTTAGAGAGTATTCCAAGGATCCTATACTAGGTGAACTACTAGTTATGAACTACAAAAGCGCCGACCTAAGTAAAAGGCATAGAGCTATGCTTGATTTCGCGAGCAAACTAACCACTGACCCCTCCGATATAGATGATACTGATCGAAAGATATTGAGAGATGCAAAATTCACAGAAAAAGAAATTTGGGATATTGCTTCGGTAGCGTCCTTCTATAACATGACCAACAGAATGGCATCCGCTGTAGATATGCAGCCTAATGACGAATACCATTTCATGAATCGGGAAGATAAAAGTAAGTAATGGACGCCAAAGACGACCTTCCTTATGCCCTATCTATCTATTTTCCTAGCAATCACGCTAACTGCATTTTCTAACCTATTGTTCGCGGAGAAGCCTGATTTACCGAAATCCTTGTCGGAAATAATTGATAAATCAAATATCCCTAAAGATGCCATTAGCTTAGTTATTTATTCTATAGATAACCAAGAACAAATCGCCGCGCTCAATCCCACAACTAACCGAATTCCTGCCTCCCTAGTCAAAATTATTCCGACTTGGGTGGCATTAGAAACGCTTGGTCCTTCTTATTCGTGGAAAACTGAGATTCGAACGTTAGGTAACATAGAAAATGGGGTTTTAAATGGGGATTTGATATTCAAGGGTCTAGGTGACCCCTTTCTTGTAATCGAAGACTTGTGGCATATAGTTCAAGCTTTGTCCCGTAAAGGCCTCCACCACATCCACGGAAATTTTTTAATCGATTCAAGTCATTTCTCTCCCATTAGCTCAACACCAATAGATGGGGACCCTCTCCGTTTGTACAACGTTTCTCCAAGTGCAACGATGGTCAATTTCAAATGGATTGATTTGATAATCAACCCCAACTCAGATGGGACGAAGGCTCAAGTTAACATTTATCCTAATCTAGATAATTTAAATTTGGTGAATAAATTAAAGATAAGCAGTAAACCTTGCCGAGGAAACCATCCTCGTATTCAGCTTGAATCATCCGACGACTTAGGAACGATTACGATTTCTGGCAAACTACCGAGAGCTTGCCGAAACTATACTCTTTCTCGAACTGCTTTAAGTTCGGATGCCTACTTATATGGGCTATTTAAAAAGTTACTATCCGATAACCGAGGAGACATCACTGGCGTTCACTTAAAAGCCACTCCCCTACAAACTTTGGAAAGTAAATTGTTTTATACATGGAATTCTAAGCCTTTAGTTGAAATAGTTACAAAACTCAACAAATGGAGCAATAACCTTATGGCCCGCTCACTTGTATACTCGATTGGCGCCGAACTCATGGGTGCGCCGGGCAGTAGGGAAAAAGGCGTCAAAGCAATCAAGCAATTTTTAACGCAACAGGGGTTGGATTTAACGGGAATGCATATAGACAATGGATCCGGGCTGTCTCGATCTTCGCGCATATCAACAAATTTATTAAACGGGATTTTAAATAGAGCCTGGCGAAGCCCTCTGATGCCAGAATTTGCGTCTTCGCTCTCAATAGCCGGAAAGGATGGAACCACCCGCAGAAGATTCTTGAATCCGACAATTGAAAATAAAGTAAGAATAAAAACCGGGACTTTAAATGACGTATCTTCTGCGGGTGGCTACGTTTTTGGGCAATCCGGTGAGGTTTTTTCATTCGCGCTCATAACAAATTATCCTAGGGTGGAGCGTGTATTGGGTCCAAAGTTTCAGGAGGCATTAGTGGAGTGGATTACCCGACTATAATCCGAACGGTTCGAAGATCAAGAATCTTGTATGGCTCGATCCATGCGATAAAGAATATCTGACAAAATCCTTGGAGAAGTGGCAAAATTTAAACGTACAAACCCCTTGCCTTCAGAACCAAAAGTCTCTCCCTCCGACAACACGACCCGCGATCGTTCGTGAAAAAATTCTGCCATTTTCTCCCCTCTACCAATAGAACGCATATCCATCCAAGCAAGGTACGTTGCTTCACCAGGATAAAAGCGTACTTGCGGCCAATTTTTATCGACCATGTTTTTCAAATAACTTCTATTCTCCATCAAAATCGCTAAAGTAGCATCGAGCCATCCACCTCCTTTAGTCCACGCCGCCTCAACCGCCGCTAGACTTAAGGAATTGTGACTTCCGATCAAATGTCTTGGTGATTCATCAAAAACTCTGAAAAGACTTCTATCACTAATATGAACAAAAGCTAGACATAAACCAGCGATATTAAAAGACTTACTTGCCGACAAAAAGGTTATGGTTCTAGCCTCGACTTCCTTGCTTATTGACGCTATGGGAATGTGAGGAACAGGATCAAGTACCAAATCAGAGTGAATTTCATCTGAAAGAATAATTAGATCATGCCTACAAGCAAATAAGGCTATTTTCTCTAACTCTTCTCTAGTATAAACACGGCCTGTTGGATTATGCGGATTGCAAAGCATAAGAATCTTAGGCTTGCCTTTTAGACAATGCTCCAAGTTTTCAAAATCTATCTCGTATTTTTTAGAGGCTTGTCTCAAAGGGTTAATAATTATGTTCCGATCTAATTCACGTACACATTGTAGAAAAGGAGGGTAAATGGGCGTCTGAATTATCACACCATCTTTTTTAGATGAAAAAAACTTAACTGCATGATACAAACCTTGCACTACGTCAGTAAGTGAGAGCACCTCAGAAGGGTTTATTTCCCAAGAGAAACGCTCTTGCAAACGTTCGGTTAACAAATCAGGGAGATTGCTTTTTTCGAATGCTATAGGGTATCCAAGGTCGGAAGACTGCACTCGCTCTAGAAGCACTTCTTGAATTTCGGGTGCAACGGGAAAATCCATATCCGCTACCCAAGCAGGTATAATAGCTTCGTTGTAGTTATTCCACTTGACACCTTTTCTTGTTTGCAGATCCGATATTTTTATATTTTTTAAACTCATTTAATAAAAATCATGGTAATGTTAGAAACATGAACATTCTGATAACTGGCCATACGAGTGGTCTAGGCCTAGCTATCGCTGAATACTATTTAGATAATAACGCGACCGTTTTTGGCTTGTCACGCAGTTTCTCTGAATCGAAACACCCTAGACTATCTGAAAGAAAAGTTGATTTAAGCTCTTCTGAAGGGGTGGCACCTGCCTTGGCTTCCTTAGGACTTGAAGGACAAAACATAAATTTAGCAATTCTTAACGCTGCCGAATTAGGAGAAATAAAACCCCTCAGTGAAACCAAACTCCATAGTCTGCAAAAAACATTGGATCTTAATGTTTGGTCCAATAAGTTTATTCTAGACTGGTTAATTGGGAAAAATAAACATCCAGAACAGATCATCATGATATCGTCTGGGGCTGCTTTAAACGCCTATTTTGGTTGGAGCGCCTACTCCATATCAAAAGCCTGCTTAAACACGGTCGCAAAACTCTATGCCTACGAATTTCCAGATTCACACATTAGCGCAGTAGCACCAGGTTTAATAAATACGCGAATGCAGCAAGTACTCCGTTTGGAGGATTCAATGCGCTTTCCTTCACTGCGCAGACTCCATGAAGCCTATGAAACGGATGCTCTACCCTCACCTTTTGAGACAGCGAAAAATCTGGTCCAACACCTTCCTCAAATTAAAACTTTTCCATCTGGAGATTACATCGACCTAAGAGATTTGAAGAAATAGCATTCCTTACCCCATGCTTTTTTCAATAACTTTTATCGGCGATCCTCGCCCTATGCCAAGGGCTTCGGTAGCATTTCTCTCTGAGCAAGCTATTTCTAACATTTCAATCGAGTTTATCAAGGCTAGAAACTTGCCAGGTTCAACATTACCATAGGTCCTTTTCAGACTTATGTGTTCACCCCCCGCTAGGACTTGGGGTTCCTTAATGTGACTAAAATCGTCTCTGGCGATATTAGTGATTAGGTTCCCAAAATTATCTATAGTTACCACCTGTCCTGTCACAACTCTTGAGAGAATTTCTGGCATCTCTATAATGTCGCCTACCCAATCCTCACACATGGGGCCGCAATCTTCAAAACGCAATCTTTCAGCGGCTAAAGCCGCAGCAATTGGAGATAGAATATCCCTTCCATGAAATGTATTACTGTCGTTATCTAGCTTAAAGGCACTTATCACAGAGGGAGAAAGTAACCTCACTAACGCATCATCGTGAGCAGCAATTTCAGAAAACAGTCCGTTGTTTGGCCCTATGAACAGATGCCCTCGAAAATGAATAATAAGAAGCCCTCTCTGCGTTCCAACTCCAGGATCAACCACCGCCAAATGAATCGTACCTTCCGGAAAGAACGAGTATGACCTTGCAATCCAAAAGCCCGCTTCTACTGGCCAATGAACTAGGCACTCGTGGGTCAGATCTACAATAGTAACGTTTGGACAATGTCCTAGAATTACTCCTTTCATCACCCCTATAAACGGTCCAATATGTCCAAAGTCTGTTGTGAGAGTTATTAGTCTACTGGGCTTAAAGGACATGTTCGTTATTTCCCGTTAGTAATAAATATTAGATATACTATTGCATAGATAAAAAATCAATTATCTAACGGTGGGTATTTCATTTATGAGTGATAGAACTGACCAAAAACTGGACAACTGTCCACTTTGCCGATCTCATCGCCTCATTAAACTCTTTACGTTAAAGAAAGAACAATTCGTTCGCTGTGAAGATTGCGGTCTAGTCCATATCAACCCAAAACCAAATAGCAAAGTAGTACTGTCGACCTATCAGAGCGGCTACAGTCATTCTTATGAGAAAAAAGCAGATAAAAAAATAAAAAGGGCTGTCCGTTACGTAAAGCGTTTAAGCAAAAAAATAAAAAACACTGGAAGATGGCTAGATGTAGGATGCTCTGCAGGCTTCGTGGTAAAAGCTAGCCAAGACGAGGGTTTTGAAAGCCACGGAATTGACATAGACCCTGACGGACTCGACTACGCTAAAAATAAGCTCAATCTGACAAATGTCAGTCAAACAACAATAGAGAATACTGCATTCGAAGACGCATCATTCGATATTATTTCCGCCTATGATGTTATAGAGCATGTTGAAAATCTACATACTTTCACAGCGCAGCTAAAAGCACTTTTGGCCCCGGACGGCCTAATTGATTTAATTACGCCTAACCTCAACCATTGGACAGTGCCAAGTGATTTAAAAAGATGGAAAGAAATTAAGCCATCTGAACATCTCTACTATTTCAACAAAAGAAATCTGCAAAATCTACTTAGACGTCACAACTTAAAAATTATACAGACTCGATTTACTTTAAAAGCCACTCTGAAGGTTTTAGTGACGCATGAATGAAATACCTAATCGTTCGGTCAGCCATTAGTTATCCGAGCCAGAGCCTTTCCACCATTGCGCCTTCCTTCCCTCGAAGAAACTAGCAAAACCCTCGACAGCACTAGCACTCTGCCGAATAGAAGCGTGCTCCTTAACAAGATAATCACGCACTTTAGAATCCGGTGCCCAAGCCGATTTCACAATCCCTGCCTTCGTCGCTCTGATTGCTGATGGTGAAGATTTTAGAAGCTCCAGGATGACTTCTTCCACCCTAGATTCTAGCTCACCTTGCTCGGCCAACTCATGCACTAAACCTAGTGACAAGGCTTTAAACGCATCGAATCTTTCACCTGTTAGTCCATAACGCCTAACGTTTCGAGTTCCAATAGCTGCGTTTAATACCGGGAGAATTATAGAGGCATTCAATCCCCACCTAACTTCACTGATGGAAAAGAATGCTGTTTTCTCAGATAAAACAATATCGCAGGCGGCAATAAGACCTGTTCCTCCACCGGCACACAGGCCTTGAACCAAGGCAACTGTGGGGAGTTGAAGTAGATTCAACTTCTGAATTACCTCATACGTTTTTACAGAGGCTTTTTCATTTTCTATTTCCCCATTGTGGCTGACCTCTTCGAGCCAATGAAGGTCAGCACCACATTGAAAGTTTTTCCCTGCTCCCACTAAAACTAACGCTCTAAGGCTTAAATCCTCGGAAATTCGGTCAAATTCTAGGTTGAGTTCGTCCAAAAGCTTATCATTATAGGCATTTCCTTTACTTATCCTATCCAACTCTAGTCTGACTATTCCTCGCCTATCTGTGGTTACGTTAATTAATTCATACTGCATCGGGTTCCTCCAAAAAAATACACTAGAAATACTGACTAGAAGTGACCAGTTTCACCCTTGTACAGCTTTTAAATTTTTAGAAGTTATACTGTAGCGCAATTCTGATAAAATATAGGAAAAAAGGGGAACAGTATTACAGTGGCGACTACATCAGGATATTTATGCGGTCTTGACATTGGCGGAACTTTCACTGATTGCGTCTTAATTAACAGCTCAGGAAAAATAACGATATCGAAATCGTCCTCTACCCCAGAGGATTTTTCCATAGGCGTGGTAAATGCAATATCAGGAGCAGCAAAAAAACTCAACTTATCGCTTGAAGTTCTTTTAGGTTCAATCGATGGACTTATTCATGGAACGACCGTAGGGACCAATGCAATTATCCAAAGAAAGGGAGCCAAGGTAGGCTTAATCACTACAAAAGGACACAATGACGTAATCCACATTATGCGAGGCTCAAGAGGGCTATCAGCTCAAGATATCAAGTTGATAGTTCATATTCCTGAAAGCACGAAGCCGGATCCTATTGTACCGAAGAAACTCATAAGAGGAGTGTCTGAGAGAGTCGACTGCCTGGGAAAAACCGTTGTAAAACTGAATAAGGACGAAACCTATAATAGTATAGAAGAGTTATTTAGCCTTGGTTGTGAATCTATAGCAATATGTTGTTTATGGTCATTTCTCAATCCAGCACATGAAAAAAAAATCAAAGAGATGGTAACCCTTGCAAATCCGCATGCTTTTGTCACATGCTCTTCCGAACTTGTTCCCAAATGGGGGGAATATGAGCGCACCACTGCAGTCGCTTTAAACGCTTATATAGGGCCTACTACAGTTGGTTACGTAAATAGATTAAACCACAAGTTAAAAGAATTGGGTTACAAAAAGCCGCTGCAAATATCACAATGCGCCGGAGGCACGATATCCGTCGCTAAGGCAAATGATGCGCCCTTATTAACACTAGATTCTGGTCCTGTATCTGGTGTAACCGGCTCTGTAAGACTAGGCACTGAACTCGACACTGCTAATATAATAACCACTGATCTCGGTGGTACTTCATTCGACGTAGGTGTGATTCACGGGTTAAATCCGACAGTCTCCTATAAGAGCTTAGTTCATCAATATGAGTATTTCCTACCCAAGGTCGATGTGCAAACTTTAGGGACGGGAGGAGGCAGTAAGATAAAAGTTGACGAAATCACGAAAAGGCTTTCCGTTGGCCCTGACAGCGCTGGAGCATCTCCAGGCCCAGTATGCTACGATAAAGGAGGAAAAGAACCTACCCTAACAGACGCCGACCTTGTTTTAGGTTATCTCAGCGAAGATAATTTTGCAGGAGGAAGCATCCGACTCAACCGTCAAAAATCGATTGAATCAATACGAAGTTTAGCCAAACAGCTAAAAATGGATGAATATGAATTTGCCGGCGGTGTAACTACTATAGCTGAGTTTCAAATGGCTGATCTCATTAGAAAGGTAACAGTACAAAAAGGACTCGATCCTCGAAATTTTGTTGTCTTTGCTTTTGGAGGAGCAGGCCCTGTCCATATGGGCGTAACTGCAAGAGAACTTGGTGTAAAAAAAGTCTATATCCCTTTTGGAGATACTGCTGCGGTTTGGTGTGCTTTTGGCGCAGCTTCTGCCGACATTAGTCACGTCAATGAGAAAGTAAAAATCACATCTTCACCATTCGACAAAGACGATTTAAATAAGACTATCGAGGAACTGGTAGAAAAAGGAAATAATCAACTTGAAGAGGATTTTGTGCCAACTACCTCCCGCATTTTTAGCAATTCTATTGATATGCGACATAAGGGTCAAATCAACGAGGTTGAGATTCCTCTAGAGGAAGGTCATCTAACCAAAGAGTCGATGGAAAACTTACATAGCAAATTCACTGAAAAATATGAGCAACTGTATGGAAAAGGATCCTCACTACCTGGTTCACAATTGGAAATAGTAACATTCAGATCTCGAGCAGCAGCTGTCACTCAAAAACCCAAATTAATAAAACAACCGATTACAAATAAACCGTTAGCTAAAGATGTCTTAAGGGATACTAGGAATATCTATTGGGTTGAGCAAGAAAGAAAAGTACCAACACCTATATTCGACGGATATAGATTAAGAACTGGAAACGTACTTGATGGGCCTTGTGTTGTAGAGACGGATACGACCTCTATCGTGGTCCATCCGGACCAGTTAATACGAATGGATGACGTTGGTAACTTTATTATTGAAAATTAAAGGATTTCGTGATGCCTAGGATCAGCGAGTTAAAAGATATTAATTTCGATGGAATTGAAAATCCCTATATACCTCCAGAAAATCTAAAAATTTCAAAGAAGCTTTCCCTCCATAAAGAGTTTGACGCAAACGTTGATCCTGTAACACATGAAGTAATACGGCATAACCTATGGCAGATTAATGAGGAGCATGGGTCTACCATCCAGCGGCTTTCGGGTTCTCCAGTGGCAATGTATGCCTTAGATCTGAATCCTTCAATTCTAACGGAGGAGGCTGAATTTGTTTACTTTGGCCCATATATGCAATACATGTCTGGAGTTACTGATACCCAGATAAAATGGACAATGGAATATAGGAGCGAAAACCCCGGCATTAACGAAGGCGATATGTTTATCGCAAACGACCCTTGGGTAGGAGCCGCCCATCAACAGGATGTGATGCTACTGTGTCCTATTTTTTATGAGGGCAAGCTATTTTGCTGGATCGCAAATTGTTTGCATCAATATGATATAGGCGGCATAACTCCTGGAAGCTTTTGCCCGTCCGCCGAATCCGTTTTCGACGAAGGATTAATGCTTCCTCCTTTGAAGATAATCGAAAACTATGAGGTTCGACGAGACATCGAAGCAGTTTACCTAAGATCTTCGAGAAAACCCAATTTAGTAGCATTAGATTTTCGGGCGCAAATTGCAGGAAATACAACGGCAAGAGATAGAATTAGAGAACTTTTAGACCGATATGGACCGAGTATTGTAAAAGGCGTCATGAGAAAGATAATTGACGACTCGGAGAAATCTTATCTAGCCAAAATGGATTCTCTGCCAGACGGTGAGTGGGTGGATCGTACTTATATAGAGGCCTGCAGACCGGGTGACCGAAGAACTCATCGAGTTATTATTGGACTACGAAAGGAAGGAAGCCATCTCACTTTTTATAACGATGGATCGGCTCCTCAAGAGGGAGCAATGAATGCAACTTACTCTGGATGGAGAGGGTCAATCATGGTTGCGCTGAATGAGCTGCTCTGCTGGGATCAGTATTTTGCGGTTGGTGGTGCTCTTCGACACGTTACTTTCGATCCAACTCCGGGGACGCTTAATTGTGCAAATTATCCCGCTTCTGTTTCAACAGCTCCTATACAATCGATGGAGATCTCTCTCTATCCAGCCTACAACGTGCTATCAAAAATGATCTATCCTAACCCCAACTTGAGAAAGGACATTATGTGTATCGGCGGAACAAGCCAATGGCCCGCGACACTTTTTCGTGGAATCGACCAGTGGGGAGAGCAATATGGATACCTTTTAATAGACCCGATTGGAGGAGCCATAGGTGCTTTTTCTTCGGCCGATGGGATTAACACTGGAGGACAGTCTAGAACGCCAATTTGCCAGCTTCCAAACGTTGAGCATACGGAACAAAACTTTCCCATCTTATTTTTATATCGTAAGGAACTAACCGACTCGGGTGGTGCAGGAAAATTTCGAGGAGGATTATCTGCCGAATCTTGTTTCATACCTAACAATACCGCGCTCATTACCCAGGATACGCTTTCCTCGGGCAATGCCATACCAACTTCCTCAGGTTTGATGGGAGGATACCCTTCCACCACTAATGCTTACAAGTTCATGACCGATAGTGATGTAAAAAAGCATCTTACTGAAAGCAATATGCCTGATGATTTTAGCCAGCTAAGTGGTAAAAAAGTCGAGCTTCAACTTCGTCAAGAAAATTTCGAACAAAAACCAGATGATGTTTATGCAGTTCGTTGGAGCGGCGGCGGCGGTTTCGGAGATCCTCTCAAAAGAGATCCAAAAAAAGTGTTGGAGGATGTGGATAACTTTGCGGTTAGTCAATCAGCTGCATGCGATATTTACGGGGTTGTTCTCGATGAAACGGGACAGCTTAACACCGTTGAAACAGAATCATTGAGACAATCCCGAAGGGACAAAAGGATAGATAGAACCAGAAAAATCACACGCAAGGGTACTGTAGTTGTGGACATCTCTGAGTCCTTGCAAATCTGCTCAGATTCTGAGGGTTCTTTTTTCGCCTGTTCTAATTGCGGAATGGACATCGCCAGTACAGATAAGAACTACAAAGAACAATGCGTGCAAGAAAAAAGAACTTTCAATGAAGTGAACCCTTTGATCGGTCAACCAGAAATATTTATAGACGATTCTGTCGAATATAGATCTTTTTGTTGTCCTGGTTGCGGCGCGCTCTTCGATAACGAAATCGCCTTATCGTCAGAACCTATACTCTGGGATATAAAACCTGCCCTCGTAAAATAGAGTAGTTAGCTTTTCTTTTTGTAGTTATCGTGACAACCTTTGCATTGTTGGGCAGTCTTACCAAACTGTTTCTTCACCTCGGATTCTCCCCCAGTTTTAGCCACGTCGACTAGTTTCTCAGTTTCTTCCAACAGCTGTGACATCCTTTTTTCGAAGTCTCTTAAATTTTCCCAAGTCTTCTGCTTAGTGTAAGACTCAACATCTTTTGTTTCTGGCTGAAACCCTTCTAAGACCATTGGTGTTAAGGCTGCCGTACGTTCCGCGAAAAAAATGAATTTATCTCTGTCGAAGGGAACATCACCTTTGACCATTGAGCCCATGGCACCAACATTCCAACCCATACCAAATAAAATACCTTGTCGATACTTCACAATGTCTTCTGGGGAAACTGCCATTGCCAATTGATAAAACTGAAAGGGCCCGAAAAAAGAAAAAAATAAAATCCATTTTTTAACCATAATTAGCTCCTTTAATTAATAGTTAACCAGAGTCCAGACTATAACAACCGAGATGGTTAAGGCAATCAGCAACCGACTATGGGAAGCAAAAATAATTCGCTCACTTCCTGTACCTTTCTCTTTTTTCCCGTTGATCATAGAGATAATCAATCTTTCACCCAAAACCCACTCATGCCAGAAAATCGCAAAAACGTGAATGAAAGACAGCACTAGTAGAATGTCGAAGGTTATATGATGCCAATTGGTAAGCATTCCCGCCGTATCCGCTTGAATGAAACTTCGTAGCGGACCCGCGTTAAATATTTGGTCGTCAGAAAATAAGCCAGTAATAGTTTGGCAGAAAATAGTGATGAGTAAGGTTATCACCATATAACCGCCAGCAGGATTATGACCAGCAGATGGTGGAGCAGTTCCTCGGACTATCTCGAGCAAAAACTTAGCCACAGTTCTAGGTGTTTTAACAAAAGACTTAAACAGAGCGGTAGTGCTCCCCCAAACCCCCCAAAGAACCCTGAATATGACCAAACACAAGATGCAGTACCCTGATAGGAAATGATACTCCAAATAAATCCCACCTTGAATGCCTGTCCAAACGGAAAATGCCATAAGCAATACCAGCAAAAAATGGAATGACCGAATAGCGATATCCCAGATAAGTACTGTTTCTTTTCCCTCCATATATCCTCGTTTTCGCGTTTTTTGGGTTTGCAATACAACTAAAATTAACTATACCGCTCATCCAAAGAGGTGTACATTGTTCTCATACTTAAGGGGAGTAAAATAGCATGAAAATTCACAGGCCTTCACTATCTGAAGTCGAACGAATTGCTCAAAATTTTGGCCTAGACTTCGATGATAACGATATTCAATCTTTTCGTGACCTTATGGCTGGCACTCTAGGATCTTACGATAGACTCAGTGAATTGCAGACTGATCAGGACCAAATTGGTCGAAAACCTAATTACTATCGACCCTCGGATCAAGAAAACAGTTTGAATGCCTGGTATCAGAAATGCGAGATACGAGAGAAAAAAAATGGCAAATTAAAGGATAAGACTATTGTCGTAAAGGACAACATCTGTGTTGCTGGCGTCCCCATGATGAATGGCTCTTCTGTACTCGAGGGATATATTCCCGATGTCGACGCATCGGTCATTAATCGAGTCTTGGATGCTGGAGCCACTATTGTTGGAAAATCGGTCTGTGAAAATTTATGTTTTTCTGGGGGTAGCCATACTAATGATACAGGACCGGTAAAAAACCCGCACGATCACTCTCGATCCAGTGGGGGTTCCTCAAGCGGGAGTGCAGCTCTTGTTTCCGCCGGTGAAGTGGACATGGCCCTAGGAGGAGACCAAGGCGGTTCTATCCGTATGCCCGCTAGCTGGTGTGGCGTGGTAGGACATAAACCCACCTTTGGCCTAGTACCATACACCGGAGCCTTTCCCATAGAGATCACCTTGGATCATCTTGGCCCCATTACCAAAAATGTTGCTGATTGCGCGTTATTGTTAGAAGTTATATCGGGACCGGATGGATCTGATCCTCGACAACAACCTCAAACCAAAAAAACATCATACCTTTCAACCCTAAACGAACCCTGTGAAGGAATGAAAATAGGAGTCGTAAAAGAAGGATTCGGCTGGGAAGGACTATCAGAGGAAGGTGTAGATGAGACGGTCCTACAAGCGAGCAGTAAATTCTCGAAATTAGGTGTCCAGATTGAGAACATCTCCATTCCTATGCATCGAGATGGGATTCATATCTGGAATGCGATCGCTATCGAAGGTGCGACCTCCCTCATGATCAAGGGCAATGGCATGGGTACAAATTGGAAAGGAAAATATAATACTGGATTGCTAGATGCTTTTTCTAAAGGCAGACTGACAAGACCAAACGATCTGTCAGAAACTACCAAACTGGTAATGTTAACCGGTCAGTATATGACAGATCATTATCAAGGTAGGTTCTACTCCATAGCACAGAATTTATCAAGAATAATGACCAAGGCTTATAATGACCAGTTACAAAATTACGATGCTTTATTGATGCCTACTATGCCTATAGTCGCAACTAAAATTCCAAATCCAAACTGCTCCAGAGAAGAATACATTATGCGGGCTCTTGAAATGATTAATAATACTTGTCCATTTGATGTAACCGGACATCCAGCAATTACTATACCTTGTGGTCTATCTGATGGCATGCCCGTTGGAATGATGCTTATCGGAAAAAATCACGACGATAAAACTATCTTGAGGCTAGCTAATGCTTTTGAGAAAATAGCCTAGTTCTGTCTATCTCAACTATCGGAATCCACCAAATATGCTATCTTCTATAGAGGAATTTACTTCCAAGAGCCAAAGTGATATGCATCACAAAAGACCCTCAAACCAAAATTTAAGCGAGTCAGAAAAACCTACCGCAGAAATAAAAAGCATTTCCTACATAGAGGACTTCTGGCCTTATTTGTGTGACGTTATCTATGAAGATCCTGAACAGTTAGGCTTAACAGTTAAGCTAAATATTAACTCTGAAGAAAGATTACTAAAGGCTGAAGATCTGAAAACAGCCTTTATTCAGGACAAGAACGGGATTGGCGAGGAATCTTCCAATCTAAAACTTGGTTCCATACTATCCTCTATCGCCTTGATGGAAAAAAGTATCGCCCTAGCCAGCGAAAAGTGGGCTCATTCCATGAAGTTAAATCCCAGATCCACGTTACCCTTCACTTTAAGACATAAGGAGTTCGTCTCACTTCGGATGCTCTTTCCAGAAAAGCATAAAGCGGATAAAGCTCCCAGTTCTGAAGCCCCGACTTTGGTAACTGGCGGAACAATGACAGCAATATATCTTTGTT
Source organism: uncultured Pseudomonadota bacterium (assembly GCA_902551695.1). Lineage (GTDB taxonomy): Bacteria > Pseudomonadota > Gammaproteobacteria > TMED69. The sequence continues at coordinate 23,399 of CACDEI010000012.1, forward strand.
GGAACCTCCTCATGCGATCTGATTCAGCATATTCGGAGACTTTTAATGAACAACCCTCTCGTCAAATCATTGAAAATATATGGAGAGATACCAGAGAACTCATCTTTAGATTGGGTAGCGGCAGCCTCACTTCCTTCATTTCGTTAGCCAGTGCCTGCTCTTCGGATTCTACCTCTATGATCTGGGACGGAATGAGTGATATAGAATTAATTAGTAGGGATAATCGGTACACTTGGTGTGCTAACGATCAACTCGTAAAAAGATACTCACAAATTTTCGACAATATCATCCAATTCCAAAACGGCGAATATAGTGGCTGCGCGGCTCTATTCTCTCGCGCAAAGGCCTTGCCGTTATCTGAAAAATGGTCGGACAATGTCGAGATTACAAAAGAGCAAAATGTGTTCTCTGAATTAATAAGATGGATAACAGCTGTTGCCAGAAAACAATACTTTTCCTGTTTCGACTATTAAAAATATGAGCATCAGCAAAGATGATAAAATTATATTATCATCTTTTATAGTAGCATTCTGCGCGTTCACGAGCATCTATATCACCCAACCGTTGTTGCCAATAATAGAACGAGATTTAGGCGTCTCTTCCTTTCAGTCCTCTTTAACTGTCTCCTTAGTATTAGCCGGCATTACCTTAGGATGCATCCCCTCTGGCATTCTAGATGAAAGGAAAAACTTGACTGGCGCATGTCTTACGGCCGCCATTCTTTTGATCGTATTACACCTCGCTTGCGCTAACACATCTAATATTAGTGTCTTAAATAGTTTGAGGCTCTGTCAGGGTTTTTTCATACCTTTTTTAACTTCTGCGGTCGCCTCCTCTTTATCCCGATCAGTCTCAAGGACCAATATTTCACGAGGAATTGCTTGGTATGTCACCGCGACAATTCTTGGTGGTATGAGTGGGCGATTACTCGGGGGACTAACGACTATTTTTTATCATTGGAAGTTTTCTTTTATTTTGTCTGCATTTCTTGTTTTTTTATCATGTTTTTTTATTCCCAAACTGTCCCCTTTACCACAAAATTTCACAAAGGTTCTAAAACAAACTTCTTATTCAACAGTAATTAGAAATAAAAATATATGGCCTTCCTATTTTTGTGCATTTTTAGGACAAGGAATTTTCTCAGCGGTTTTCAATACGATTCCTTTCAGACTAGATTCTTATCCATTCAACCTTTCAGCTGATTTAATTAGTTTGCTCTATATGGTTTATATTGTTGGACTGTTTACTGGCCCATTTACTAGCAAGGTGACAACAAAAGCTGGATACCAAAAGACTTTGTTTTTAGGCGCCATTATATTAGCAGTTGGCCTTTTAATACTTTTAGGGAGAGAGCTTTACCTAGCAATAATAGGATTGAGCTGTGTCTGTGTTGGTTTTTTCATAGTTCATATAAATGCCGCCGCAAGACTAAACGGTATTGTCAAAACCGGGTTAGGGGAAGCAAACTCTCTATACATGATCTGGTATTATTTAGGTGCTTTCACCGGATCGCTTTTGGCAATATTGGTCTTTGAAAACAAAGGTTGGAATACTCTAATATGTTTAACCCTAGCTCTCCTGTGCGTCTTAACTGTAAGTGCCAGGGAAAATTTCTCCACTACCTATCAACGCTAGATGCAGTGTTGACCAAAATTATCCCCAAAAGAACGAGTATTCCTCCCACTACGATGAACTCGTTAAGATTCTCTCCTAGAATGATCGCGGCACTAAGAATACCAAAAATTGGCACTAAATTAAGATAAATGGAAGTTGATAAAGCTCCGATTTTTTCGAGGGCTTGTTGGTGCCAAATGAAAGTGATAGCAGAACTTACAACCCCCAAAAAGATTAAAAACAGTAGTGATTGAGCATCAGTGAAAATGTGAATGCTTTCCTCTATAGAGGCAAGGGGGAAAGGTGCCACCAACATTAGGCCCACCCCCGATGCGTAAGTAGTAACGGTAAGCGGACTGTATGTTTTCAAAGCTTTCCTGCTTACGACGGTGTAAACGGCCCAAGAAAAAGCCGAACCAAAAATCAAAACAGCGCCCCAGCCCAACTCTTCCCTAGGCAAAGTGACTATTTGCCCATCAGTTACAACAATAAGAATACCAATTACGCTGAAAAACATACCTACAATACTTTTTTTATGCGGGATTTTTTTATTAATAATAGAATCGATGATAGCTACTTGAACCACAATAAAAGCAAAAATCAAAGAGGCCATACTCGCGCTGATATACTCTAGACCCTCATACATCAAAACGTTATGCAAAAATATTCCAGTTAAACCCAATAATAAAAAAGTGCCGAGAAATTCCCTTCCCACTAATTGCCCCTTCCGTCTTAGCAGCAGAATCGCAAAAAGCCACACACAGGCAAAGAAGAAACGTCCAAACGTGATAATAAAAGGCGCTTCTAGGGTTGACAAAATTTTTCCTAAAGTAGGGGTTAGGCCCCAAACAAACGTCGCGACCAATAACTTAAAATGTATTGACATACCTCTCCCCAAAAGTAGTCCTAGCTAACTAAACATCGTTTTTTTCGTATATTTCTCAATTTATCAATTCATAATCGATAACCATATGCTACTCTAAGCCTTATTAATATAAGTAAGTTAACATTTTTCCAAGCATATGAAGGATAAAAAATCTCTATCTTTTGGCGCCTGCGTTATGCCGACAGACCTGATGATTCCTCCCACGGACATAGCCATTATGGCTGAAAAATTTGGGCTTGATTCTCTTTTTTTTGCTGAGAATAGCCATGTGCCAATTGTACATAGTAAAAACAAGTATCACTCTGATGACATAGTTCAACCCTTCGCCCGGATGTACGATTCAATCACCGCACTCAGCGCTTGCGCGGCGGTAACACAAAAGTTGCTCCTAGGCACAGGCGTATGTTTACTAACCGAAAGAGATCCTATTATCACCGCCAAATCGATAGCTAGCTTGGATCATTTATCTAAAGGCCGAGTAATCTTCGGTATAGCGGGAGGATGGATTAGAGAAGCAATGGAAAATCATGGGGCTGATTTTAAGAAAAGATGGAGTATAGTTAGGGAAAACGCGCTATTCATTCGTTCTCTGTGGAAAGAAGAAACCGTCGCATTCAACGGAGAATTTTCTCGGCTGAAGGGTACCATCCAGCAATTTCCGAAACCTTATACTAGAGGCGGTCCTCCAATTTATATTGGCTCGAACCATAAAAAGGTTGCGAGTAGAGTAGCGGATTACGCCGACGGATGGATGCCTATATACGATCGTTACGAAGGAGAAAACGATCCGATCTCAGATCTGAAACAGAGTTGCAGAGAAATCGGCAGAGACTATAGAGAGATGACCGTTCTACTTTTCGGCGCACCATACGATCACAGGCTTTTAGACACTTTAGCCTCTGAGGGCTATCATGGTTTTATCTTCCTTGTCCCTCAAGAAAGAGCTAATAACATTAGCGACGTGTTCGAGGAGATAGCAAGTCTGAAAGAGCAGGTAATCAGAAATTCTGCGAGTTAGCAATTTTTGTCCCGCACCAACCATTGGTCGATTCCTTTTTCTCCAGAGTAAGCCCAAGCCCGAACTTTGTGCCACTTAAATTCAATCATAGTGGGAACTGCGCCTTTGAAAAGGCCAACATCCTGGTACTGTGGATATTTTTGGAGCAAAGACTTGACCCCACTTTCCCAGATTTCATCATTTTCAGTCACCACTCGAGCGAAACAATTCATACGGATCCACCACAGTAGACTCCAATCCGAGGAGTAATTATCTAGTAATACCATAACGTCAGGATTTGCATTTATGTTTGAAAGACGAGAAATGGTTGCTTTCTTTTTTGGCTTCTCATCTATCGGCGACACAATTCGATCGTTAACACGAGCAAATACTATAGGCATAGCATCCACTCTCCCAGTTATCGTCTCCAACGCCAGCCTGGCAACACCCATTTCATCCAACACACGGAACAAAACATTTTTTGATATTTCCATTACACTAAACACCTAAACAGGTTGAATAAGAATCAGAACACTAGGAAAATGTAGCTTAACTTTAAATAAGGATCAAAGTCGCAAATGCTATCAAGTTTTAGAAATATGGGTGCAAAACTATCCCTTTTCACTGAGCGATGGGTTCCAGATGCGTGGGTCATCTGCATGATTCTGACTGCTGTAGCAGTTCTTCTTAGTATTTTTGGAGCAGGAGCTACCGTTGAAGAAGCGGTTCTCGCATGGGGCGACGGAGTTTGGAATCTGCTGGGACTGGCCATGCAGTTCACAATTGCTATGGTAGCCGCATCTGCGTGCGTATCTTCTCGCCCAGTACATAGGCTCTTTAGTTGGCTTTCCTCCCTACCGAATCCGGAAAAACCAACTCAAGCTCTTTTGCTAGCTGGAATTTTCTCGCTCATAACGGGCTATCTTAACTGGGCACTTTGTTTAGTCTCTTGCGCTTTATTTACGCCTTTCATCCTTCAGAAAAATCCGAAGGTGGATGTACGGGTTCTCATATGTGCGTCCTATATAGGACTTGGCACCGTTTGGCACGGAGGCCTCTCTGGATCCGCGCCTCTCATTCTAGCCACTCCCGATAACCCATTATTGGTTGCGGCTGGAGGAGCGACCGCGGTAGTAGATAGGCTCTACCCAGTAACAGAAACCCTATTTAATCCGTTTAATTTGGCGTTTTTAGTAGTAATTGGACTCGTCGGTTTAGTCGCCACTTGCTTGCTACATCCCAAAGAAAATATTCGGACTCTGTCACCCGAAGAGATAGAAAAAATCATACCAGTGCTCCCATTAGAAACAAAAAAGGCCAAGACTCCGGCTGAATATATCGATCAATTTCGAGGCTGGATCCTGCTGGCGGTGGTTCTTCTCATTTACCCACTAGGGCATTCGATTGTAACTGATGGATTCGGAACAAGCTGGACAATAAATGCTTACAACATTAGTTTTTTAGTGTTAGCCCTCTTGCTTCACGGTAGAGCGCCATCATTTTTAACGGCCTGCAGAAACGGGGTCGACTCCGCTTGGGGAATTATTGTCCAATTCCCTTTCTACGCTGGAATATTTGGCCTACTTCAAAAAACCGACTTAGGAGACTGGTTGGGAAACTTCTTCGCTGAAATCGCCACTACCGCTACCTATCCTTGGGTAGTTTATGCTTACTCGGGTCTCATGAATCTGTTCGTCCCTTCCGCGGGTTCCAAATGGATGATAGAGGCTCCTTTCCTTCTACCAGCTGCAGAAAAGCTCGATGTCTCTGTGGTAACTACACTGTTAGCATATTCCTACGGAGATTCGACCACTAATCTCATCCAACCATTTTTTGCTATTCCCATTCTAGCCGTAACTAGGCTTAGATTTGGAGATGTAGTGGGTTACACTTTTATGGTTGCTGCAATTTGTTTTTGCGTCTGTTCAATAGCGATGTTTCTTATTCCTGCCCAACTTTAGCGATTAATCAATAAAACTCAATGTATCGATCCTTCTCCCAGTCTGATACATGTCGACAATAGTCAACCCACTCCATTCGTTTAATTTTTAAAAATTCATCTACAATAGATCCCCCAAGCGCATTGCGGAAAAATCTATCTTTCTCCAGCTCATCGAGCGCTTCGCCTAGATTTTGAGGTAATACTTCTATTTTATTCTTTTTCTTCTGCGATTCAGACATCTCATACAAATTTACATTCATAGCTGGCCCTGGATTCAATGCCTTTGTAATCCCATCCATGCCAGCAGCAAGCATAGCAGCCATTGCTAGGTAAGGATTACAACTGGAATCAGCCAATCGATACTCCAACCTACCAAAAGGCACCCTCACCATTGCACTCCTATTATTATCTCCATAGGTGACATAAGCTGGGGCCCAAGTGGCTCCAGACATGCTCTCGCCCACTACCAAACGTTTATATGAGTTGACAGAGGGAGCAGAAAAAGCAGTTAACGCTCTAGCATGCTTTAAGACGCCCGCCAAGAAATAGTAACCCAATTTGGATAGACCTAACCCCTGCCGATCAGACTTATCTTCAAAAGCATTTTTCTTATTCCCTTTCTGTGCCGACACATGCATGTGCATACCGTTACCGGTTTTATTTCTGAAAAGCTTGGGCATGAAACTCGCGATTAGATCAAACTCTTGCGCTATCTCACCTGCGGCCATTCGAAAAAAAACATATTTATCTGCAGCATTTAGAGCATCTGAATAGGTATAGTTTATCTCAAACTGTCCGTTCGCATCTTCATGGTCTATTTGGTACACATCGAAATCTACTTCTTGTAAGCTGGCAATGAGTTGCTCTAAAAAGACCCTACTTCTGGAAAGGCCTTTATAGTCATAACAGGGCTTTTCTAACTGGTCAGAAGGGTCCGCGACACTAATTTCTCCAGACTCTGAACGTTTTAACAACATAAATTCAGGTTCTATGCCTACATTAAAGGTAAGTCCCATACTTTTTCCAGCCGCAATCTGATTTTTTAAAATCACCCTAGTGTCTAAGGGGTAAGGTTTTCCCTCTACGTTTCCATCGCAAACAATACGAGCATAGCCTTTTTGCCACGGCACCAACGACAGACTACTTAAATCCCCTACGGCCATGAAGTCAGGATCGTGAGGTTCCATTCCCAAACCCCAGGCGGCGAAACCTGCAAACCCAGCCCCCTCTTTCAAGACAGTCTTAAAATGCGCTATTGGAACAGATTTCGTTTTTGCCACTCCGTGAATATCGACGAACTGCGCTAGTATGAATTTTACGTCATTTTCTTTTAAAAACTTTTGGGCGGTTTGTAGGTTCATTAAGATCCCCTTTCTTTGTCCATTTCTATACCAACATGCGTAAGAACGGAAAAACGGTTATTAAGCTTGAATAATTATATTACAATCTTAGTCTGGATAGATTAACAAAAAAAATATTACACTATCACCTTAAATTACTTCCCTTTATCTTCACAAATAACGAAAATAGGAGAGTGTTTAAAGTTTCCAGGTTCAAAAAATGCTAATTATCCTCTCCCCCGCTAAAACATTAGACTTCGATACAGCTTCTCATACCGTAAAAAGTACAAAACCTCCCATGTTGACCAAAGCAGAGGAATTAATACGTGTTATGCGAGGAAAAGACGTGGAGGAAATCAGACAATTAATGAAAGTAAGCGAGAAAATTGCCGCCCTCAATATAGAGCGTTATCGAGATTGGTCAATAGAGAATAACAAGTCGCAGGGCAAACAAGCCATTTACGCATTTATGGGTGACGTCTATGCCGGCCTAGATGCTGCCTCGTTCAGTTCTGAGGATATCAAATTTGCCCAAACCCATCTGCGGATTCTCTCTGGCTTATATGGCGTTTTAAGGCCCCTAGACAAAATGCAAGCCTACAGATTAGAAATGGGTACAAGGATCACGACCGAGAAAGGAAACTCCCTCTACGACTTTTGGGACAAACAGGTTACGTTGATGCTGAACAAACATGCAAAAATCAGCGGTGCTACGTATTTACTAAATCTTGCTTCCGAGGAATACTTCAAAGTTATAAAAACACAAGAATTGAATCTTGATTTGGTTACCCCAATATTCAAAGATAAGAAAAATGGAAAGTATAAGATTATTTCTTTTTACGCAAAGAAAGCCCGAGGTATGATGGCTAGGTTCGCAATAAAAAATCGAATCACAAATCCTGCAGATTTAACCGAATTCAACGAGCAAGGATACTTTTTTGATTCTACCAACTCCGACCTCCACGCTCCTGTTTTTCTTAGAGAAGACCAATCTTAACAATGTTTAACGAATACACTTCATAACAGCAATTAAGGACTCAACATGTTGAAAAACTTAACAGTAAGCACTATTTTATTATGTCTGGCAGGCAATGGACAAGCGTCTGAGAATCTCGTTTTAATTGAAACAAGTGAGGGAAATATCACCATAGAATTGGATTTCGATAAGGCTCCTATTACTTCGGCCAATTTTATTAAATATGTTGAATCTGGTTTCTTCAACAACACGATATTTCACAGAGTCATTCCAGGATTTGTGATACAAGGTGGTGGATTTGAACACCCCATGAATAGAAAAGAAACTTTGCCGCCGATTCAAAATGAGGCAGATAATGGCCTTAAAAACTCACGCGGAACGCTCTCCATGGCAAGAACCTCAGATCCTAATAGCGCAACCTCTCAATTTTTCATTAACCTCGTCAATAATGATTTCTTAGACCATAAGGGTAAAGACGCAGCCGGTTGGGGCTATGCGGTATTTGCCGAAATCACTTCTGGAATAGAGGTAATAGACCGTATCGCAGGTATTCCCACAACCTCTTTTAACGGAATGCAAGACGTCCCCACTACACCTATAACTATAAACAACGTTTCGCTGCTATCAGGCAACACCGAGTAGCGACAAGAAAACGTTGAGTTTATTTTCGCTCAATAAGGTATCGCTATCTTTCGGCGATCAAGTTATTTTCCGCGAAGCGAACTTCTCTTTAGACGAGGGAGAGAAAGTAAGCCTGATAGGAAGAAATGGATCCGGGAAGTCCACATTATTCCGCCTGATACTACAAGAAATAGCACCTGACGAGGGAGAGTTGCTATTCCAAACGGTTGTTAATTTCGCGAAATTAGACCAGGCGCTCCCAGCGGATAATAGCCTATCAGTGCGAGGTTTCGTCAAGACAGGTTTGGCGAAACAAGAGGCTTTGATCGAACGCTATAAAATTCTGAGCGCAAACAATAAAGAAAAGGATAATTTAGTAGAATTAGAAAAACTACAACGTCGTATAGAGGCACTTGGTGGATGGGATATAGAGGTTCAGACTTCTCAGATAATCAGTAGCCTCAATTTACCAGAGACCGCTAAGCTAGGCGATCTCTCTGGTGGGTGGCAAAGAAGAGTCTCACTAGCCAAGGCACTTGTGAGTTGCCCGGATGTTCTCCTGTTAGATGAACCTACCAACCATCTTGATTTAGAAGCGGTAGAGTGGTTGGAGAACCGCGTCAAATCTTTTAAAGGCAGTGTCATTTTTATCACTCATGATCGAAAATTTCTACAACAGCTAGCAACTCGAATCGTCGATATAGATAGAGGGGTCCTAAGGAGCTGGCCTGGGGACTATAAAAAATACATTATACTAAAACAAAAGGCCTTATCTGAAGAAGAGAAGAGTAACGCATTATTTGATAAACACCTAAATAAAGAAGAGGAGTGGATTCGAAAAGGTATAAAAGCTAGAAGAACTCGAAACGAGGGAAGAGTGCGATCTCTTGAGAAACTCAGAGATGAACGTGCAAGCCGTATAAAACCAGACAATAGTGCGCGTATTGTAATCCAAAAGGCGACCTTATCAAGTAAGAAGGTTATCGAAGCTAGGAAAATAAGCTTCTCTTTCAATAGCAAAAAAAGACTAATAAAGAATATTTCTGTAAAAATCATGAAAGGAGATAGAGTCGCCTTAATCGGCAACAATGGTGTTGGTAAAAGCACTCTTCTCAAATTACTAATTGGCCAACTTCAGCCCAACGATGGAAGCATCAAGTTTGCTGATAATTTAAATATCGGTTACTTTGATCAGAGACGGGAATATTTAGATCCTCAAAAAACTGTGGCTGAAATAGTGGGTGATGGACAAGACTATATTGAAATAAACGGAAGACCCAGGCATGTAATTGGCTATCTTAAAGGCTTCCTATTCTCTCCTAGTCGGTCAATGACTCCAATCAAAATTTTATCAGGTGGAGAGCAGAATAGGGTTATTCTCGCCAAGCTTCTTACAAAGCCAGCAAATCTCTTGGTCTTAGACGAGCCAACGAATGATCTCGATGTAGAGACACTCGAAGTATTAGAAAAGCAGTTACAAGAATATACTGGTACCTTGCTAATCGTAAGCCATGACCGCGAATTTTTAGATAATGTAGCAACGAGCACGCTGGTCTTCGAATCCAGTGGAAATATTGAAGGGTATCCTGGGGGATATTCAGATTGGCTCAAAAAAGGACGCAAACTATCAACCAAAGAGGCAATCATTAGCGAAACCCAGGATATTAAGACACAGCAAGGCGAAGAAAAATCTCGAAAGAAAAAGTTGAGCTACAAATTAAATAGAGAATTGGAAATGCTTCCGGATCGAATTTCTGCACTAGAATCTAAAATTGCTCGGCTAAACACTGAGATGGAGAACCCGAGTTTCTATGAAAAACCTTACAAGGAGCAAGAACCGGTTCTTGGTGAGCTTAATGCCTTGACCAGTCAATTAGATGAAGCAATAGCACGCTGGACAGAATTAGAAACTATTTCTTCATCCGTATAATTTAAGTTCCCATGCGTCGAAGCGCAGATTTTGTTAGAAATTTGTTGTAAATGTCGGTGCCTTTATTGACCCACCACCTGTGCCCTCCGGCGATCTTCTTAACCTGCTTTAATCGGGACATATGACTTGTTTGAATGTCGAAAGCATGAACATGTGTCCACGACCAGTACGGATAAGCTCCATCCATCACTTGCTTACCTTGATTATCGTAAACCGAGTAAGCACCATCAAAGGTTTTCCACATTTCCCCTTTCCTATCAAACGTGAGCATCATCAGGGGTAGGCCCGTTCTAGCATCAAACCACACCCTTTTTTTACTCACAGGCGCTCTGGCATAACCAATCGGTTCAGCCTCAGCTACGATTGCTTCTGGTATAAGTTCAACTTTAGTATCCCAAAAGGTGTTTCCTTTTGCTCCTCCGTGAGTTTTTCCTTCCCAATTTTCATCGCTCGAATCCCAATTTTCAGTCAGGCCCGCTAGAAAAGGTCCTCGACCTATGATCTTGAAATTACCCCAAGTAAGAAAGGGATCTCCTGCAGCCCAAGCATCTGAAAAATACAAATGAGACCCCGGCAATAATGGTTCAAATCTCTGACTTGTTGGGAAATTTCTGACCCTTTTAAACTGAGGTAAATAGCCAAGTAGCTCAGGAAATTTTGTTTGATCGTACGGCCAAGAATTGAGAAATGCTGATCCTTTGTAATCCTGAGGTACAGTAAAAAATACAGATTGATAACGTAACTTATCCTCGTGTCCAGGCCAATAGGGGGTCGGCTCAACTTTGACGCGCCCTACGGGGGCAAATTCTATCCAGCCAAGCTCATATTTGTACCCTATTCGACCATTCTTATCTTGTTCGTAGCTTTTTATCGGGTAAAAAGAAACATCATGCCTACCCCAAGTAAGGGTAATGTTAGCAAATAATTCAACTCCACTTCTGGGTTCCGGAAACGGCGTTCCACCTATCCAAGGCTTCCCATCACCAACCACGACATTCCCTTTCGCATCGAACTTCGCCAACCCTTTATTCCGAAGAGTCGCCTCCGTATATTCAACTGGACTCAACTTCATGATATCGGTAGTCACAGGTACGATTTCAAGTTTTCTACCCATT
>CACDEI010000013.1 GCA_902551695.1 uncultured Pseudomonadota bacterium
CAATCGTTAAGAGAGAGGCTCTTTCTGAGTTTGGTTCAATGTATTTAGGAGGAGCTTTGCCAACTACTCCTCTAGCCTCCCCACTTTACGCAAATTTCCATGGATTGTGCCCGATACTAGTGCAAGTGGGCGGAACAGAAGTGCTGCTTGATGATTCGCTTCGTTTACGAAAAAAACTTGAGAGCGCGGCAGTCACTACAGAATTGCAAGTATGGGATGATGTGGTTCATGTGTGGCATCTTTTTGCTCCAATACTAGAAAAGGGAAAAGAGGCAATAAATGATGCCGCCAAATATGCAAATGCGCACGTAGCATAGGTTTGAGGCTAGGTCTTAATTTAAAACGGTGGGTCTTCACCGTCACTAAAGTCCAAATTTGAGCTCGTCTTATCTCCAGAGCCTAATTCTTCGGTGGGGATCTCTATTTTCCAAATATCCAGGCTGTTAAAATATTTTGTAGTGCCATCGGGGCTAGACCATTTATTACCCCTTAAGTTAAACGATATTTTCAATTCGTCCCCAATATTAAAGGAGTCAACTAGGCCACATCGATCGCCGGAAAGTTGAAAGGTGACAAATTGTGGATAAGCCGGATTTTCTGCTACTTCTAGAATGATGTCTCTTTTTTGAAACCTTTCGTTGATTTTTTTTATATCGAAGATTTCTGTTAATTTCCCTTGTGTTTGATGGGCCATCAAATATTTCCTTCAAAAATAGATTTTAAATGCTATGGTTGACGCGCACTAATTCCCGCTATCCCTCTTAGGGTGGCCTGGTTACGATCCTCAGAAACGGGACTTATGGCTAAAACCGGTTCGTCTACACCTTGCGCCCTGAAGGCCTCTAGTTTTTTCCTGCAATCGATACTTTTTCCATAGACGCATACCTCTTCTACTAAATCCATCGGTATGAGTCGAGCAATTTCTCTTCTGCTGGCTCCCATTTGATACTTTTCTTTAATGCGATCAATATCTTCAGCAAAACCTGCTCTTCTCCATTGACGCCGATAGTTTGGAAGATTAGCGAAAAAAGCTAAATTATACTTTGCGGCAGAGATTGCATCTTCTTCATTTTCACAAAAAAAAGTCGGTATGCTTAAGACACATTTAAAACTTTTGCCGGGACTAGTTTTTGCGGCCTCTGAGACCGCTGAGCCTAGTAGCAGGGGAAGCGATGAGATAGGTGAAAGATAAGGCATGATCCCATCAGCGACTTTTCCTGCAATCTTGGCAGATTCAACAGTATTTGCTGCAGCAAAAATAGATGTTAGTGGTGTCTTTAGATTGCTAGGGCCCTTTTCTCTTTCTTGCCTTGACCTCAGATAGGCTTTAACGTCTTTGATATATGTCTCTAACCTAGGGCGCGCATCTCCCATTTCTATTCCGATTGAGCGTAGAATATCTCTGTGACTAATTCCAAAACCGATCTTCGCCCTGCCTTCGCTCGCTTCGGCTAATACGTTGATGGAATGAGCAGCTAGATAAGGAGCCCTGAAGTAGATATTAGCAATATTAGTTCCTATTTTGATTTTAGAAGTGCTTAGCGCTACCGCAACACAGGTCCCAATGGCGTCTCCTCTTCCCTCATTAATATACACAGAGTCAAGTCCGTAATGCTCGGCCTGCTGGGCAAGAGAAATTAGGGTATTTAGGGAGGAGTTAGTTACTGTGGATAGTACAATCCCAAGGGGTTTATCATGAGGATAAGAGGACACAACTCAAGCCGCAAAGATTTTACTTGGATTGAGAATGCCTTTGGGGTCTAGCGCGGATTTTAGTTTTTTCATCAGCTCTATTTCATTTTTTGAACGACTGAGGTTTAAGTAGGCTTTCTTTTCCGTCCCGATTCCATGCTCGGCGGATATAGAACCTCCAATGGGCTGCAGAGGCTCATACACACAGTTGTTAACTGCGGCGTGTTCCTCTTCGCTGTCGCCCCCGACATGAATCGCGAAATGTATATTGCCATCACCTATATGCCCCACCGTGAAGCAGTGGTGGTCAGGCCATTTTTTCTCGAGGCGTTTTTTTACGTCCTGTACGTAATCTTCCATATATCGGATTCCAAGGCTTACATCGTAGATAAAAACAGGGCCATACCGAAACCATTCGTCTACGGAGTCTCTTATTCGCCACATTGATTTTCTGTCGGCTTCAGATTGCGCAATCGCCGCGTCGGCGACGAGGTTCTCATTCATAGCTTCTTCCATGATTTCTTCGAACATGCTGGTATATTTACTATCTGCGGTGCCGAGTGCTTCGAATAACACATAATTCGGATAATCCAAGGGAACTGGTCGATTATTGGTGGCTGGATGAGTCGTCACAAGCTCGTAATAATCCTTCCACATCACTTCGAAAGCACAAAGAGCTCCTCCAAGCTCACGATCGATAAATCGTAAGAAGTTTGTGAGCTGGCTAAAACTCTCAAAACCTGCGAAGCCAGTGTGTAGCGCCTTAGGTGCCTCCCTTAATCTAACTACAACCCTAGTTACCAATCCTAAAGTTCCTTCGCTTCCGATGAACAATTGTTTTAGATCATAACCCGCATTGTTTTTTATCATGGTGTTCATTGAAGATACGACTGTTCCATCTGCTAATACTGCCTCAAGGCCTAAGACATTCTCGCGGGTCATGCCGAAGCGGATTACCCTATTCCCTCCGGCATTAGTAGAAACATTGCCTCCGATTTGGCAAGATCCTCTGGCGCCTAGATCCATAGGAAACATCAGATCGTGGGCCTCAGCGGACTCTTGAAGTGTTTGTAAGGGAACGCCAGCTTGAACGGTCATAGTTCGTCCCATCGGATCGATTTCTTCTATCTGATCCATCTTTTCTAAGGATAACACTACATCGGTAATTCCTACGTTGCATCCTTGAACAAGCCCCGTGAGACCTCCGTGAGGGATCACTTTTTGTCCTCTATCATTACAGAGTGAAAGTACCTTTGAGACCTCTTCAGTGGTCTTTGGTCGAACAATGCACATTGCCTCTATTGGTAGATCATACCAAACGTGTATCATCCTCGATGTAACTTGATCGCCGACTAAAACGTCCTTTTTCCCAACGATTTTTTCAAGGTCTTGAACAATTTCTTTATGCATTTCGGTGCTCATCCCCTAGTCCTAATTAATCTAACAATAATATTCTTTCGATCAAAATATCAAGTTTCTCTCCCACTCCGCTAATAATAATCCGTTTTAACTATTATTTCCCTTCTGTCGCTATTTCCCAAATCCAATTAACTTCATCTTTTTTAAAAAAAAGTGAATCACTAAGGGATCGAGGAAGGAGTGCTTCAATTTTTTCATATAGTGATATTAGTGTAGAATCAGTGTTTCTTAAGATCTCTCTCCTAGTGCCCTTGGGTAATTCAGGATATTCGAACCCTAATATATATCGGTGCTCTAGTATCGTGTTTAGGAGGGTCAGATATTCTTGGTCTTTTTCATCCCGATTTTCTTCAAAGCCTCGGTTGAGATATTCGAGATAGTGTTTTGTAGCTAATTTAGCTTCTTCTATTTTTTTTCCTTTTGCCATTTCAACGATTTCTGCGAGCTTCTCTTTGGACAGTTTTAGGTAAATCTCTTCTTGATGTCCCTCTTTAAGGGACACTAGGACTTCAATTTTTTCTGCAAAGCTATCCAGAAAGTAAAGGCTCTGGTTGGGCGTAAGGCCAGCTTTTGGAAGCCACTCAATGTTAGCAAAAGAATTCATGAAACCATGTCCTGCTAATCCATTAATGGAGTAAAAAGACATAACCAAAAGCAAGGAGGTATATTTAGATGACAACTCAGGCGCAGCTTATCGGATTTTTACTCGGTTCCAGTGCTTTCGAAGATTAGTTTGCCGGCCGCTTCTTGAGCTTGGTAACGTTTTTGAATTTCCGCACTAAGAACAACATTTCTATGTTCAGGGAATTTGTTGGGATAAAGCTTCGATCTAAGGAAGAATTGGTCCGGTTTTTCAACTAGAGCTTGTGTTTTGACCATTTCATACATCCATTCACGCCTCATGAACTCCGCTGTGAAAATGCTTTGCTTCTCTTCTTTTGTCCATACCCGTGGTTTCAGGCCATCATGAAAGCTGTAAGAAATGAGGTCATGGTCTAAATTCCAGTAGACTGAAAGATAGGCAGAATAGCCTAATTCTTTTCTTGCTGCATTTTCAAACCGGGCAAGTCTCTCATCAACCATTATAAGTCGGTCATCGAGGCCATATTTTTCTGTCCTTAGAGGATAAAAAGTGTTTTTCTCAAGCCATATAACTAGATATTTCTCGGCATAGCCATCAGGAACCCATTCCGGATCAGCAGTGGCTTTAAGAACCCAACAGTCCACACCCCCATCAGGTCTGTAATGTTCAAAGTTTTCTCCCATCATTTTTAAAGATTCAGTTGGTTTTGCCGTAAAGCCCTCGCCATCTAAATTTAAAACCATGTTTGGTCTAGTGTTAGGAAAGCGAACCGTTTCGTAAAGAACGTCAGTTCCCAACACTTCCCATTTGAATTCCCATGGATCCCGGCCCATGACATCGTCGATGGTTTGCGCATTATCCGGAAATCTTTGATCTCTCCGAGGCTCGGGCATTCTTCTGATTCTTCTGAGTCCTTTTGAGTAAATATAGAAATCAAGTTTTGTTCTAAAGTTTTTATCTGATCGATAAGGTGTCCAGAATTGTTGACCGCCTTGGCCATCAGGTGGAAAGGTTTGCCAAATCATCCATTTGGCATATATCTCACCGGGTTTGTGTCTCATATATCCTTCAAATCCAGGCTCTCCTTCCAGTGAAGTATAGGTTATCCATGCGCCTTGATTTATGTAGCCCGAAGGGGTGACCACTCCGAATACATCATTCATAGTATTTGCCCACCTATTGATGTGAGGAAATTCGGCGTATCGATAACCCATTTCTTCTGCGGTATACGGTGCGCTAAAAGGGTATTTTTCAGCTGGAATGTAAGGTATGGAAGCATCCCGTGGAGTATTCAGCGAAGGATCATAGAGCTCTAACTCTTGAGGACTTAGATCAATCAAAGCTTTCCAAGTTTTTTGAGGCTCAGAAAAGCTAGCTTTTGCGCTAATCAGTAAAGTAATTAGCAGTCCATTTACGGATAGCCTTCTAAAATTCATAGCTTAACTCCCAACCTATATTATCCCAGTTATTATATTGGCCATAGAAATCCGAATCACTACCTCCATCATATCTATTAAGGGTCAAGCGTCCCTTGATAAAGTTCGAGAATTTGTAGTTGATTCCAAATTTAGTCTTTATGCCGCCCCAGCCGGTGTCTGAACCACTTATTACTGGATAAAGTGTGAGATCTGCGCTCATTCTGTCTTTTGAAAAGGCAAAAGGCCTCGTTAAATAGAGAACAGGGATAAAGCTCCACTCGTCGCTCAATCCTCCTCCGAAAGCGGGTCCTAAACCTTCTTTGTGGTTGAGCGTTTGATACCATGAGGGCTGGAACATGAAGGTTGTTCTCTGAGGGAGAGCTAATTCTATAGCTACCGCGGCCCGCACCGTATCATGTCGGGATATTCCATCCGAAAATATTCCGCTATTTCGAGCAGCCCTTTGTTTTCTTGCGTCGGTTACTCGGACTCCATTTGAATAAAGTGCTTCTACTCGAAATACTGTGGGAAGACTGCCAACCAAAGGAATGCCAGAAAAGGTGGTTGCATAGTCAGCTGTGAATCCGAGATGGTGAATTCGCTCATGTCGAGATTCGAAATTTAATACCCGATCTCCATTCACAAAGGTGGTTCCAATTATTTTATTGATCGGATTTTTGTCCCACGCATACATATAAACGAAACCATAACTAAGCGCTCCTGAAGTACGGTCAAGTCTGATTCCATATTCGTGGTCTGAAAAATTATTGGCTTGTGGTCTTTTTGAGCGAGTAATTAAGTCAGAAGATGAAGCAGGCAGTAGAGGTGAGGCCCATGGAGAGTGCAGGCCAGGTAGTCTATCTTGTTCGAAATCGAATACATACAGAAGTTGTAGAGTATTTTTGCCGAAATAAAAAGTGGAATTGGCCATCCAAGTGGGTAAACGTCTTATCTCGTAATCGTCGGATTCTAATTGGACAAACTCTCTTCTATCCATTCCGTTGACAATGTCGATAAATTGCCCATCCATCTTACCCCAAGCTAATTGCTGCTTTCCTATTCGAAAGTCCAACCAAGATTTTCGATAGCTAATATAAAGCTCTCGAAGCACCCGTTCGCCATCATGATACAGTTCGGCACTTCTATCTGAACTATCGGCCGACAGTCCTGTGCCTCCTTGCCAGTCGTACACGCCGTCGTAGAGCATGTGCGCAATAGCTTTAACGTCTATGCCTTGAGCGATATTGTAGTCCACCTCCACTTCCGCCAAATTTTGTAACTGCAGAAAACGGTTATTTTGGTTATGAGAGCCGATAACCCCATTTTCTTCTAAAAGAAAGTCAGACCAATTCTTCAAAAAACCAGAAATCTGTGCTTTCGGAATTTTCTTTTCGAAAGGTTGCTTGAGATATTTGCCACCCGGATCAAAGGTGGCCAATTTCCGATCAATTTTTGAGAGGTTATCCTTGAAGGTGTTGCTGAAAACTTCATTGGAAATCAAGCATATGCCGAAAAAAAAAGAAGTTAAAACCAATAGTTTGGTCTTATTTTTTTTGGACACTGTTTCCCCCCGCATCTTAAATTTCTTGTTAGAATAACATTTTTATTTACTAGGAAGTGTAACAAAGAAAATACTGAAAAGTCTTTAATTAGTGCCTGTAGTACTTTCTGCTATGATGGCGAGGCCAAACAATAGGGGCGAACAATGAGTAAACTGTATTGCGACAATGACAAGTATGGATATCAGTGTGATTTTCCCATATCCGAGGCTTATAACAGTGCCGTCAAGGACCTTGTAAGAAGATCATACGAGAAGTTTGGAGGGAAATGGCAAGACTTTGTTTTTAAAAACGAGTTTGATTTTGTTAAGAAAGAAAACATGTTGGAGATAGAGTCAAATTTGTTAGATTTTGGATATAAATTTGAACCCTCTGCCATGTCTTCCTCAAGGGAGCGGCCGAACGCCTACAAAGCTTCCGATCTTTATGACGAAGATTTCAGTTTTGAGCATGAAGAGGCCCCGACTTCGCGAGTTGACAAAAATGGACTTGAACTTTGTGGGGTGGGGGACAACGTTGTGTCCCATGATTCTAATTTTAGAGGAACAGCCCTATACGTACGCACGATCGATAAGGTTCTAGAATGTTTGGAGGGTGTTGCCGAAAGGACTATTGCAATAGTAGATGACTCAGGAGGAACACTCACTGCTCCAGTTCTTCAATATTTTTCTGGGGTGCTTTGTGCTGGAGGCACTGCTCGCTCGCATCTAGCCATCCTTACCCGCGAGTACAATATACCTTGTCTTATGAATGTAAAGCTTAAGGGAATCAAGGATGGTGATCAGTTGGAATTAGAGGTGACTGCACAATCTAAGACTGCTGAAGACTACGATGCCGGAAGAGATGTGACGGCAAATGTTTGGCGACTACATTCGGATTGATTTGTACTTAATGTTAGCCGTAATTATTAACTTGAGAATATATGCATGAAAGATATCAAAATAGACTATGCCCAACTTCTAGAGACGAACAACCTCATCCAACAAAATGCGGATGAAACCTACTGGCTTTGTGCGACTCGTACTGTGCAAGAATCCAAAATTTTCCCTGTTTCAGCGTACATCCTGTTTTCCTACTTGAATTGCTTTTACCGATTTCCCGAACTTCTGAAAAAAATTGAAGCTGTCATGCCTGCGGAAGATGTGGGAGATAGAGCTCGAATACAGGGACTGAAAATCGTAGCTTGGACTATTCCATGTTTTTATCTGTTAGGTAGAGAAGCCTTAATTAACTGGGGTGTAATCAAACCAACGGATGCGATAGAAGACGTTATTTACGTGATGGATTTTTGGAAACGATTCCAACTTTCTTGGCATAGAAATAATGGGAATATTACTAACAAGCAAGCTGGTCATAGGGCTCAAATATTGCCTGAATATACTCTTCAGGTGATGCATGCGGATGCATTTGAGTGTAAAAGTGGTGACAGCCTTCATGCTGCTGCGCAGGCGTTTATGGCTGCGGTGGCTCAGTATGGATTCTTGGTGTCTTGTGAATCAAGGCTAACAATCCATAACCATGGCCCTTATAAAATCTCTGATAATCGCGAGATGATCGTTAGAGATTTCAGGGAGTTGGCGCAATATGATTTTCCTTGGCTTGATACGGTTGGCAAAGAGATACCTTTTAACAATTTGAGTGTGGCCCTTATTTTGGAAGATTGTCATATTAGCTTATTAGATGATTGGGGGTCATTTGAATCAGAACCGGAAATGAGGGCTGAGCACATTGTTGGGGTCGGCTTGTACACCTCGGATAACTTGACCGAGGGCCGAGTGCCTGTGGCTATGGATAGTCGCGAATCGTTAGAAAATATGTTTAATGAGCTAACCGAGAAGTTGAAAGTAGCAACTAATGATTTGTGGAAAGAAATGGCCGGATGGACGAGAGACCAGCAGTTGGATGCTGGCGCACTGGTCTATTTTGGGTGTGCGAAGGAGCTAGCGCATATTGCTGGCGTTTATGAAATGGAAGATTGGATGATGATTGACAATCGAGCGGAGCGTTTCCGACCGTTGTTAAATGATGAGTACGGAAATTTATTTCTCGGTGAGCTTGTTGGCTTTATTTCATGTCCTAGTCAGCAAATGAACAAGTATACTATGATGCAACACACCGATCAGCCAGCGAGAGCGCTAAGCTATATACCGTATTCGGTACTGAAGGATGAGCCATTTACGAGAACGGTCGGCGCTATTAAAGGGGGAGTCACCTCCTTGTCCGCAAAGGAGGATTTATATCGAACTTCCGAAGGCACTTTCCCGCTTAAAGAATATAATGCGCTGAGCAAAAACTTTACCCCTAAGGTCTGTTCAGACGAGTTTAGATTTCTATGTGCTGATTGGATTAAATATCATCACTACACGCCGAAGGCGAATGCACTTTTTTCGATAGAGCAGGAATTGTCTAGAAATCTGAAGGGAAAGGGAGCGAGTCTTACCCGAGATGAGATTGAGGGTTTGCGTAAAAAGTAGCCTAATTTAGGGAGTTTGATTATGGTGAGTTTGTTACATCAAGTTATGCACGCTGTGGCGATAAAACGTAACGGAGGGGCTGATTCTATATCCTCTATCTCTGGCCTAAACCTAGAGTCGGTAATAAAAACCCTCAATGACGGAGTGTCGTTAGGAAGGTTGGTTAAGATAGACGATACATTTCTATTATCGCCTGCGGGGAGAATGATACTCGATTCGGAGTATTCTCGGTTTTGTGACGAGATTAGATCTCACGGCCAATTTCTGGATGCCTATGAAAAATTTGAAATAATTAATAAGGAATTAAAACAGCTTATTACCGATTGGCAGACTATCAAAGTGGGTGATCAGATAATCCCTAATGATCACAGTGATTCGGAGTACGATGAAAAAATTATCGACAAACTAGGCGTCATTCATGAAAAGTTTGAACCAGTATTGGCCATTATGGTCGAGAGTGTAGGTCGCTTCGCTAACTATAGCGCAAAATTAATAAAAGCACTGGAGAAATCAGAAGATGGGGAGCTCGAGTGGGTGAGTGACGCTAAATTGGATAGCTATCATACAGTTTGGTTTGAGTTACATGAGGATTTGTTACGGTTGCTTGGCAGAAGTAGAGAGGAATAGAGATGGATCGTTTGAAAGGTAAGATTGCACTGGTAACAGGGGCTGGCACAGGAATTGGTCGCGCTTGTATGATGAAATTCGCTGAAGAAGGTTCTACTGTGGTTGGGGTTTCGAGAACACAAGAAAATTTGGATGAATCGCTTCGGCTAACTAAATCGTTGGGAGGGAGTGGTGCAGTGTTTAGTGCGGATTTGTCTGATCCGGTGCAAGCTGAGCGAGCGGTGGAATTTTGTATTGAGAAATATGGCCGAATCGATATATTGCTTAATGCTGCTGGTGTTGGTTACAACCTCCGGGAGACTAGTGTTGGCTCCATGGATCCTATTGACACAACCCCCATAGATAAATGGCGGGAAGTTATGGCGATCAATCTAGATAGCGTGTTTTACGTTAGTCGGCTAGTTGTTACTCAGATGAAAGCTCAACAATACGGTTCTATTGTCAACGTTGCTAGTATTTTTGGGTTGGCAGGAGCGCCTGATGCGCATACCTACACAGCGACCAAGGGCGCAATAATTAATCTGACTCGATCTATGTCAGTTGCCTACGTAGACGATAATATTAGATGTAATGTGGTGGCGCCAGGGTTTGTGGAGACGCAAATGGTTGAAAGTGTCATCCCGATGCTTTTTTCTGCGGAGAATCCAAAGCTAATAGCGCCAATGGGGCGTCCGGCAACGACTGAGGAGGTGGCTTTCGCCTGCTTATTTTTAGCATCTGACGAGGCGTCTTACTGCACCGGTACGATTTTAAACGTCGACGGTGGTTCAATAGCTCGAGCCTGATTGGAATCTCGCTAAGTAAAAAAATAAGTTGGAGATTTAGGCTTTTACAGCCCCTGATTCAATGGCTGCGTCTCTATCCTCGGGATATTGAAATTGGGGCGATGTATCTCGCGGTTGCCGCGTATCAGAAGCTGCAGTGGAACTAGCTTGAATTTTCCAGTCCTCAGAGCCCCAATCTAGTTCTAGTACCTCTATGTGTCCGGGCTTGTCAGCTGCTTCAAAAATCTCCAACGCTTTTGTTAGTACATCATATTGGTTGACTTCATTAAACGGTTTCCCACAACTGTGACCAAGTGGGTAGTCTAAAAAGACAGACCTCGGCGCTTGGCCAGCAAGGAGTATATCGTGTGCAGACCCAAGACATAGTGTGGGTATGCCTCTTTCTTCAAGGTATCTCGCGACCAAACACCCGGTTTGGTGACAGACTGGTCACATGGGGACCAAAAGTGCAACATCTACTTCTTGAGATAGGAAGCGAGAATAGACATTCGGAGCAATATCCTCCAACACTTTTCTTTGGGAGTAAATTCCACCCATGCAGGAAAAAACTTGATCCGCCAACTCCCCTATTTTCCCTTCCTTTTCCATTCGAAGAAGTTGTCCTAGAGGCAAAATGCAATTCGGATCTTTTCTAGGGTTCTCAAGGTAGTTCTCCGTGATATGAGAAAACCGAATATCTTCCGTCGAACAGTTTTTCTCGATACTTCTAAGTGAGGAGTCATCTTTGTAATGGTAGGCGCTTTGACCTAGGGAATATGCCCCTGAGGTGGAAAGAAGTCCCAACCGGCATTCTTCTATTTTCTTGTATAGGGGCGTGAAAGGCGCAGGATCTTCTCCAGCATGAAACCAACGATAGGGCTGGTAACCCAGTTTGAGATAACGTTCTTTTATAGTTTTCATATAGTTCACATACATAGCTTATAATCCTAAGGCCGAACATAGTCAGGTAGTACTATACCTTTTCCTTGGAGGGAGGTCAGGAGCTTCCTCCGGTTAGCATGAAGGTCTGCCGGCCTATTTTCCCTAAGCTCTTTGACTTCCTCTTCCGTATAAGGCTTGAATTCTTTAGTTAATTGTAGACTGCTGAATTCTCGGAGTACCCAATTCATTAGTGCTGCAACCTCATCATTCTGTAGTGGCGCTTGAGATATGTCGGCGACCTGAATTAGGTATTCTCGCCCATTAGACACCTTAGTGAAGTGGCCGATTATATTTCTGATGTCTGGAACCAGGTTAGAGGGGCTCCCAGAGCCGTTAGGCTTGTGACAGCCGCTACAATGAATCACATAGTTCTCAGCGGGTGGGCGAGCTTCGCTTGTAGAATAAGTGAAATTACACAAAAAGAAAGCTAATATAAATTTAAACACTTTCTAAATTTTAATCATTATGCCTTGTCGGAGGCCGTACCTAGAACTATGGAAACTGTGCAATGATATACTTCAGACTCATTACCCATGCACCAATTAATATCATTGTGAAGGCCCATTCTGTAGGCTGGTTTTTCGCCGATATTTTCATTACAGTAGCAGCGCCCGCAAGATGATACTCCGCAGCAATCGTAATAACTGACGATATAATGTTTGCCGTCTTCGGGATTTTCACAGGTACCGATCCAGCTTACCGTAGAGGCACTCGATCCTGGAGGGCAGGTGGTTATAGAGCCACCACAACACGTGCAGAGATGACCGTCCAGTGCGCAGTAACGCCAGTATTCACAACGTTGATCATCCAGCGGGTCAAAGTCCTCTGAGTCGGCGGCAGCATTGGCGGAGGACCGGTCGAAGGGAAGCACAGGAAGTACGAAAGCAGTCCCTACAAAGTATTTTGCGATGCGAGCTAGAGCACCTCGCCTTGAGCTGTTTTGCGCTATAGAACGTGTTTTTTTCTCAAAAAAATTATCTAGCCACTCCATTTTAAATTTCTCCTTAGCGTCTATGACGATTTTTCCAAATAATCTTGGATCGATTCTACTTCCAATTCCCGCGCAGTGAACAAGCTTTCTAGTTGCTCTCTACTGTTGACAAGCCCTTTAGACTTAATTACCCCGTTTTTGTCGAGAAGTAAAGCATAGGGTAGTTTCCCCACTTTAAAAGCCATGCCTAAATCGTTGGACAGGACGTAGGGAAAGTCCTTCAATTTTGCCTTTTCATAAAAAGTTCGTTGCTTTTCGAAGTCTCCATCACTGGCTAGGATGACCTTGAGCCAGTGTCCTTCCGCTTTTTGAATTGAACGCAAAACAGGGATGAGCTTCTTGCAGACTGGGCAGTTTGGGGAGAGGAAAAATAGGAGTTCACCTTGCTCAGAGGGTTTGCCTATGTCTATCCGCCTATTGTCAAGCGTCTCTAAATTGAAGTGCGGAGATTGTTCTCCAACCGATGGGCCGTCATCCATCATTAGTGCCCCCATGGGGGCTACGCGCTCATACAAAATACCGATTTGTCTGGCTAGAGCAAACAGCGCGAAAACCATGCAGGCAACCACTAGCCACAAGACTATCAGACTGAGAACGAGTGGGTCTGTTGTCATTTTATTGCTCTCAAACGAGGAAGGTTAGTGATTAATTGACTGCTCAATACATAGAGTCCATAGAAAGTTATGCTACCAGCTGCTAGTGTGAAAAAATCGAGAGGAGCCAAGATTCTCGATGATCCTGCAAAGAAAACAGATGTTAGGCCTGTTATCAAGATTAAGTTTCTAGTTACAAGTGCCCACGAAATTGGTTGCTCATCTTCAATTCCACCGCAACCGCAACCTATATCTGTATTTCCTCTCAAAAGATTGATAACCACCGCTAGAGTGACTATTGATAGGAGTGTTGATCCAAGTATCGCTCCGAGTAACAAAGTCCTTTCCATCAGTAGCAAAGTCGCCGCTACACCTTCGGCCAAGACAATCGCATAAGCTGAGTATTTTAAACCGGGCGTCGGAATGAGCTCGTAAGCTTCTAGCGAGATTTGGAATGTCTCCATCTCCTTAATTTTCTGCCAAAACCCGACAATGAAAATTATAGCTACCGCTGTAGTTATTATTTTTGCAAATAGGAAATCCATGTTATGTCCTAATGGGTTTGAATCAAGCCGGCGAATTCTCCTACCGGCTCACTTACTGAAATGGCCTTCATTTGCGGGATAGTTTCGTATTTATGTATTTTTGCTTCGACCCCATCATACAAATATAAATAAGGCTTTCGCTCTTTAGTTAGGGTCATAGCGATAGAATTAGCGCCCGCAATTCGTTGAATGACTTTCTTGGTTTTTAGATCTACAGCCCAAATTTCCTCTCCAGGGTATTTGTGGGAACCTTCTTTTCCACCACTATGCATGGCTACGTATAATCTACGGGAGGTTTTGTCTACTGCGATTAATTGATAACCCCCAGGTCTCCATCCACCCTCCAGGTCTTTAACTGAACCTAATGGCCAGCTTTTCTTTAGGACAGAGGTTTCTCCTCCTACGTTGATCTCATGAATAATCCCTAGATAAGAGACGAAGTAGAAAAGATCTCCTATTCTCGCGGCTTGCACAAACAAAGGATCATCATCGGCGTTGAATAATTTTTCACTTCGACTTTGTTTGACCATTTCCCCTTTCTGGTCGTGGGTGATCGTTAAAAAAGTGCCGTCACCGCACATAGTTGAAAAACGCGCCATATTAGAAGCGGACGGTAAGATAATCCAGCATCCTGGAGTAGTCACTTCTGATGCGAACCGTTCATTCTTTCTGTCCACAATTGATATGGAGCTAGCCGGTGTCGCATTTTGGATATAGACAAAATGATCGTCTGCTGAGGGCATGATGGTGCCTACATAAGGAAGTGCCTGCGCGTGTCGGGGTGGAATGGGTATTTCAGCCTTGAGGGTTAGGTCCTCTGTGCTATAGGCTTCAAGAAATTCGGTCTTTTCTCCTCGAGTTCCCTTGGAATAATACGCGGTTGCATTTAGCATTTCGCTACTGTCACTTGAAAGTGCGGTGAGACCAAATAACCCAGTCCCTATTAGGCCAAGATATCTGAAATTGTCTCCGTTGAGAATATGAATCCTGCCATCAATGACGTGTCCCAAGGCTAAATCGGTTAAGTAAATTCGATGAGGGTGAGCGGGCTCCAACTTCTCTATGCTGATAGTTTCAGGGGCTATATCTGCTATGGCATTGCTAAAATTGAGAAAAAAACAAAGTCCTATTGCATGTACAAGCTTCTTATTACTCATAGGTCTAATCTCCTATCGCGATAAAAAAGCTGTTTTAAACGAGCTCCAATATGCGCTAAATAATCAATTGTATGTGAGCATAAATCATTCCAAATTTATTTATTGCCCGTTATACTGGCATACTATAACTGTTTTTAACTAGATAAGGATCAAAAAATGCCTAAACGTCAATTAACTGCAGCTGATGGCCATAGTTTTGAGGCCTACGAGACCATACCTACTGGGGATATCAAGGGGGGTGTTGTCATAATCCAAGAGATTTTTGGAGTGAATCAACACATTCGTGAGGTGGTGGATGGTTATGCGAAAGATGGCTACGCAGCAATCGCACCCGCACTTTTTGATCGCGTAGAAACCGGCGTAGAATTAGGGTATGCGAATGAGGATGAATTTAACAAGGGATTGGAAATCGCCTTTCAGAAGCTACAGATCGATGATGCTTTGTCTGATGTGCAGGCTTGTGTCAAAGCACTTGGGAGCCATGGGAAAGTTGGAGTGGTCGGATACTGCTTTGGTGGTCTCCTAACCTGGCTTTCAGCTTGCCGTTTAACGGGTATTTCGGCCTGTTCTGCCTATTATGGAGGGGGTACCGTTAATCATGTGTCTGAAAAGGCCAAGTGTCCTGTTATCATGCATTTTGGTGAGAAAGACGAACATATACCCATGAGCGAGGTGGAACAAATAACTTCGACGTTATCCGATGTTCCGGTTTATGTTTATGACGCTGATCACGGTTTTAATTGTGACCATAGGGGTAGCTATGATCAAAAAAGTGCCAGCGAAGCAAAAAAACGTACTCTAGATTTTTTCGATTTGAATCTCTGAATAATTATTTCGAAAGTGCGGGTTTTGTAACATTTTGGGGGATTCAACAGCTTTGAAACATGAATTTGATTTAGCAAGCGTAGACCATGTATTGAATACTACTAGGAGTGTGCGAAAGAGGCTTGATTTGTCACGACCAGTGCCAAGAAAACTAGTAGAGGAAGCTCTCGAAATAGCGCTACAGGCGCCAACTGGCGCGAATACCCAAACCTGGCGTTTCCTGGTAGTGGAAGACCAGGAGAAGAGAGAAAAAATCGCCGATTTTTATCAGAGAGGGGTCCAGTTATACGTGGATGGTGAGACTGGACTAAGCAGAACAGGAGTGACCATAAATAAGGAGTTCGAGGCCACTGATTTGCGGCATTCCCAAAAAGGTTCTGTATTAGATTCCAGTGTTTATCTGATGGAGCATTTGGCGGAAGTTCCGCTTTTTATTATACCTTGTATCGAATCTCGGTTTGATAATGAAGATGTTTTTACCCAGGCCTCTATGTGGGGATCTATTTTGCCGTCCACCTGGTCTTTGATGCTTGCATTGCGAGCGAGACAAATCGCCTCTGCGTGGACCACTATTCATTTAGTGTTTGAAAAAGAGATTGCTGAAATACTCTCTATACCTGAAAACTATACTCAGGCGGCTTTACTTCCTGTGGCATGGCTCAAAGGAAATAAATTGCATAAAGCCAAGCGGTTATCTCTGAACGAGGTCGCCTTTTGGGATAATTGGGGAGACTGGTGAGAAGTTCTTATGAAAAAATCCATTCGTTAGAATTTAGAGTCGAATTCCTTTTTCGACGAGAAGGGAAGTTACCTAAAGGTGTTCTGGTTAGAGCCCGAACTGCCCAATGTAAAAATTAATCCGTGAATCCTCAATACTTAAGTGATACGAGGTCAATTCGCCTAGTGTGTATCGCCATTGTGCTGGCGTTTAGTTACGGTGTGTGGTACTCCTACAGCGTTTTCTTGGTCGCTCTTTTCGAAGCATTTGGTTGGTCTCGTTCTACTCTAGCTTTGGGCTTTTCTATTTTTGCGGTTGTCCATGGAGTTTCCAACCCAGTAGTGGGGCGGCTTTGTGACAAAATTAATCCAGCCTATCTAGTGGTTTTCGGAGGTATTGGGGTATCCTTAAGTTTACTGTACGTGAGTTTTATAGAGACCCCAGCACAGTTATTCTTTGGCTTTGGAGTGTTAACAGCTATATCGGTCGCTTTGTGTGGCTGGGCGCCTTCTCTAGTTCAAGTCCAACGAAACCATAAAGCCCGCCTAGGGTTCGCGATTGGTTTTATCAGTTCTGGTATCGGGGTTGGAATGTTGTTAATCGTTCCCTTAGTACAATTGCTAATTCAAAACTATGGATGGCGGCTCGCTTATCAGATATTTGCACTTATTTCTTTCTGTGTAATAGTGCCCATCGGTATTTTTTTAATTAAATTATCCTCGGTTCAATCGTTCCTTCAACTGGAGCAGGAGCAGGGAGTGGAAGTTAAAGGTTCACCATCTTTACCAGACGCTATGAGAGATGCTAAATTTTGGCTGATCGTGGGGGCTTTCTTTTTTGGGAGCATGGGCTCTCAGATTCTACACGTTCATCAAGTGGTCTTCTTAGTAGAGCACGGAATATCAACTATGGTGGGTGCAACCGTAGTTAGTGTCATTGGCATTGCAAGCATATTGGGGAAAACTGGGGGAGGTTGGTTGTCAGATCTAATTGAGCGAGAAAAAGTCTTCGTGGCTGGTAATCTTATTATGATTTGCAGTGTTTTTGTCTTATTCCTCTCAGCAGAAACTGGATCGGTTTTTATTGCATATTTATTTGCGGTTCTTTTAGGAGTGGGTTACTCCGCCAATGCCGCTATCGCTCCCGCTATGATGAGTGATCACTTCAGTGGTAGATACTTCGGTTCTATTTTGGGAGTAGGTTTGTTTGGAAGTGCGATTGGCGCAGCTCTTGGACCTTGGATTGCCGGCGAGCTATTCGACTTTAATGGTGACTACTCTTTGGCTTTTCGTTTGGCTATATTATGTGGAGTGCTCGCGGCGATTTCTGGCTTTGGAGTAAAAATATTAAAGTTGGCTACGGTTCGAACGCGATAAGTTTATTGAATTGGTAAATTAAGTAAGGAGATATCTATGAAACTGGATTCCTCGGTATCCGCGGTTATCACTGGCGGATCTTCAGGCCTCGGCGCCGCTACTGCTAGATTGTTGGCTGAAAAGGGTGTGAAGACTGCTTTATTTGATCTTAATCAAGAGGCAGGTGAAAAATTGGCTTCCGAGTTAGGGGGGGTATTCTGCAAAGTGGATGTGACCTCTCAAGCTGATTGCGAGAAAGGGTTTGAGGCTGCTCGCTCCGAGATAGGGCAGGAGCGGATTCTAGTGAATTGTGCGGGTACGGGTAATGCCTTTAAGACAGCAGGAAGAGATAAAAAAACTGGCGAGATTCAGACCTTTCCAATGGATAAGTTTGAGCAGATTATTCAAATTAATTTAATAGGGACCTTTCGATGCATTGCGATTTCTTCCGCTGGCATGATGAGCTTAGATGCTTTAGATGAATTTGGAGAGCGAGGCGTAGTAATTAACACAGCGAGTGTTGCGGCAGAGGATGGCCAAATGGGACAAGCCTCGTATTCAGCGTCTAAAGCCGGGGTAGTCGGTATGACACTGCCTATCGCGAGAGATCTTATGAGCGAGGGGATCAGAGTTAATACTATCTTGCCGGGCATATTCGATACTCCTTTGTTGCAAGGAGCGCCTGACAAGGTTAAACAATCCTTGGCCGCTTCAGTACCTTTTCCGAAACGATTGGGGGCTCCCCCGGAGTATGCTCACTTGAGTTTGGCTATGATAGAAAATGGCTACTTTAATGGTGAGAGCGTACGCCTAGATGGAGCAATAAGAATGGCGCCAAGATAGAGGGTAATGGCGGATGCAGTTTGGTTGTCTAAACCATGCTGTATCCGCCGCTTACACTGAGTACTTGACCTGTAATATGCCCGGCCACTTTGTTCGAAGCGAGAAATAGAACCGCATTGGCCACATCTTGTGGTCGGCCAATTTTTTTTAAAGGTAAGGTTTTTGCTATTTTAGCAAGCTGCTCTTGGGTAAACATAGAATCAATGTTTTTCCACATGCTACTATCACCAACCTCCGTATCATCTTCCGGAATCGTTACCCCAGGGCAAACGGTATTACAACGTACGCCGTAGCGTCCGTTTTCTTTTGCTATCGTTTTCATGAAGCTGTTTACCCCTGCCTTCATTGCTCCGTAAACTGCTTCTCTAGGTTCTCCTTGTTTGCTGGCATCAGAGCTTATTGACACGATCGAGCCAGAACCTTTCGTATTCATGATCTTAAGTGCTTCAAAAGAGCAGTTCAAAACACCCTTGAAGTTTATTTCTATGATTTTATCCCAAAAATTGGGCTCGGTAGCAGTGAAATATTGCAGCTCATCCCAGCCGACTGCGTTTACTAGAACATCTACCGCGCCATATTTTCCTACAGTCATTTCGAAAAGGGACTTAACGTTCTTTGTATCGGTAACATCGCATTGTTGGAAGATGACTTCTCCGGAATATTGTTGGTTTGCAGCGCCGGATGTTATTTGGCCTTGTTCCGTATCGAGATCTGCCACGATTACATTTGCTCCTTCTTTTGCCAGGTTCATAGAAATAGCTCTTCCTATGTTGGATGCTCCGCCGGTAACAATAGCGATTTTTTCATCTAAATCTAAATTCATACTACGGGTCTCCTAATTCTTCTAAAGCTTTCTCTCTAAGTTCTACTTTTCGGATTTTCCCGCTTGGGGTCATGGGGAAAGCGTCAATAACTAAAAAGTGTAGGGGAATTTTAAAGCTAGCGATTTTGCCTTTCATTCTAGTTCTTAACTCAGCTTCCGAAATATTACGATGCTCTTTTAGTATGATAAAGGCTACCGGTACTTCAGCTAGGCGTTGGTCAGGATAAGAGACTACTGCTGCATCGAGAATTTCATCCATATTACGTAAATAAGCCTCAACTTCCGCCGGGGATACATTTTCCCCACCCACTTTTAGCATATCTTTGTAGCGCCCCAAAAATACTACCATGTTGTCATCCCTGATTTTTGCCATGTCGCCACTACGTATCCATCCTTCTTCATCCTTCGTTTCCGAAGAGGCTTCAGGCTTGTTCCAGTAGGCGTTCATTGTCGCGTAACCTCTGATCCATAATTCCCCTGGCTCTCCCTTAGGCATTTCTTCTTTCGTTTCGAAATCTACCACTTTAAATTCGTAGTCGTTCATGGGGTAGCCTGAAGAGTGCACGCGCTGTTCTCGACTGTGGGAAAGATTTGAAATCGAGACGAAGGCCCACGTTTCGCTCATGCCAAAACCGGAAACAGTTGGGCAAAACACGTCCTGAACTCGCTCCGCTATAGGAATCGTGCTTTCCACACCGGAGGGGAGCGTGCCCAATCGTATATTTAATTCTCTTTGGTTTTTTTCTTGTGCAGAGAGAAGATCCAGCCAGTGAGCTTCAAAACCATGGAGAATGGTTGCTTTCTCTTTTTTGGCGATGTCTAAAATATGGTCTGGCTCAAAGGTCTCAGTCAAGACCTGAGCGGCCCCTGTTAGAACACACATCATGCTTATTTCGCTGTAAGCGTAAATATGAAAAAGTGGTAGATAGTTCATATGAACATCATGGCATGTGAGTCCAAGAACCTGAGCTCTCTCCATGGTGTTTCTTATGGGGATGTGGGAGTGAACGACTCCTTTGGGCGTGCCGGTAGTTCCTGATGTGTAAGCGATCATCATTCTGCCGTCGGGATCAACTTCTTCTATTCTTCTCTTCAAATCTTCATCGCTAACAGTTTGACCCTCGTGTAGAAAGGCCTCCCAACTTAGAGCTCCACTGATGGCAACCTCACCATGAATAATTATTCTTTTCAGTTTTGGATAGTTTGATATGGACAGTTCGTTTTTAGAGGTAAAGGAAATATCTTCGATAGAGTTTGCGAGCATTTCCTGGTAGTTGACTGGTCCAGATTCTGCAAGTGCTATGAGGGAGGCACTTTCAGATTGAGCGATGGTATAGGCCAGATCGTCGGTCCGATAGCGTGTATTAAGTGGAACTATACACCCCCCAACACGAGCAATAGCGAACATTAGAAAAAGCCACTCGGGCCTGTTTGTCATCCAAACGGCAACATGTTCTCCGTTTGTAACGCCTATTGCTAAGAGACTTTTAGCTACCTTATCTGTTTCTCTATTAAAGTCCTCATAGGTCCAGCGTTCGTCATTAAATATCAGGGCATTTCGGTTTCCAAACTTATTTGCGGCCTCTTCTAAAACTTCCCCTAAGGTTCTTTTGTGATACCAATTCATGTGGGTTTTCCTCACAATAATTTATGTTAATCCATCACGACAGCGATTCTACCAAATGATCGTCTACTCAGTACCTCTTCCATAGCCGTTTGAAAATTTGCTAAAGAGTAGCAATTGGAAATCGTCGGATTAATAAGACCTTCTTGAAACCAATTGAACAGTGTTTCCATGTGTTTTCTCATTTTTTCTTCATAGTGATATCTCATGTCTCTCGGTCCCCACCCAAAATATAACCCCATGTTCAATCCGCATACCGTTAAATTTTTAACTAGAAGTAGGTTGGCGGCTATCTGAGGGATAGCACCAGAAGCAAAACCTACTGGCATAATGCGACCTTCTGGAGCAAGACAGCGTAGAGACTCATTGAATCCCTCTCCTCCAATAGGATCATATACTGCGTTTACCCCTTCTGAGGATGTTATCTCCATTATTTTATCTCGAAATCCGTTATTTCTATTGTTTACCACATGATCTGCTCCTCGGGATCGAGCAATTTCAAGTTTCTTGGACGAGCCTGCTGTCGCGATGACTTGCCCACCTAATATCTTCGCGATTTCGATAGCGGCCAAACCAACGCCACCAGAGGCACCGTGTATTAAAATCCACTCAGACTGCTTAAGGTTAAGTAAACCTGGCCAGCCCAAGGCCGCAAATGAGGTCGCATAAGAGTTTGTGAAGGAAATGGCCCTTTCGTAACTTAAATCATCCGGTATTCTATAGACATTCACCTCCTTTGCGACTGCTATTTCAGCTAGTCCACCATAGTCAATCACTGCGCAAATTCGATCGCCTTTCTTAAACCGAGTGGTAGCAGACCCAAGCTTAATAATTTCACCCGCAATCTCGGTGCCAGGGATGAAGGGCAATGGTGGGCGAACTTGATACTTCCCTTGTACGAATAGATTCATAGCAAAGCTGATGCCAGTAGCCTTGACTTTTATTTTTACTTGATTATCGGACAGGGTGGGCTCTTCCAGATCCTTTACTTGTAGTTTATCAAAGGTTGTCCACTCTTCTACTAATACCCCTTTCATAATCTCTCCAAACGATTCTAATACTTCTATTCAATATTCCATTCTAGTAACGTTGGCCGCAATTTAGTTAGGTGCGTCCGTTAGTTATTGAGACTATAATAGTAATCAACATATTAATATTAGAAACTTTGAAATTTTTATATTCTTAGTTTGAGGAGGATTTTAGAGGCATGGGAATTCCTATCGAGTTTGGAACAGCTTTCCGCTCCCCTTTCGAAATCGCCGATTCTGCAAAATATATAGAGAAACTAGGTTTTGATATTTTGGGTTGTGGTGAGCATGTGAGTTTTCACGGGGATACGGCAAACGCATTTATCTCACTATCGGTAGCAGCGGGAGTCACCTCAAAGATTAAATTAATGAGTACTATAACCTTGGTCCCATTGTACCCTGCTGCTCTACTGGCCAAAATGGGGGCGGCACTTGATGTAGCGTCTGAAGGAAGGTTTATTTGCGGTGTTGGCGTAGGCGGCGAATATCCCCCTGAATTTGAAGCCTGCGGAGTGCCGGTAAAAGAACGCGGTTCAAGAACCGACGAAGCTTTGGAGATCGTTCAGAGACTTTGGAGTTCTAAAAATGTGACGTACAAAGGCAAGTACGCTGATCTCAACAATATAAGTATGAAACCCATGCCGATTCAGAAACCACGTCCCCCCATTTGGGTTTCTGGTAGAAAAGATGTTGCGATGAAAAGAGCTGCAAAGTTTGCCGATGGTTGGTTGCCTTATATGTATACCCCGGAACAGATGGCCCAGAGTGTTGAGAAGATAAAACGATTTGGCGAAGAATTAGGTAAAGATATGAGCGGCTTTCGGTATGGACTATACATTTTTACGGCGGTTCATGATGATAACGATACGGCGATAAAGATGGCCTCCGATCGCCTTTCGATTCAATATAACCAAGATTTTAGTAAAATAGTGCATAAATACGCCTTAGCGGGAGATCCTGACCGATGTATCCAACGACTTAAAGAGTATATTGATGCTGGGGCAAGTTTCGTTTTTGTATCTTCCGCTTGTCCTGACGACTACATCGCTGAAAATTTGGAGAGAATTGCCCACTCTGTTATCCCGGCTTTTCGTCCTGAATAGTTTCAAATAGTGTCTTATCCTCAGCTAACCTGAGTCCAGCACGATAGAAATGATATCCTGCCCAAATGTTTAGTAAGCTAAAAAAGCACAGACTCCAACGTAATGAGTCTTTTCCATAGATTGGTTGCAGAACGTCGCTTAGAATGCCCACTGCCCACGGTCCAAACCCTAGACCAATTATGTTGATTAAAAAAAGAAGGATGGCCGATGCCATGCTCCGCATCCTAAGTTGCGCCATGGTTTGCACCTGCGCAAAGCTTGTCGCTTGCCAAAAGTTACCGGCTAAAATCGTAGGCGCAAACCACATCAGTACTAGAACTAAGTTCTCAGCGATGTAACCGGCAATTCCGAAAGGAACAGTAGCGACCAAAATTACTCCAGGAGTCCAAAGATACCATCTAGTGTCCCGGCTACCGAATTTATCAGATAAGAATCCCCCCAAGTACATTCCAGCCCCACCGACTAATCCCATTATTAGTCCTAGCCAGAGTCCGATCTCAGCTGTGCCCAGTTCATGAGTCCTAATGAGAAAGGCCGGATACCAGGTAATGACTCCGTAACCAACGAAGGCTGCCAGGGAATTAGCAATTGAAATCTGAACGAAGGCTGGCTTAGAAAGTAGATAACGGAATGTCTCTTTTACACTCGGCTTATTATCTTTTTGATCTTGTTTGTTTTCCGAAATTCCCCTTTCGGGTTCCGTAATCGTGAATCTGACAACTAGAGCTAGAATGATTCCAGGTAGTCCTACGATAAAGAAAGCCTTGCGCCATCCGAACGCTTCGTTGATCCAACCGCCCAAAAATAGTCCGAACATTATGCCGAAAGGGATGCCCAGAGCGTAAATACCGAGGGCTGTCGCACGTTTTCTAGGTGGATAGTAGTCAGAAATTAGTGAGTGAGAGGGTGGACTGCCGCCCGCTTCGCCAATAGCCACGCCGATTCTAGCCAATGCTAAGTGCCAGAAATTTTGAGCGAGCCCTGATAATGCTGTCATTATACTCCAAACTGAAAGAGCAATGGCGATGAGGTTTCTTCTGTTACCGCGGTCAGACCATATCGCAATTGGTATTCCCATCGTTGAGTAAAATGCGGCAAAGGCAAAGCCTGATAAAAAGCCAAGTGCTTGATCGGATAATAGTAGATCCGCTTTTATTGCCTCGAGGAGTATCGACAAGATTTGTCGGTCAATAAAATTGAAGGTGTAGACTAGAACTAATACTCCCAGCACATATCTTCGAGTAAAGGATTCGCTTTTAGCCATTTAGTTTTCCATTTATCGTTAGATTATTTCGTTTCTAGAAGGTGCTCGTATCTTTTATCAGTTAGAATTTTCAAAAAGGCTATTAGAGAATCAACTTTTGACGAGTCTAAAGGTTGGCCTAAAGTTAAAAGGGCGTCATTTATATTATCGGAACTTTCAGGATTGCCCCAGTACTCCTGGGTTTCGGGGTTGGTTAACGCAGACTCGTTCTTTATCAAATGAAAATTATAGAATAGCAGTGTAGTTCTTAGTTCTTGAAAGATGCCATTATGCATATACGGGGAAGTGACAGCTACGTTTCTCAGAGTTGGTGTTTTAAATTTACCGCTGTTCTCGGAATTGGAGAAACTAGGGTTTTCTTCTAAACCTCTATCGTTATAGGATGGGCCTCGAAGTTCCTCTCTTGCGAGCACTTGGTTCCGAGGCACCCCGATATTGTGATATCTAAGGTCTGTGAAGGGTTCTTCTTTGCTTAAAGTTCCTTTATTTAATAGATGACAATTCATACAATTAGAGACATCAGAGAAGAAAATATTGAAGCCTCTCTCTTCTTGTTTTGACATGGTATAGGAACCCGCTAAAAATTTGTCATATTTGGAGTCAAAGGCAGAAAACGCTTTTGACCTCTCAAATGCTGCGATAGAGGTTTGCACAGCGTTGAGCAGTACGTCAGGATTTTCTAAGGCTTTTTGACCAAATATCTGAGTGATCATTTCTTTCACCTTACTATCTCCTTTTAATCGGTTGAATAGCATCAACTCATTTGATAATCCCATTTCGTTCTCATCGAAAAGAGGATGTAGAATCTGCTCCTCGAAGTTGTTTACTCTTCCATCGAAAAAAAGTCCGCCAATGGGACCAGTGCTGTCGGATATTAGCGGAGGGGTTAGTAAGGTGTATGTAAGGGTAGGGGTGTTTCTTCTTCCTAAACTATTTTTCATAGTACCAGAAGATATGGCACCTTCTGCCGCATTTTTTCTTGGGTCAGTAAAAGCGTTTTCAGGGTTATGACAAGTGGCACAGGCTACGTTACGATTTTTAGAAAGATTTGTGTTGGAAAAAAGATCTTTTCCTAATTCGATGAGCAGGGTGTTATCTCCCCAAGCTACAGTACAATGAAATAGGTATAGACATAAGATGAATGTGTGTGAGATAGGACGAGCCATAGAATCTATTGTCGATTTGTAATTATTTTCCGAGATCTTCTAATTTACGGAGGTATGGTCCCAAATCTGGTTGAAAGTCGGGGTGTTCTACAAGTTTTTCAAAGTGACGCCAAGACCGAGGAAACTGCTCGTAGTTTTTTGGGTTTACTAACAAATCTAACTTGCAATTTTCTAATTGGTCCTTGTGATATTTTTCGTTGTAGAGAAGAGCTATTTCGCATGCAAAGCACACGTCGGCTAAGGTAAGGTAATCGGATGATAGGTACTTGTGATTAGACAGAGCTCTTTCGACTCCATTTAGCCAAACCGTGAAAGCAGAGGCAACAGAATTGTATATATCAACAGTCAAGGTATCTTTCATCAGAGAGAGGAGATAAGCTTGCGAGTCACAAGCAAAAACAAGAGAGCTATCTAGGAAACTATCGATTCGGGAGGATGAGAAGGCATCAAATCCATATACGTTCTTTGTATTTTCCCCGATCCGAGCAACGCTTCGCATTATGCTATTTGATTCGAATACTCCCGTTTTCCCATCAGGACTAAACGCAGCTGGTACGTTTCCAAATGGATGAGCTGCTAAAAATTCAGATGTTTTAAAAAGTTCATTGTCGAAGCCTTTGGATGCTAGAACCGTTGAATTTTTTCTCTCCTTGTCCTCCTTCGAGAGAGGCCTTGCGTCAAAATCCCAAAGCCATTCGCTCAGCTCATTGGGCTTTGCTCCTCGAATTTCAATTTCCACTCCGCAAATTCTCCCTACTATCGTAGATTTAAATAGACGCGGATTTGGAAGATAGGAGAAAATCCGTAAGTTCTTAGACGTCATAGGTTCCTCTTTGATTGATCATTCTGCTAATCTGTTATCTTATAATCTAACAAGATTTTAAGATAGGGTGTAAGTTTTTCCAAGAAGACTGATGTTCGACAGATTATGCTTAAATTTTAAAGGGAGGAAAGATACATGTCAGCAAGTGGACCGTTAGTGGGTTATAAGATAGTCGAATTGGCAGGAATTGGTCCGAATCCGATGTGTGCGATGATGCTAGCCGATATGGGAGCAGAAATTGTCCGGATAGATCGAACTGTTGATGCGGGACTGGGCATTAACACCGAGGCAAAATTTCGGGTTTTAGATCGAGGAAGGCGCTCTGTGGCAGTAAACCTGAAAGATGAGCGAGGTGTACAAACTGTTTTGAAGTTAGTTGAACAAGCCGACGCCCTAATAGAAGGTTTCAGGCCTGGAGTAACTGAGCGGTTGGGGTTGGGTCCGGAAGTTTGTATGAAAATAAATCCGAAATTAGTTTACGGAAGAATAACCGGCTGGGGTCAGGATGGCCCCTTGGCTTCTGCCGCTGGACACGACATTAACTATATTTCTCTGGCTGGTGCTGCTTATCCTATAGGGGTTGCGGATTCTCCGCCGTCTCCACCTTTGAATTTGGTGGGTGATTTTGGTGGTGGAGGGATGTTGCTTGCCTTGGGTGTGGTCGCTGCACTGTTGGAGGCGCAAAAGTCTGGTGTTGGTCAGATAGTGGATGCGGCGATGACCGATGGAGTGGCCGCATTGATGGCAGCCATTTACGGGATGCACGCGGCCGGTATTTGGACTGACGATAGGCAAGCAAATATCCTTGACGGTGGTGCTCATTTCTACAATAGTTACGAAACATCTGATGGAAAGTTCATTTCTATCGCTTCGATTGAGAAAAAGTTCTATGAAGAATTGTTGCAGTTAACGGGTTTTGTTGACCCAGATCATCAGGCTCATGCCGATAGGAAGCAGTGGAGGGTGAATAAAGAGAAAATGGCAAGTATGATTAAAGAAAAGACGAGAGATGAGTGGTGCGCTATTTTGGAGGGTACAGATGTTTGTTTTGCTCCTGTGTTATCGATGAGTGAAGCTCCTCATCATCCACATAATATTGCTAGAGAGACTTTTACCGAGGTGAATGGTGTCGTCCAGCCTTCACCAGCGCCTAAGTTCAGTCGAACAAAATCAAAGATACAGAGTAGTCCGTCCTCTGTAGGAGAAGACACAAGGTCTTGTTTGGTTGATTGGGGATTTGAAGTCTCTGATGTGGATGACTTGTTTGAGAAGGGAGTATTGAAGTAGCCTACAGGGTATTGGCTGTTCGGTATTGCCCTCGAAACGTGTCGAGGGCAATACTGCTATTTTTGCAAACCAACTAAATACCTCGCATTCCAACTTCTGCAGTCGTTTGGTGTTTGCTGGCTTCTGCACTAGGCCTGCTATCTATCCGCGAAAACCAAGCCGTCAGATTCTTGAGATCGCTGCTTATTGATTGTCCAACGCCTGTGCCAAAATCCATTGCGCAATATAAGATTAAATCCACCATGCGCATCTCACTGCCGCAGATGTAGTCGTTGTTACCCATTAGACCGTCAAGCCAAGCGAGTTTTTCCTGTACAAGAGTTGTTAGTCCATCTACCGACTCAGGAATTAACCGCATTCTTTCTCGGAACATGTCTGCTCCTACACCATACCGAAATCCATTGTACATGTGTTCGGTAATATTGAGTTCAACTCTTCTCTGCCACTGTCGGTGCGTCGCTTTTTCTTTTGGGGTGGAACCTATCAACGCAGGAGTTGGATGGACATCTTCTAAATATTCGCAAATAGCTACGGTCTCGCCTATTACTGTCCCATCGTCGAGCTCTAATGCTGGCATTTGGCCGCCAGGATTTTTATCAGTGTAGGGTGGTTTTCTGTTGGCCATCCCCATTAGGTCGGTTTCGATAAAAGGTATTTCAATACCTTTTTCAAGTATAAACATTCTGAGCATTCGAGGGTTGGGCCCTAATGAATTATAAACTTTCACAAACTTTCCTCCGTAATGTAATTGGACATAAATTTCTAAACTATAGATAAGATACCACGTCTTCTGTCGAAACGCGGTTTATTTTTTTGCCAAAATTAGGGTTTTTAGGAGCGATCGCACTACTGTTTCTTGGTGTTTTTCTGCCCAGCTTAAGTATTACTAACTTACCTAGAATCCCCTTAGTTAATGAAATCGATTATAGTTTTTTTGTTTGTAGGTCCGTCCAGAAATGCTTGGAAGTCAGTTCCGTAGTAAAGGAGGTAAGAAGGAGTTCCGGAAAATGGTTCTCCTGTATTAATCTCATATGCGTTTGAAAAGTCGGTGGCAGTAGCCATTACAGAGGGAAATTTATGTTGCTTTTCCTCTATCATAATCTTAACTTTATCGATGGAGGATTCCTCGTCTAAACAAATCCCTAACACTTCAATGTCATTCAACAGATCAGCATGTAATTCTGATAGGAAAGAATACTGATCTATGCAATGGTTACAATAAGTGGTCCACACGAATACGATATTCCATTTGCCGTTCTTCAACTGGTCTTTGAAGAGAACCTGTTCTCCCTCCAATGTCTGGATTGTAAGGCCTGGTTTCTTTGCTGCTGTTTTTATTTCTTTGGCTATTGATTGAGTAGAGAATAGTAGGGGAAAAACTAATAGAGAAAATAAAAATATATTCCTGCAAAGATTATTAACAAACATCTTTATATTTTCTCAATCCTGACCGGCATTCCATAGCGTTGTTTCAAAGTAACGACTGGAAGCGGTTCAATTGGATGGTTAGGTATAGGATGAATTCTGAATTTTTGTAATATTTTGGCTAAGACGAGTTGTACTTCGAGCATAGCCATACCAGCACCTATACAAGCCCTCGGTCCAGCTGCAAAGGGTAAATATGAATAAGGATGTCTAGATTGTTGCTCCCCACTATCAAACCTACTGGGGTTAAATTTCTCGGGTTCATGCCAATAGTCTGGGTGTCGGTGTAGTCCGTAAATACTGATAGCTATATAACTATCCTTCGGTATTCTGTATCCAGCAAACTTATTCTCTTCGTTACTTTTTCTAGCTATTCCCCAGACTGGAGGGTATATACGCATCGATTCCTGAACGACTTGCTTCAGGTATGGTAAGTCAGCTAAATTTTTTGCATCAGCCACCTCGCCCTTCAGAACACTTTGCAATTCCTCTCTTAGATTATTTTCAACCATTGGATTTTCAGAAAGTAAGTGAAAGGTCCAGGCGAGTGCAGTTGCAGAAGTTTCGTGGCCGGCTAACATGAGCGTGATGATCTCATCTCGCATTTGTTCTGTAGACATGCTTTCCTTATCTGCTTTAGCGTTGGCAGATATCAGTCTATCTACAATATCTCCGTCACTCTCTCCGCTCTCTTGGTGGGCGCTTATCAAACTATCGACGATTTGATCTAGTCTTGATTTTACTTTCCGGAAATCGGCATTGCCTGGTAGTGGAAGGTCTGGCCAAAGTCGAAATAAAGATTCAAGCTTCATCGGATTTTGATTGACGAGATCTAATATTTCCACCATCTCGTCAGCCACATGATCGATATTCGCTCCAAATAACGTTCTACTAACTACTTGGAAGGTTATCCGGCTCATCTCTTGGTCGAGTTGGACTACTTTTTCTTGATCATACGCCTTCCATTGCAAAATTAGTTTGTCGGTCATCTCGTTAATTACCGAATCAAACTGATTAATTGACCGATTTCCAAAAACTGGCTGCATTATTCTTCTTTGCGCTGCCCATTGTGGGCCATCATTCGTTACCAGTCCGTTGCCCAACACTGCGCCAACAACTTTGTAGTCTATAGTGCCTTTAACAAAGTGTGGCCATGCTTTTGTTAATATTTCCTTAACATACTCAGGGTTCGCAATACATATGATCGGAAAATAAGGGCCCCAGTATCTGGACACATCACCATATTCCTTTATCAGATGCGACATATATTCTGGGGGAGAGTACATTTTTTTTCCCGTCAGCAGTCGAGACCACATAGTGAACCAGTCCTTAAGGGGAGGCCCTGGGGGAAGAGGATTGTTGCTGTGAGACATGAATTTAGCTAAATATTTCTAAGATTAGGGAACCTACGCCATGAGATCAGGACCGGATCGAAATCCGGTCCTGATCCAGAAAGGGCGTTACTTCCTAAAGGCAGGTAAAACATTTCTCGCAAAGATATCCATACTCTTTCGTATAAGGTTTGGAGCCAGTCCAGGTAAAGCCATTTGCATAACCATGTGAGTAAATCGTCCTCTGCTGACGTAGTCGGCTATCATTTCCTTGGCATCATCGGGTGTCCCCACTATCGCGTCCTCCCCAAAAAAATTAAAAGCCTCGGCTTTAATCATTTCATCAACGGTAGGGAGTCCTTCCAGTGCCTTGTCATCACCTTCTTTATCGTTAGCTTCGGCGAACCATTTTCCATAACATTCCGTAAGATAATGCAAATGTTGAGCACACTCTTCCCAAGCTTGAGAACGACTTTGAGCCACATAGACAGCTCTCATAGTCGCAATATTGTATTCTTGGGGATTTCTCCCAGCGGCTGTAAGCGCTCCGTCGTAAGCAGCATTAAGCTCTGTTGGTCCGACGCTTTGGAAATGAAAGCCCATTTTTGCGGCTCTTTCAATGGCTTTCGGCGCTATAGCACCAAGCCATATGGGTGGGTGTGGCCTTTGAAGAGCAGGCGGGGATATCTGGATATCGTTTAAATAGTAATATTTTCCGTCTATTGTCACGGATTCTCCACTCAGAAGTTTTTGTACTATTGCCATTCCCTCTTGAAGTCTGCCACCACGTTCGGTGTGCGATATTCCTTGGTCAGAAAATTCTTTGCGTCGATAACCGAGGCCTACGCCTAGATCAAATCGGCCGTTAGACATGAGGTCAACGGTCGCAGTATCTTCGGCTAGGCGAACGGGGTTGTGGAGAGGAGCTAAAACTAGAAATGTGCCGATTCTCATGCGTGTTGTGCGTTGAGACACGGCGGCAGCTATCGGTAGCAGGGATGGTGAGTATCCATCGTCAACGAAATGATGCTCCGTGAGCCAAGCGTCGTCAAACCCCATTGCTTCGGAATCTGCTATAAGATCAAGGTGTGATTTATATAAGTGCTCCCATGGTACTTTGTTGTGGCTTGGGTTTCTGAAAGGCCAGAGCACGCCAAATCTTAAATTCATTTGTTTCTCCCCGTTTGTAAAAAATGTAGTAGTTTTTTTATTGATTATTAAAGGTACAGCCCCTGTATTCGAGGCGCAAGTGTATTCCGTTGAAATTTTTCTAAATTAATCAAACTTTTTGGGAATAGTCGGGTTTCATAGAAGTTGGGTTTATTGAGACTTTCAATTTAACGATTAGCATCATATTATTTTGCTTAGGAGGGGCGTGGGGATTAGATTTAAACACTTTTCGGAAAAAGAGAGATAATTATGAGAATAATACCTGTTTGGTTAATCGTAGTTTGGTCTGTGTTTTTTATGACACCTGTTTTCGCTTTCGACACTTCTCGAATAGAGGATCCCGAAGTAAGGGAGTGTGCCAACAAAGCATTACCGTCTAAGACAGCCTATCAAATTCAAAGAGTTGAGGTTACGGGCTCCAAAGGTCACGTCAGAGAGTCTTTAAGGAAATTGTATTGGAGACGATCCAGTGATAATGATTCGAGGGTGTTAGTAAGAGTTTTGGAGCCTGTGGATGATAAGGGAGTTGCAGTCCTCATCAATGATGATGCAGACCGAAATGTTGTAAATTATATGACGTATTCCCCCAA
This sequence comes from uncultured Pseudomonadota bacterium, assembly GCA_902551695.1. Lineage (GTDB taxonomy): Bacteria > Pseudomonadota > Gammaproteobacteria > TMED69. The sequence goes on from CACDEI010000013.1 coordinate 32,140, forward strand.
ACTAAGGAGAGTTAGGCGGGTCACCGGAGAGTCGTTTTTCGGTTCTATTCTGGGTACGGACTTCACTTACGAGGATTTTTCTTTCTTTTACAGAGTTGATGAGAGGGAGGAAGTGGTCAGGGTGGAAGATTCTGAAGTAAACGGGTTCCCAGCCTACGTTTTGGAAACCGTGAAGCCAGGCGAAGAAGCCACTTACAGTTTGGTACGGTTTTTTATCGATCATGAATATTGTCTGCCGACCAGGAGTGAATTTGTTGGTTTGAATGGAGAATTGAGAAAAGAACTTGTCATAGATAGATCAAGTATTAAGAAAGTCGATGATCGATGGGTTCCCTATCGTACAACAATGTTTGATTTAAAATTGAATACAAATAGCGTTTTTACTGTAGAGGAAGTGCAGATTGATCCCGATCTTCACGACGCGATGTTCGAAGTAACCAGTTTAAAAAGGGGCACTTTTTGATAGCTGATATTTAAGAATGTCCAGGCAGTTGGACTCTATGGTAGGCTTTTTTGAAAATCCTTATAAACATTCTGACTCGTTATCCTAAACTTATTGGGGCGGTTTCCGTATCTTTGCTCCTAGTGTCGTTCTTTATCGTTTTTTCGGGCCCAGATCTTAGTCTTGGTGTCCGCGTCGATCCCTCCATCAAATCTTTGTTGCCAAATAGTGGAGAAGAAATAGAATTCCTCGAAAATATTGAGGAACTATTCTCAAGTGATGACTTGCTTTTAGTAACTTGGGTCGGCGAAGACCTTTTTTTGCCGTCTCATCTTGAAGAGTTCAAGGCTTTGAGTCGTAAAATAGAGCAAATACCAGGAGTCGAAGATGTTGAAAGTTTAGCTACAGCGATTCGCACTAAAGTATTTGAGGACTATACGGAAGTTAATCCCTATCTGGCGGAGTTGCCAAAAACTAAAGAACAGGCTACCGAGATAAGGGATGCAATCGTCAAAAACCCTTTGTACAAGGGCTACCTGGTGTCTGACGATGGAACTGGACTAATGATATCCGTACGGTTCAAAAGGAACCTTACAGCTCAAGAGCTAATTAAAAAGGTATCACTTATTAATCAGTATTCAGAGCAATCTGCTTCTGGTATCGAACAGTTTCTTTCTGGCCCTCTATTTGTGCGATTAGAAATTAGCCGCTTATTACTCGAAGATTTATATCGTGTGATGCCTTTGGCAGTGTTGGTAACTTTGGCCGTTTTGGCGTTAGGTTTTCGAAACATGAGGGGAGTATTTCTTCCTTTTTTATCGAACACTCTGGCTCTTGGTTTAACTTTCTCTATTTTCATCTTGAATGGTAACCTATTGAATTATGTAACCGTTATTCTTCCACCTACAATCTATGTGGTCGGTTTTGCTTATTCAGTGCATGTGATGAGTGATTATGAAAGATATTTTCACTCTCAAATTTCAGTCATAGAAGCTGTAAAGAAAGCTCTTGACGATGTTTTAGTCCCTGTCTCCCTGACTGCAATAACG
>CACDEI010000014.1 GCA_902551695.1 uncultured Pseudomonadota bacterium
AATTTGGCACCTACGTACCCCCTCCTTACCTCTCCGTGTTCTATTATCTGATTCGTAACTTCCTTGGCCATATTGGAAGGAATAGCAAATCCAATCCCTATGTTGCCACCACTTTGGGAATAAATAGCAGTATTAATTCCTATTAATTTTCCGTCGAGATTTACCAAAGCTCCCCCGGAATTACCTGGGTTGATAGAAGCATCAGTTTGTATCAAATCCTCATATCCGATTATTCCAAGACCAGATCGCGCCAAAGCGCTCACTATTCCAGAAGTAACGGTTTGACCCAAGCCGAAAGGGTTGCCTATTGCTACTACGAAGTCGCCCACCCTTAGTTTATCGGAATTAAATAGCTCTAAAGAAACAATATTTTTAGCTTTAATCCTTAAGACCGCTATATCTGTTTCTGAATCTGAACCAACTAAATCTGCCTCAAATATCCTACCATCCGACAATTTTACTTTGATTACATCGGCGCTTTTTATCACATGGTAGTTGGTAACTATCAGGCCACGTTTTGAATCTATAATGACCCCAGAGCCTAGGCTTTGTGTTTTTCTCTGCTGGCGTTGACCAGGAAAATTAAAAAACCTCTTGAAAAACGGATCATTGAAAAGAGGATTAAATCTTAACTCGACTCTACCTTCAGTAGAAATATTTACAACTGCGCTAGTGGCAGTAGCAAGCATGGGAGCCAAAGTGTACTCCTGACTAGCGGGCAGGGCCGCGAATGATTTGCCCCCCCAAAATAGAAGGTAAATTGCTAAGACAGACATTTTCAGAATTCGCATTTTTTTGCAGCCCCCAATCTAGAGATGATTCTAAGTCTTAAAATTTTTGAGCAGTCTGTTTCATCACAAACGCCGCGATTCCCATAAGCTTGCTTGCAAACGGCGGTAGTGTGGCACCACCTAATGATTCAGCTTTCTCCCCATGGACCAGCTCCTCTTCCCGCATTCGTTGTAAAATTGACCGCGTACGGTTGTCATCATGGGGGATTCTCGCGAGGTGTCCGTCCAAATGTGCCGCCACCTGCTTCTCCGTCTCCTCAACGAAACCCAAGCTTACAGGGTCACCGTTTAAAGAAACCGCAGCTCCAATGACAAAGGACCCCAAAAACCATATTGGAGTGAAAAGACTCGCATTACCCTTCAATTCTTTTAATCTACGATTACACCAAGCAAGATGAAGGCGTTCTTCTGAGGCAGCTTTCAGTAAGAATAGAAAATTATTTTGATCCCTTGAAAACATAGCTTGGCCTAGATACAGACCCTGCGCAGAAACTTCGCCCGCATGGTTTACGCGAACTAACGCTATTACGCTCCTCCTCTCCGACTCACTCGCCCAAATCTTTTCAATTTCAATGGCTGGATAACCAACTGGAGTGTGGTCAACTAAGCATTTCTGTTCTTGACGGAATATCAAATCAAACCGTTCGACCAAAGCGTCGAGTACAGAAACTTTTCTAAATTCATCTAAGGGCACCAGGATTTCCTTAATATCAATAATTTCCCTAATAATACTTTCTATCATTGACAGTTATCAACGTTACTCGTAATATTGTTCGGCTATATTTCTTTTTACTTACTGGTGGGTTCATCCTGCCGCAGATTGGTAGTGAAGTTTGATGAAAACATTCTCGATAACCCCAACAAACATAAGGCGAGACTGGTACGTGGTAGACGCCACCGACAGAGTGCTTGGCAGACTAGCGAGCGAGATTGCCAAACGGCTCAGAGGTAAACATAAGCCGCAGTACACCCCACATATGGATACTGGAGACTACATAGTAGTTATAAATGCCGAGCACATAAGGGTCACCGGGAACAAGTTTAAAAACAAAACCTACTACCGCCATTCTGGATATCCAGGTGGACTTAAAAGCATAAACTTCGAGGATTTGCTTAGTAAATCCCCAACCGCGGCGATAGAATATGCCGTCAAAGGAATGTTGCCAAAAGGACCGCTAGGCCGTGCTATGTTTAAGAAACTAAAAGTGTACAGCGGACCAAAACACGAACACTCAGCCCAGCAACCTTTAAAATTGGAACTATCATAAGACATGGAAAGAACTGAGCATCTGCGTACAGGCCGAAGAAAAACATCGACAGCAAGGGTTTTTTTGAGATCAGGAGACGGGAAAATAAACGTGAATGGAAAACCCCTTGACGAGTACTTTGGTCGAGTAACGGGCAGGATGTTAGTGCGACAACCCTTAGAGTGCGTCAATATGTTGGATTCAGTAGATATCAAAATCACAGTCCGAGGAGGAGGAAATACTGGACAAGCTGGGGCCATTCAACATGGTATAACCAGGGCACTTATAGAGTATGATTCAAGCTTCAGAGGACCCTTGAGAGCGGGAGGCTTCGTGACCCGAGATGCCAGAGAAGTCGAGCGTAAAAAAATCGGTCTTCATAAAGCCCGTAAAAAGCCTCAATTTAGCAAAAGATAACTCGCTGCTAACCACCCCACCCTAGAAGTAACCTTCGATATCAGCTCCTGATGTCTAAGATTATCTAAAATCTCCGTAAAAACCGGTTCCAGGCGCGTACTGCGGCTTCCGGAACCCCCGGTCGACATTGGTGAATCAATAAGATCCAGAACCCATATCTTAACTAGCCAGAAATGCAAGCGACCAAAACTAGTACTTGCCCTTAAACTTTAATGTAGTATAAATGGATAATGCTCACATTTTTCTACCGTTAACCTGACTTAAGCTGAGGGAAAAAATATGCATGTTAAACGATTTGATTTTGACTACAGCCGAAGAGTTTTTTTGGAAAAGACCGCCTTGGGAGCCGGAGGAGCTGGGGTATTGACATCATTATGGCCCGAAATCTGCCGATCCTACTCTGCGACCAAAGCCTACCCTGAGGAACTTCTAGACATAGAAACCTTTACCAAAGGACAAGTCAAAGTTGGAGACGTGATCGACGCCGATAATGTGCTTTTAGTCCAAGACTTAATTGACCCAATAACCTATCAGGAAGTTCTCCAGGATGGGAGAGAGTTCTTTATCCAACCCTCTATCCAAGACGCCAGCACAATGTATCCCCCTTATTTTTTGGATGCAACAATCAGAAACCAAGGTCAAGCAGTGTTCGATGGAGATGGTAATGTTTTTACTAAAGACGGAAACCCTTGGATCGGAGGCCTACCTTTTCCGGAAGTGAACAACGGCGATGAAGCAATAGCTAATATCACTCTTAGTTGGGGCAGACATGACAAGGCCATGTACACAATTCCCGCTGTTACAGTAGACGAGGAGGGACGACAACGGTTCCAGTACGAATGGATTTGGGCAGAGCAACAATGTACCGGATTAGTTCATCCTCGAGAAAGCAGTCCTTACTTGAGCAACTACGACCATCTAGCCAGAATGCAGGTGATTTGGTTTACTTATACCTTGGACGTAAAAGGTCATGCCTTTCTTAGCTACTGGAAGTACGATCAAAGAGAGATCCCTGATTTATGGGGCTACTTACCTCAACTAAAAAGGGTGAGGAGGTTTCCCGCTAACCAGAGATTCGAACCCTATATGCCCGGTATGAACCTTTACCTTTCTGACGCTTGGGCATCAGGTGATCCCATGCTCACATGGGGCAACTGGAAAATAATCCACAGAGGCCCCTTCCTAGCCTCTCCTCATTTTCAATGGCATCCGGATAATCCCAATTGGGCGCCTCCCTTGATAGGCGGCAAGCAAAACGAGTCCTACTATTATGTCGGCAAATCCCTGATTCCAGAAGTCATAGTGTTTGAGGGTGAACCTATCGGTTTCCCTAGTGCACCCGTCAGCAAAAGGAGAATTTTTCTGGACACAAGGAACATGGGCGCCGCAATGGCAATTACTTACGATAGAAATGGCGACGTCTGGAAAGGCTTAGAAGGAGGCGGCGGACTCGCTCAAACCGACAATCATTCTATTTTGACCTCTGACGGCCGACCGGAATGGAGTTGGTGGTGGGCCATGAGCCACGATGTTCAGAGAAACGACGTAACTCGCTTCCATAACGCTCCTACCAGTAGGGGCTCATGGGAATTCGCCCTTGACCCGGAAGAAGATTTCGTATCACGTTACATGACAAAGCAAGCTTTGAGAAGAATGGGCATTTAAATCCGATCGTGCAAGGTAGCAGCCCTGGTTATGACTGAGTATACACTTTCTAAGGATGTTTTAGATATTGGTTTTTTTACTGCCAATCTCGACGACACTCTAGCATTTTGGAATAGAGAGCTTGGTTTGTTAAGCGAGGAGCCGGTTCCGTATAACGACGGCCTCAGACAATTCAGACTTCCATTTAAAAACACAATAATTAAAGTGAACTGTTCTGAGAAAAAACTTGAGAAACCACCTACAGGGTACTCTGAATTATACCTTGCGGTGGAAAATATAAGCTCTCCAAAAACCATTGTTAATCCTGACGGCGAATTAATTACGCTTGTGCCAGTAGGTTTGAAAGGAATAAAAGAAACCGCAATAAAAGTGAAGGTTAACAATTTAAAGTCCCATGCAAACTTTTACGAAAACGTGATGGGTTTCAAACGAAAAAATGATAGAACCTTTCAAGTAGGCAACTGTCTATTATTTCTAGATAAGGTAGAGGAAGAAGAGAAGCTTTTTGCAGGACACTGGGTGAATCTTGGCTTCAGATATCTCACTCTCCACGTAATGAAAATCGACGAAACCTTCTCTGGGATGGTTGCAGCTGGTGCTGCAGTAGGAGAAGAACCTTATGCGATTGGAGATATAGCTAAAATATCATTTCTAAAAGATCCAGATGGAAATTGGATAGAGGTTGCCCAAAGAGCTTCCCTTGCGGGCCCTTGGGATTAAGAAAATAAATTGAAACCCTACCAGGCAATAATATTCGACTTATTTAACACCTTAGTCCATTGGAATCCTGAAAAAATCCCGACGTTTTTGTGGGGGGAAAAAGTATTAAAATCAACAAATCTAAAAACGTACAGAGAGCTCGGAGAGTACTGCAGGCTATTTTCTTTCGAAAAATATCACAGAGCCTGTACAGAAGTCATAAGTGAAATAACAAAAAAAAAATCGGAAGAAAACATTGAAATTTCTTGTGTAGAGAGATTTAAAACCATCCTCTTACAACTTAACGTTTCTGAACCAGATACCTTGGGCCAATTGGCGACAAAGTTAGCCGCTTGTCACATGGAACTTTTAGCTAACGCAACTACCGCTTCACAAACTCCAATTCAAGAAATAAAAAAGCTAAAAAACGGATACAAGCTAGGGCTTCTTTCAAACTTTGATGATGCGCAAACTGCCCGCAGAGTCTTGAAGGAAAAAAAACTAGGACCCTTCTTTTCTTCTATCATAATTTCTGACGAAGTTGGAATAAGAAAACCTGCCCCTGACATTTTTTCTGTCGCCCTTAACTCCCTGGAAATAGAGGCCAGAGAAACACTATTTGTGGGGGACTCTTGGGAGGAAGACATAGTAGGAGCAGCAAAGTTCGGCATGGACTCCGTTTGGATAAATCCAAACCGAACGAGTCCTGAAGAAAGAAGAATCAAACACCCTTTTAAGAAAAACATTTTTTGCATACCGTCTGTACAAAAGCTTTCCAAACTAATAGAACAATTGACATAAGTTTGGATATAAAACAATAGTGACAGCAAGGACAAAAATTATTAGTGCAAACGAAGATGAACCGATGAAAATATCCTTAAGAGAAATATGAGGGTCGTCCAGAGAGCCTTTTATGGTCAAAACGCTCAATCCCAAGGGTGGGGTTAGCAATCCAATCTCAACCCCCAACAGTGAGACAATCCCAAACCAGATTAAGTCTCCATTCAAAGATATGACTGTCGGTAAGGCGAACGGAACCATTATCAACAGGATTGAGGTGGAATCGATAAGCATACCCAGGAAAATCAACAAGACTAAATAAATAAGAGTAAATTCTGTTAGAGTCAGGTCGACGGCTGCCACCAACAACCCGACATGTTGAGGAATACCTGAGAGCGTAAGCATCATTCCAAACATGGAAGCGCCTAATAGTAAAAATAAGATATTAGCTGATGTTTCAGTTGTCGCGCCCAATGAACAAGCAAAGTGTTTGATGTCCGTTCTTTTCAAAAAAATTGAGAATATAATCGCGATGGCGCTTCCAGTTGCGCCAGCCTCAGTGGGGGTGAAGATTCCAGTATAAATACCACCTAAAACCGCGAGTAAGATCATCAAAACTGCATAAAATCCCTTGAAAGCATTTTTTTCTGGCCTTTTGTTATCTTCTTTAACAACTGCATGTTGAATAAGTTTAAGATAAGATAAGACTTGCACTTTTATGATCAACAAAATCACCAAGATTAGCCCAGGAATAACGGCAGCCAAAAACAGTTTATTTATAGAAACCTCAGCGATCACACCGTAGATGATTAATAAAATGCTCGGTGGAATCAGCATACCTAGAATAGAAGAGCCAGCAATAAGCCCTAAGGAAAAGCGCTTGGAATAACCCTCTTCCACCATGTAGGGATAGGCGATTTTACTGAAAATCGCCGCGGAGGCTATCGAAATTCCGGTCATCGCTGCGAATAAGGCATTGGCCAGAACAACAGCTATCCCTAGTCCTCCCGACAATTTGAATGTCAGCCACCTTACCACACGCAAACTATCCCTGCCCATATTCGCGTCGCTAGTAATTAAACCTAAAAAAATAAACATCGGCACTGCTGAAAAAACATAATCGGACACCGACCCGCTGGCTATCATTCCCAAGGTATCAACAGCAACTCCAAAATCTTCCTTAATCAGCCAAATACTAATTAATGAAGACCCCAATAAAGACAAAGACATGGGGACACCCAAAAAAACTAAAAACAGGAGAAGAAATACGCCGGCAAGACCGAGAAAAATGTGGGCATTAAAAAGGCCAACCACAATTAACGCCGCAGACCAGAAAAAAAGCACTAAAAAAATCCCTATTAGCGGATTTTTTAACTCGCGAACTTTTACATAAGAATAGCGGACCACAACACAGGCGAATAAAAGACTGCCGAACGTCAGCCCTAGCTTGCTAGGCCAAATAGCCAGGACGAAATCTCCTGGGACTCCCAAAAATTCCCTATCAGCAAAACTTTGTAAGAAATTACTCCCATTTGTCGCCGTAAACAAAAGAGCCAAGTTCACGGAGACTAATAAAAAACTCACCGTAGAAAAAATATCAAACGCGGCAAACCTTTTACCTAATCCGCTAGCCACAGCACGCGAGGCTATCAAAGATTCACTCAACAAAAGCTTTGGCATCACTAAAAACACTACAGCGGGCAACATCAGAGAAATCAATTCTATTGAACCCAAAAAGGGTATTGAAAAGAGATTGCGCCCTAAAACATCTAAATTGACAATAAGTAACATAAACAATACCAAGGCGGAGGCCATATGAGACGATGCTACAGAAGTCTTTTCTATGCCTTTAGCCAAACGCGCCAATAAGTATTTTTTTTCTCTTCTCATAATGCCAGATCCCATACTTTCTTCGGCTTCACATTTTCTTTCCTGAGACCATCCATCAGTTCTATCACTATCTTTCTTGCTGGAAGAGATTTCTCCTCATTTCTTAATACCCAATTTTTTCCGAGAGAAGTTGTCGCTTCTATCCATTTTTCTCTCTCAGCCAATGGCAACCCCGAGATTAAAGCTCCTTCTCTCTCTAAGTTAGATAGCGCTTTCTCAGCCATTTTAGTAGCCACTTGCGCACTGCGAATGGAGTAGTTTTTTGCCAACCTTCTGAGTTCAGTTTGCCAGTAGAGCGGCATTGCTTTCCACCTATCCAAGTTGACCACGAGCGCCCCTACACTTTGTGCGCCCAATCCGACAAGTGTTAAGTATGGCGCCACCTCGTGTAGTCGGAAAGGATAAGCACCTGTCAAGATAGTTAGGGCGCCATCTGCTGCACCTGTTTTCATCTGCGTATAGTACGTGGTGAGAGCACCATTTACAGGGATGGCTCCTGAGCCGGTTAACCATAACCTAGCAGCACCCGGGGCTAAAATTTTTTTACCTTTTAAATCAGAAAAATTTTTTACTGGGAATTTTGTAAGCAGATGATATGTGTCCACACCAGTTGCCCCCAAAAACTTTACATTATTCCTTTCCCATTCCTCTTGTATTTCAGGAATATTTTCATGTAACTCATTTACCACCTTGAGGAGCGAGATTAAGTCATCGGTAATAAAAGGCAGGTTATACGTTATATTTGCTAACGGAAGCTTTGCAGACTCCCAAACTGACCCAACCCAGCCAATGTCCGAAAGACCGATTTTTACTCCAGTCAGACTATCATGCCACTTATATAATGATCCCCAAGCCTTTGTCCAAGTGATTTTAGTTTGTGGATCTACAAGCTTAACTTTCTCCTCCAGCTGTGGAATAAATTCATCTCGTAACAAAGACACCCAAGGCAAACTTGGTGGGTGAGTGGTCGCTATTACAAAATGAATGTCTTGCGCTAAAACGGAATTTACGCCAGAAAAAAAACCGAGATGAAAAAGTGCAAATGCTACACATAGCCTCAGTTTAGACAAATAAAAGATTTTTTACTCCCCCTTTAGCGAGCAGCCGTCAGGCCGCCGTCTACAGGCAAAAGAATTCCAGTGATGTAAGAAGCAGCTTTAGAAGAAAGAAAAACCGCAACCCCCCCTATGTCATTGTCAGCGCCTAATCGTTTCATTGGCACCTCAGACTCTATCGTGGCCGCTCCCATTGTATCAACCATGGGTAGCATCATATCGGTCAAAAAAGGCCCAGGAGCAATGGTATTTACGGTTATATACCTAGAAGCTAGTTTGGTCGCGGCAACTTTCGTCATATGATGAAGAGCGGCTTTCGAGGCAGAATATGAAATATTTTCAAAGATAGAATTCGTAATCCCGTCTACCGAGCCAACATTTATTATTCGTGATGGATCGTTCTTATCTCCTGCTTTCTCGAGTAGAGACAAAAATTTCTGCATAAGAAAGAAAGGTGATTTGAGGTTAAGCGCTAAGACTTTATCCCAACCCTTTTCAGGAAAATCATCCAGCGTACTTCCCCAGGTTGTTCCGGCATTGTTTACAAGAACATCTAAATGGGTTTCTCGGCCACCAAAATCGGATACTAATCTGTCTATCTCTTCTATTTTAGATAAATCCGCGGGCAACGCCTTGCATTCTCCCAAGTCGGACATTTTTTCTGCTATTTTATAGCAATTATCTTGATTTCTAGAGGTAATATAGACCCTGGCTCCCGCGATTAAGAAGGCCCTCGTAAGCATTAAGCCGATCCCCCGGGCACCTCCGGTTACAAGAACAACCTTCCCTTCGATATCAAATAAGCTTTTCCCCAAAAGTATCCCTCCTAAAAAAACCTCATGACACTCTAATAAGCAATGATCTAAAATTCAAGAATGATATTGAAAATCCTATTGATGAAGCCGCTTTGGACATTGGCACCATAGAGATAAAGGACTCAAATATGCTCTTAGCAGAGAATTGTTATCGTCCAACCAAAACATGGGAAAAAATAAGGGGACTTATTGGGCGTCCTAAACTCGACTCATCGTCAGCGCTCTTACTCGATGCAAGCGACTGCATACACACCTTGTTCATGCAATATTCGATAGACATTTTGTATTTGGACAAGGATCTGAGAATCATTAAAACCACCAGTTCCATGAAACCTTGGAGAATAGCTTTCTGCTTTGAGGCCTTTGCCGTATTGGTCTTATCAGGTGGGTCGATTCAAAAAAAGCACTTAACGACAAACCACCAACTAATTTGGGCTTTCCGACAAAAAATTTGGTGAAGCAATCATTACACGGTATTGAATAAACGTAAATGTTGCCTACAAGTCGAAAAGCATTAATAATCAACCGAGGGATGAAAACTAACTGGGAGGATTTTTTTCATGGGAGAAGTAGGAACAACCAAAGTCTATGAAAATGAAAAAATTATTGTGTGGGAGTTCACGTTGGAACCGGGAGAGGAAACCCCGTTGCACGAACACAAACATGACTACATTTTTTACATTCAAAATGGTTCAAAATTACAAGTATTTGGAGAGGAAGGTAACGATCTGGGCACCTTAGATGCCACGACTGGATCAGTATTCGCATTTAAAGTAGAGAATGGTTATCTAGTATCTACTGACGAAAAGAATCTCAGAGTTCCGGTGACTCATACTGCTAAAAATGTCGGCACCAGCAGCTACAAAGAAATCCTAGTTGAAACAAAAAACCGTATTTAAATACCAAACGAGTTCAAAAGATGTCTCCTAGTGATGATAAATTGGTGTCTATAAGCCAAACAGTGGCACAAGCCCTATATGCAAGAGATATTGCCGCCCAGCGTTTAGGAATCAATATTGATTTTGTCGATGAAGGAGTCGCTGAACTTAGCATGACCGTAAAGGATTGGATGATTCAAGGGCATGACATTTGCCATGGAGGTTACATTTTCTTGCTAGCCGATACTGCCATGGCTTATGCGAGCAACAGTCGAAATAAGGCTAATTTAGCTATGAATGCTAATATAGATTTTCTACGACCTGCTAAATTAGGAGAAAATCTGACAGCCTCCGCCGTCGAGGGAAACAAGTCGAAGAACACCGGACTATATGACGTGAAGGTAACTAATGAAGCCAATATCTTGATCGGCCATTTCAGAGGAAGAACCTTTAACACTCAAGCCGAAGTGCTTTAATTCGCCGAATAGTAAACCGTGTCAATCGTTCTACTGATAGACATTTTAAACTTGTTTTTTTCAATTCTACTGATAAGCGTCGGTATAATAATCCAGTTCATTCCAAACATGGAAAGTACCTTTTTAAAACTAACGAAGAAACTTCCTATTTTAAGGCTGTTAGCATCCAGACCGGTACAACTTGTGGTAGGTTTCATTTTAGTAGGCGCAGGACTACGATTTTTTTGATACTTAAGATGAATTGAGCGCCCGCACCATTCTACGTATGCCCTCAGGATTTTTTTCACTTATTGGAATACTGAATTCCACATTGGTTACTATACCGTTATACTTATCTTTTAACACCGACACGATATCTTCATGAAGTCCCACGCAAGCATATTCATTCAAGATATCATCATCTATAAGAGAGGGCATTTTTTCCCAATCGTTTTTCTTTGATAAAAACCTAAGCTTTTCAGCTATCTTGCCTAGCCCGTTAAACTCGAAAGTTTTCCGATAAGCCCATGTGGCTCCATAAAATGCGATTCTAGCACGTACATCCTCTTTATTTTTATCAAGTTCAAACCTATCAGCACCTGTCGCTATCAGAGGTTTTATAGCCACACAAAAATGAGAATTCCCTCTGCATGATTTGTCTAACCCCCTTCTAATTTCTGGCCACATTACCTCCTTGATATATCTAGGGGTGCAAACTGGATGAGGTCTAACTCCTTCAGCCACCTCTCCAGCAACCATACTCATATATGGATTCACTGCCGCTAAGTGAATGGGTATGAAGGGGTATTTGATGGGTCCTGGGTTGAATAGAGGATTTGTCATCGTAATTTTATAGATATCTCCAACCGCGCTCGGCTGCCGCCCCTCCTGCCAACTCGCCCATATTTCCCTCAGAGCTAGAACATATTCTCGCATCCAAGGGCCAGGCTTATTCCATTTTTGCCCATATCTCCTCTCAATATGACCTTTTACTTGAGTACCCAGACCAAGCACGAACCTACCAGACGACAAATGCTGAATATTCCATGAGGTTAAAGCAGTTACTGCTGGGCTACGTGGAAACGCTAGTGCTATCGCAGTCCCTATTTTTAAATTGTTTGTCGCAGCTGCAGCTAGCGCGCAAGCTATAAATGGATCTTGCTTTGTTTCTTCGAACATTAGAGCATCGTAACCTAGAGACTCGACCAGGGAGGCCTCTTCGCTAATGCATTTCAAATCGTAATCCAAGCGAGGTTTTCGCAAACCCGGATCAACTTTCCCTAGTGGAAGCAAAGTCTCTACCTTCATATAAGAATTTTTCCCTAATTTAATTTACAAGTGCCAAAGATGTGTCTATTCCCCTTCCAATGAAGTAAGATTCACCGGAGGTTTCCAGTCAACGTAAATATTATTCTCGACATGCGAATTTTACTATTAACTTTAATCTTTTATTTGACAATATTACCAGACCAGGCAGAGGCGGAAAGTGCTTTCACCATTTTGAGCAATTGGAACCCAGAAAAGACCGAGTGGCAAACACTTAAGAGCTATGAAGAACTTCTAAGACAAAACCTTCCAAAGGATAAATTCTTAGTTTTTGGGCCAAGCACAATACCTACAGAGCATCAGTTTAAGATGTCTACCCTCGGGATTTTTGACTTCCTTTTTACCCAAGCGCACTCAATACCTGATAAAGAAAAAGCAGCTTTTTTATTAGAAATTTGGCCTCATAGGCCGGCCGACCTAAGGAAGACTGCTTTTTGGCAGGCTCTTGAAGGACATTATAACAACAAAGGTTTAAAGATTTTATCTGCTATTAACTCCGGCAATGGCTACCACTTATTACTAAGAAGCAAACCTAATTTTTGTAGTTTGGAAGGAGCAAAAATTTCAGTGCCGCCTCCTTTTGATGGTTTTGTTGAACAACTATCTGGGGTACCTATAAAAAGAAATAGAACGATCACACAAGAGGATCTAAAGAATGATGATCTAGAAGGATTTTTCGCCCCCATTCGGGAACATTCTTCCTTAAGTTGGTCGAAAAACGTGAGATTCCGAACCCAACCAATCGGAAATATAAATCATCTGATTTTTATAAATCTTACAAAATGGAATAGCCTCAATGAAGATGATCAGCAGAAAATATATACCGCTAGCCTAGCATTAGAGAATAAAATTTACGCCTTGAGAAAAAGAAGGGCTGGTGGTTTTTTTGCCGATTTACAAAAAAAAAACATAGAAGCTATAGATTTTTGCGAAAGTCAAACTGGTTTACTTAATGAAGCATTTGCTAAGTCATTGCTAGAGCTTTCATCAGTCAGGCCATCTCTACTCACCGACCAACTTAAACAACTTATTCGGATTCCACACAGTAAACAGTAAGCGTTTCAAAGTTGAGAAAACCATGCGTATTAGCCGTTTCTAGCATGCTCCTTGAGGCGCTGAGCCTCCAAAATTTGCTCCGGCGTTCCGTCCTTCACGATTTCTTCAAGTATAAGGCTCGCACTAGGCTGATATCCTAGTTCTATGTAGGCCCTCGCAAGGTTTAACTTAACGTCATTCTCGCCTCCATCAGTACTTACTGACTTTATAATGTCAGACACACTATCTGTCTTTGCTGTATCAGATTTTGAAGGCAACGTTCCTTTCGAAAATCCCTCATCCTTACCTACCTCACCTCCATCCTCAGATAAATTTGTAAGGTCGTTCAACTTTTTTTGAGAGTCTTCATGGTTCAATTCATTTTCTAAATCCGCTAGTTCACTGATATCGCTACCATGTAAGGAAAAACTTTCAAAAGAATCGTCCTCATTTTCAAAATTCCAGTCGGCGAGCCCAGAACCGGTAAACTCTGTTTTGGCACCCGTATCGCCTTCAACTAATTCTTGGTCATTTGACCGAATAAACGATTCATCCTCGAGAACATTCAGCAAATGCTTCCCACTTGCTTCCTCCCTCCAATTATTCTCAGGTACATGGCTCTCTACAGTTGGCTGAGTAAACCTCTCATCTTTCCCAACACCCCATATTCTCATTAAGTTGAAAGAGTTTTCTATTTGTACTTGAAGTTCCTTAAGGAAACCTCTCCTGATCAGAACTAACTCTTCTGAGGGCTTTCGGAGCAAGCTAAAGGCCATTTCTCTCGCCCTATTTAGCAAATCCCTACCTTCTAATATTTCAGACACCACCCCAAACTGCTTTGCCTCTTTTACGGTCAAACTTTCTTCAGTTAATAAAAAATATCGAGCCTTATTTAGTCCAAATAAATTATGCAAGGCTAGCCGCCGACCTTCCCTATCAGATATCGATTGGAAATACCCAGTTTGAGACTCTTGAAAAGAAACTCCCTCAGTAGCCAAGACAATATCTGACACTAAAGGAAGCTCGCAGTACTGCCTCACTGGACCATTAATTGCTGAAATTACCGGAACTGGGATGCGGAGCAATAACTCTAAAAGTCCTTCAGTTCTCCAATCTGACGCTGGTTTAACTGAACCCTCTTCTTTTTCGGCATCTTCCCAAAATTTATCGCCAAACCCTGTAATCATCACCACTTTATTATGGGAATCGGTTGAAATGTCTTTGAAAAGGCTGGCGACCTGGGAGCGAGTGTTTGGGGTCCAAACCAAGGTTCCACCCACTCCAAAAGTCACTTCCAGTAAGCCACTATGTCTCTCCAATTGGATATCAGGGTAGAGTTTGGAGTATTTCTCAAATTCGCCGTCCGCCATCTGTTACCTCAAAAATATAAATATATTGCAGATTTAGTAATTCACTGGACCCAAGATCTATATAATTAATTTATCAGAGTTTTTGTGTAAAATCAGAGTTTAAAAATAAAAACTAAGTTTTTGCTGCAATCTTTCACTAAGTTTAGAGCAAAGGTATATATCATATTGGAGGCACCCATGGGTAAATTTAACGGTAAAGTTGTATTAATCACTGGAGCGACTGGAGGTATTGGCAAAGCTTCAGCAGAACTTTTCGTGAAAGAAGGTGCAAAGGTGATTCTAACCGATTTAACTCAGGCCTCACTTGATGAATTGAGTTCTTCATTAGGTAAGGAGCACACCTTGGGCATCGCTGGTACAGTAACAGATAATAAGACATTCGAAAATGTTGTATTAAGGGGCGAGAAAGAATTTGGCAAAGTAGACGCTGTTTTTTTAAACGCTGGAATAGAAGGTCCTGTCCAGTTGATAACTGACTACCCAGATGACGATTTCGACAAAGTAATGGCAGTGAATGTGCGTGGTGTTTTTTTGGGTCTTAAACACTCTATAGCGGCTTTGAAGCGAAATGGGGGTGGTAGTATTGTAATCACCTCCTCGCTAGGCGGTTTGAGAGGAATGCCCAAAATCTCTGCCTATATAGCGTCAAAGCATGCTGTCGTTGGACTGATGAAATCGGCAGCATTGGAAGTGGCGTCGTTTGGAATAAGAGTGAACACCATAAACCCCGCACCAATAGCGACTCGCATGATAGAAGCCTTAGAAAATGGTTTTTCCGGAGGAAGAGATAGCGATATCAAGCAACGCATGGAGAAATCCGTACCTCTACGCAGATATGGAACACCTGAGGAGGTAGCGAAGTTAGTTATGTTTTTGTGTAGTGATGAGTCCTCCTACATTACGGGAAATACTTATCCGATAGATGGAGGAAGCTCCGCAAAATGATACGAGCTATTGGTGCTGGAGTAGGACGAACAGGAACACGTTCACTTCAAAAAGCGCTTGAGCACCTACTCAAAGGCAAATGCTATCACATGTTTGAAGTGGGAAAGAAACCAGATGATATAACTTTCTGGAAAAATGTTGCGCAGGGGAAAAAACCAAATTGGAGCTCTTTTTTTTCTCAATGGAGTGCTGCTGTCGATTGGCCGGCCGCAGCCTTTTGGCCGGAAATTTCATCTAACTTCCCTAATGCTCTCATAATTCTTTCCAAAAGAGATCCCGAAGAATGGTGGTCCAGCGCCTCCAATACGATCTTCAAAGTATTGAGGCAAGCTGAGAGCAGTGCCTGGAAAGAGATGGTGTTTGAAGTACTCCGTAGTAGGTTCACGGTAAACATTACAGATAAAGAGGAATGTATAGCCTTCTATCTGGACCATTATCAAAGTGTTCTGGAAAATGTCGACCCCGAGCGCCTGTTGGAGTGGCTACCTACCGATGGTTGGGAACCAATATGCAAATCTTTAAATGTGCCAATTCCTAATATAGAATTTCCCCATCTTAACGATGCTAAAAGCTTTCAAAAAAAATATTTAGTAAAAACTATTAATCTTCAATAATGGCAAATATAAATCAACCCTTACAAGACAAAGTCTATACTGGCGTAAACGTGCTAGATTTTTCTGGAGTCATCGCTGGTTCTTATTGCACTAAAATGCTGTCTGATCTCGGCGCTAACGTGCTAAAGGTAGAACACCCAAAAGGTGAAATTATGCGGAAAGTCGCCCCCATGAGGGGTCAAAACAGCGCGGTATACGCGGCGTTGAATTTTGGAAAGAGAAATATTTCTTTAGATTTAAAAAAACCTGAAGCGATCTCTATATGTAAACGTCTCATAAAGAAATACGATGTAGTGGTCGAAAATTTTAGTCCTGGTGTCATGAAACGTTTAGGGCTCGGTTACGAGGAGTTACGAAAAACCAACCCAAAACTGATCATGTGCTCTATTTCTGGCTACGGCCAGAGAGGCCCAGCTAGCAATAAACCAGCCTATGCACCGATTGTACAAGCAGCTAGTGGTTTTGACCTTACCTACCTTAACGCTCAAAACGACCCCGCTAAACCCTTAAACATGGGGCCACCAGTTGGAGATACGACAGCCTCTCTCCAAGCTTTCGGAGCAATTGGTGCTGCTCTTTTTTATAGAAGTAACACGGAAACAGGCCAACACATAGATATTGCTATGATTGATTGTCTTATAGCTAGCATGCACAGAGATCTTCAAAGTTCACTGTTAAACGAAGACGTGGGAAGACAATATGGTCCTATTGCAACAAAAGATGGATACGTAGTCATAATGCCTTTATCTCAAAGCCAGTTCATAAACTTAGTAAAATGTCTTGAGAGAACGGATTTATTGAACGACAGCCGCTTCGCTACGGAAAGCGTTCGCTTTGAAAATTATAACGAATTAATGACTATCGCCGAAAATTGGTCTGCAAATCTCGACTCAAAACAGGTTTTGGAAACCTTCGAAGAGGCAAAAATTCCTTGCGCTCAATATAAAACTCTCAGACAAGCAGTCAACGATCCGCAATTGAGATATAGGGGACTTATGATGGAAATCGTCGATGACATCGGGTCATTCCAAGCAGCAGGCACGCCCATAAAGTATTCCAACGCAAGACCGAATGGCAATACCTCAGTATCTTCTATAGGGGAACACTCTGTATCAACCCTAATGGAAGAGTTATTTATGAGTGAGCCAGAGATTCAACAATTAATAAAAGAAAAGGTTATTTTTCAACCTTAAAGCCTAATACGCCAAATTACCAATCACTAAAGGAGTATATATTATTGATTTCTTGGATAGGACTTTGGGTTCTCGCATTTTCTGTTGCTGGATTAGTTGCGACCGTCGCTGACATAGACAACCTTCACAAAAATAAGACCGTGATTATTTTTTTCTTTTTTCTTTCAGTAGCGTCGGGACTAGCTGTTGTCTTCAGATGAAATAGGTTCAAACCCATTCTTCCTCCGTGTGCAAACGGGTTAAATGGATTTTCTCAATTTTCCAACCTTCAGAACTTCTAACGTAGACTTCATGATAATGACCCCAACCCTTAAAATTACAGGTCGGTAATCTCACATAATCAAACATAGCCCAGATACCCGTAGCTTTTTCATCACTCAACATTTCTATCTCTGGCATAAAACCCTGATGCATAGAACATGCGCCGGTCATTAATTTCTTTACCCCCTCCACGAGCTCTTCACGTCCAGTAATATGGATATCCTTGGGTTCCTCCTCACTTATCCGAGGGGCACCCTCGTAAGTAGCAGATACGTCATCTGTAAAACAATTGTGCCAACTATCCCATTGCTGAGTATCCATTAATCTAAAATAACGCGCCTTTAATTGACTTATATCTTCTAAATGTTCAGCATTTTTGGACATATAAAACCCTCCTTTATTAAGTTCGGCAAGTTTACCACAGCACCTCACTTGCCAGCCGCGCTCCCTCTGAGAGTGCTGCCATCTTCGCCCACACAACAGTTGGCGCTACCATTTCCCACCCAGCAAAAGTACCAAATCCACAGTCTGCTCCTGCTATTACGCGTGTCTTATCACCTACAGCATCCACTGCTTCCAAAATCCTATTGCAAACAACTTGAGGATGTTCAACGTAGTTTACTGTTGAGTCGATTACACCCGGTATCAAAATGAAGTCATCTCGTCTGTTGACTTTTTTCAGTTCTGCATATTCATGCTGATGACGTGGATTTGCAAATTCTATAGAAAAAGCTCCAACGTTTGCTTGCGATATTGCAGGCCATATTTCTTTCAGAGGCACATCACAGTCGTGTGGCCCGTCGTAATTTCCCCAACAAACATGAAGACGGATCATTTCCTTGGGTATGTCGCGACAAGCTTCATTTATGGCGTCTATATGAACTGATATCGCATCGATAAATTCTCCACTTGTAGAGTGTTGAAACATCCCATGACGCTCCATAGCAAGATCAGGACAATCAAGTTGTAGAAGATATCCTCTGCTATGTATAAAGTCGTATTCTTTTTTCATTTCCGCTGCCACTGCATAAACATAATCAGAATGTGATTCATAATATCTATTTCCCAAGGTCGTACAGACTATCCCTGGACTGGCCGAGGTCATAAAAGCTTCAACATATTTCCCATTAAAATCAGATATCGCGGCATCGAACAGATCGCATTCAGACGAGGCAGGGTTAAGGTCGGTATACTCAACTTGATCATCGGCAGCGGGAGCATCAAAAACTGAAGAGTAAACCATCCCTCTTTTACTCCACACCTCGCCAAAATCTTCATACTTTGCGAAATCTGCAAAAGGAAGCCTCTCACTGGTCCCTCCGAAGCCGTTTAAGCGTTGCCCAACATAAGTCTGAAAGCCTACTCTCGGTTGCTCTCCGTCATTTATGACATCTATACCCGATGTCACTTGTTTTTCGACGCAGTGCTTAACCCCTTTTTCGCTTAGCAGATTGAGACGAGCCCGATCAATTTCAATACCCTTCTCTTCAGCTATCAATAAATCGGATAGTTCCCGACTACGTGGCAAGCTGCCCACATGGGTGCATAATATTCTCTCTCTACTATCTTCCACTAGTTTGTCCTTATCGTTAACAGGATGTCTCTTTCTAGGGAGAAGAAGCTGTAGGCACCTCAACCCGACAGATTTCTACTCTAGCTTTCTTTGCCTCACCACCGATATCTTCAATCTCGCCTTCAAAGGTTATGCCGAATAAAGTACAACCATCCGCTCCACCTAAGTTACAGGCAACTGCCCTTTTACCCTCTACGGAGATTTCTTCGGTTATTTTTCCGCCTTCTTGGACCCTTAGAAAAACACCAGTGACAAAGCTAGCAACCCAGATAGCACCCTCAGCATCCAAGCAAATACCGTCCGGGGTATGCTCTCCTAGATCAGCCCATACTCGTCTATTCGTAAGCTGACCGGTAGAGTTCATACTAAAAGCTGTCAGACAATGTCCAAAGGTTTCAGCGCAAATAAGCGTGTCCCCACTTGGGCTAATCACCGCTCCGTTGGGAAAATTAAGTCCATCAGCAGCTATTCCAACAGAGCCATTTTTTTCGACTATCGCCATAGACGCTAATTTAGGTTCCTCATTAGCAAAGAGATCGTAACCAAAACTACCCACATAAATATTTCCGGCCTTATCTACCACTGAGTCATTAATATCCGAGTCAATTATGTCCGAAAGATCAGCGTACTCCGACAAGGAACCAGCCTTCGATATTTCAAATAACTTCCGATCGGCCATCGACACAACTATAAGCCTGCCATCAGGCAAAAAATTTAAACCAGACGGCCTGCCAGGCACGTCGGCTACTTTTGTTACATCACCACCTTCTGAGGCAGAATACACCGCGTGGCCCCACATGTCCGAGAAATAAAGCCTGTCTTCGTGCCATCGAGGCCCCTCTAAAAAAACAAAACCATCAAGCAGTGTTTCCATCTGTTTCACATCAAAACCCCCGTTTATGAGTAGGTACTAAACTAGATTCGAAACCAACTCCTGTCAAGAGTTAGTCTGATTTACTATATTAAAGACTTCAAGCTGAGGACCAAACACCATCCCAAAATCCCCTGACATATGCTGATGATGGAATTCCTACACGCCTAAATTCTTTGGCATCAAAATCGTGATAATAGGTAGTCTGTCTTAGAAATAACGGTTGGATTGTCTGAGATGATATCAGCTATCAGCTTTCCCGAACCCGGTGCCATTGTCCATCCCAGATGACCATGCCCAGTATTAAGAAACAGACCCTGCAAATCGGTTCCTCCAATAATGCCAACCCCGTCTGAGGTCATTGGCCGATAACCAAACCATGGGGAGACATCCGAATCTCTTGCAATGTTTTTCGTAAAAGGAAAAAGAGCCTCACAAACATCAGATAGATTGTCTATCCGCGCTGTCACCATATCGGCGTTAAAACCGGCAAACTCAGCGGTACCCGCTATTCTTAGTCGCGATCCTAGCGGGCAAACTGCTGCGTGACGAGATTCATCGATAATTGGCATTCTAGGCTTAAGTCGCCACTCCTTGGCATCCACAGTGATCGAATAGCCTTTCACTGGCTCCAGTGGGACTTTGATCCCTAGCGGCTTCGCTAAGGCTTTACTTCCGCACCCAGCAGCTAGGACACATACATCCCCAGAAACCGTCTCATTATTTACTCTTAATCCTCCAAACTTGCCGTCACGAACCAGGATTTCATCAACGGGAGAATTTAACCGAATATCTATTCCAGACTCTACGCATACCCTCGATAGCGCCTTGCAGAAGCTATACGCATCCCCTGAAATATCATCCGGGTAATGGATGCCTCCTACAAGTTCGCCTTTAGCGTCCTCCAGGCAAGGTTCAAGTTCGAGTAATTCTGAGCGATTCAGAGTGGTATGACGAATACCCATGGCGGAGGCTTCATCCGCTAGACTGCAGGCGATTGCAAGAGCAGAAGAATTTGAATAAATTTTTAAAGTACCAACTTGCCTACAATCAAAATCGAGTCCAAGAGGTAAGAACTCGTCCTTTAGCACTTTAATGGAAAACTGCGCCAAGCGGGCGTTTTTCTCCAGATTTTTTTTAAATCTGCTGACCGATGAGTTTATGAAGAATGAAAAAATCCAAGGCAACATACCAGCAACTGCATAAGGCCTTATTAGGAGAGCAGAATCCTCTTTACCCAACATTTTTAATGCTTGCCAAAAGATTCCCGGGTGATTCCACGGATTCGCCTCACTAGCATGAAGCATACCTCCATTAGCGAAACTGGTGCCTAGGCTGACCTCTTCATCTTTCTCATATAAGGATACCTCGTAACCCAATTTCCTCAAGAACCAGGCAGATGTTAGGCCTAGCAGGCCACCACCAACAATTTGACAATGCATTTTTACCGATCTCCAAAAGGACCAAATTGAGATAGAGGCTCTCAAAATAAAAAAGCCGGTTAAAAACCGGCTTTTTGCTTAGTCGAGCATCACGGGATTATTATAGAACTACGTCCTTAATAGCCTTCATAGCAGTTGCCCGAACAGATAAGCTGGCAGGCCTCGCCTCAACGTCCACCATTTCCTTTGTGAAAGGATTCATCTGCTTACCCGCAGGTCTTGCAGGCTTATCTACTCGTTTCAATTTTACCCCTAACTCAGGCACTGTGAATTCCCCAGAACCGTTTTTAATTAGATGGCATGCAGCTAGCCCTTTTACAGCCAAAAGCACTGCTTGGACGTCCTTTTTGCTCAAATTTGATTCTTCTGCAACCGCAGCGATTATTTGAGACTTAGTTTGTTTTTGTGTAATTGCGCTGCTCATATTTCCTCCCATGGCAGGTGGCACTTTATACTTAGGAATTGACCCGTGTTTTCAAAAACAACTAGAGTCTTGTACGAACCGCTTCTCAATAAACATGCCTACAATCTAGCGGGCAATCCGAGTAGCCTATTTGCGTCACAATTCCCGTTTCTTAAATTAAAATGCTATCTCTTTAACATATGATAATTCAAGTTAAATATTGAGCATTTTAAACTTTAATTCGATCATCTCTAGAACTTAAACCAGAGCTACGTTTTTTTTTTTTTCACGCTGATCGGCGAAAACAATTTAATCTCAATTCGCCCGCCAGATCAATCCTAACCTATAAAAAAGACTCTTTTTTTTCATATTTGGAAACGATTTACGAATTTTAGATTTTCGTCGCTCTTTCTACTGGGAGGTCTAGTCATTGGGAGATTTCACCTCTGTCGACATCTTGATGCTCTAGTTCCCCTTCAAAAACGGCACCAGGCTCCAACTTTAGAAGGGAGTAGGAAAGTCTCCCTGTAACCCTTGCAGAACTGCCAATTTCTAATTTTTTGATAGCCGACACATCACCATCAACGGTTCCATAAATCAGTACTGAGTCACCTTTTATCTCTCCTTTCACTTCTCCTGTGTCACCTATTTCAATAATAGCCTCATCACTCGCTTCTATATCTCCCTCTACACGCCCCGCCACATAGAGATCTTTTCCGCACCTTAGGTTTCCAATAAAAGTCGTCCCAAAACCAACTATAGAGGTTTGCTTTGACAATTTCTTTAAAGTACTTTTTTTTGGATTAATCAACATTTAAAGAGAGCCCTCTCTATATCTGGTGTAAAGTCGACGGAGTATATGCTGTCAGACTGTGATCACAGACTATATTCACTAGCCAGTCGCCAAAATCTTCCGTAATACGTAGCAAATCGACGACGTTATGATCGCTAATTCCGTAATTGAAAGTAGTTCTAAATACTTTGGAATAAAATATTGGATGACCCAAGAAACAAGGGAACTCCCTCAGGTTTCTATAAATGGTCAAAATTTCGGTTCTGTCTTCCAAGAGATTTGGTATCACCACCACCGTAGGAAGAAATTTAATTTTTCCGCCATTTATCAGAGGGTTCGCATCATAAAGGCGACTCAAGAATTTCTTTGTCGCTCCGAGGTCAGCATCTGAAGCAGAAGTAGGGACAAAAAGATAATCGGTATCCAGCATAAAAGAATACTCTGTTGGTGTTGTGCCGGCTGGGGTATCAAAGAAAACGAATCTCTTTTCATTTTCTGACTTGAGTTGAAAACCAGATTTCAGATGTTGATAGATCCTGGCGTTATTTACACCACCCGACGCCAACAGAAACTCAGGGTCTGAAACGAGCTTAAACTTTTTGTTCGCAAATCGGTGCAAAGATTCACTGGTGGTTCCTTGTCGATCCAAATCGATAAACTCTATGAGAAAATCGGGCTTTTTTAGGGCCAATTTTAGGCAAGACACAAATGCCACAGTGCTCTTCCCGACCCCACCTTTAGAATTGGCGAAAACTATAGTGGTTGCTTCATCTGGAGATTTGGCCGGTTTCGTAGGGATATCTCGCCTAGGATTCTTGGACGACTCTATGCCCTCTTCTTCCAAATCGGGGGGTACAAGAGCACTTTCGGCAGGTTGCGAGACTCTCTCCTCTCTCTTCTCCCCATTTTGCTTACCAAACTGTTTAAGGAACCTATCTAACACAGCTGTTAAACCAAGTCAGTCGAAATACCTATTTGCGTCTAGGCATCACCGACTGGGTTTTTGTTGGTTGAAGCTGGATTACTAGTTGGCTTGGGTTCTACCTTTTGAGCCAGTCGATTTAATCTATCTTCGGAGCTGGCTGCTGAAGGGGCATCCCAATCCGTGGATATTTCACCCACAAGTTTTGCGCCCTCATGGGCCTCTATAGACCCGTAGGAGATCTTTCCTCGAATTTTACCAGTAGAGGCAACCGTGAGTTTGCCGGACAAATTCAAACTTTCGTCAACAACACCCTCAATCCAAGCCGTTTCGCCCGATATATCCCCGGAAACATTCCCACTTTTTCCTACTATTAGATGTTTTACCTGGACCTTCCCAACTAGTCGTCCATCAATCCTCGCAGTACCTTGAATAGCCAGGGAAGCTCCTTCCAGCTCTGTCGACTCTCCAACGAAAAACTCATAGTTTTTTTGCTCATCTTTCATCTGTCTAATTCTCTCTTAAGTAACATTTTCGTGTCCTCATAGGGACAGATTAGCTGTGATATTGTGCTTTTAAGGACAATACTTTCATACCATTATACACAAAAAACATTTTATCGAACCTTTCTTTGGTGTTGATAGCAATATTCAGCTGAGACTTCCCACTTTCTACCCATATTTTAGCTAATTTTACCGATTTAGTTTCCGGGAACTGAAAATTCACTTTACCATTACATAGCTCCCTGGCGAAGGCTCAATGGCAGAAGTATTCTGCAATTTAGCCATTGTTTTTTTTCCGCTTCTGGACTGCATCCATTCCAACCAGGTCAACCACCAACTGTAATCATGGATTTCGGTATTATTTTTTTCAACCACTTTGTTATCCCCATCTTGCCCTAAAACTCGATGAGAATAGGCTTTATCTCCAGGCGGATTCACAACTCCAGCAACGTGCCCTCCTTCTGTCAAAATAAAATGCTTTGGGCCATTAAACAAATTAGCACCTTGTAACGTTGAGCGCCAGGGAGCAATATGATCTTCGACAGCGGACACGAAGCAAACAGGTGTAGTAACTATCCCTAAATCGATCTTTTCATTACGAATCACTAGGCGTCCGGGCCTGGCCAATAAATTGTTTATATACATATTTTTGAGATAAGACTTGTGCATTTTCGCTGGGAGCCTAGTGGTATCGGCATTCCAAAATAAGATATCAAAGGGAGCTGGATCCTTCCCAAGCAAGTAGTTGTTGATATAAAAGTGCCACACTAAGTCTCTAGCTCTCAATAAATTAAAAACAAAGGCCATATCCTCTCCGGACAAGAAACCTCTATCGTCCAACCTCTTTTCGATTACGTTTATGTTTCTCTCATTAACGAAGACCCCTAAATCGCCAGGCTCGTTAAAATCTAACATAGTGGTCAAGAAAGTCGCTCCGGAAACGCGATTATCATTCTTAGAGGCCATATACCCTAACATAGCGCCGAGCAGAGTACCCCCAATGCAATAGCCTAAAGCATTCAAACGTCCGGTCTCTGATTCAGAAGCAACTATGTTCACAGCCTCTAAAAAACCTTCCGTCCCATAATCATCAAAGTCTATCTCGGCCAAATCTTGCTTTGGATTGACCCACGAAATCACATAAACTGTGAGGCCATTACTCACTGCCCATTTGACAAAAGAATTTTCAGGCTTCAGATCAAGAATGTAGTATTTATTTATCCAGGGCGGAATGATGAGCAAAGGTATCTCGTTGACTTCCGACGTGGATGGCGCGTATCTAATGAGCTGCATTAATCGATTCTGGAAAATTACACTACCCTTAGAAACAGCAATGTCGACACCTACTGCAAAAGCACTCTCCTTCACCATTCTTAATTTCAAGTTCCCTTTGAGGGGATCCCAGTCAGATAAAAAATTAATAGCTCCACGAATTAAGTTTTCCCCACCAGTTTCTAAAGTCATCTTTAAAACTTCTGGGTTGGTGATTAGAAAGTTAGCTGGCGAAAATATTTCCAAATATCTTGCCATATAGAATTCCACTTTTTGTTTCAGAGGTTCCCTCAAGCCATCCATTTCGCTAACAGACCCCAATACATTCTCTTCCAGCCGCAAATAAGTATCTTTTAATTCCTTAAATAGAGGGTTTTCATCCCATTGACCGGACCTAAACCGTTTATCCTTCTTTTGAGTCTCCGAAGTTGCATCACCTGCTTCTCTTGCATAAGAGGCAGATTCTCTCCCCAACCAAATGCTCTCCAAGATTGAATGTTGGATGTTAAAAAAATGCGACGGCTTCTCCGCTAATAGACTAAAAAAATCGAAATATGTGTCTATTATCCCTAGCACATCCTCATCAGACGTTCCGGAAAAAAATCCAATTCTTTCATTGCGGGAACCAAGCTCTCCTTCTGGGGACACCGGGTCACTCGCTTCTAGATTCTTTCTATTTTCCATTTTTCGAGCGTTTCATGGGTCAATTGGAAATCCGTATTTATATTTGTTGCAATGCAACATTACCAGGTTTTTTCTTGTCTGGGAATAGATAATTAAAATCGGACATATGTTACTTTTTATTTCTACCCAAATAGAGTTCAGTCACGGTTCCTGCAGCTACTTCTGCCGCCGTAGAAATAGTTTCGGTCAACGTCGGATGCGGATGAATAGTCAGAGCTAAATCCTCCTCATCGCAGCCCATTTCGATTGCTAAAGATATTTCACCAATCAACTCCCCAGCGTTAGAACCCACTATTCCCGCGCCGATCAACCGTCTGCTTTTTTTATCGAACAACAGTTTCGTGATTCCCTCTTTTCTTCCCGTGGATAGAGAACGGCCGCTGGCATACCAGGGATACATGCCCTTTGAAAAATCTATTCCTGCCTTTTTCGCTTCCGTTTCAGTAACACCAGTCCATGCAAGCTCGGGATCGGTATAGGCCACAGAGGGAATGGTTAACGACGAGAACTCGGCTTTCAATCCAGCTACTGCTTCTGCAGCTACTTTACCCTGATGAGCGGCTTTATGCGCAAGCATTGGAGGCCCCACTATATCCCCAACAGCATATACACTCGGAGCAGCGCACATCATACTGTCTACCGAAACAAAACCATCATGGGATAATTGAACGTCTAATTTTTCGAGACCCAGGCCTTTTGTATTTGGCTCTCGACCAATTGCTAATAAGACCTTATCAAAATTCATGTTCGACGGCACATCAGGCCCATCAAGGTCCACCGAAAGTGAATCTTTGTGAGAGACTATACGCGAAACTCGGGTGCCTTTGAAAATTGCTTCTACTATTTTTAGGATAGATTTTTCTAAAGGAGCCACTAAATCTGGATCCAAATCAACCATCAAATCAGAGGCCAACTCAACGATAGTGACCCGACTGCCTAATCCAGCGTAAACCGAGGCCATTTCCAAGCCAATAATACCCCCACCAACTATTAGAAGTCTTTCTGGAATATCACTGAGCTCTAGAGCTCCGGTAGAGTCTACAATTCTAGGATCGTCCGGAATGTCTGGAAGGCTAATCGAACTTGATCCGGTAGATATGATTACATTTTTAAATTGAACCTCAATATCGGGAGCTTGATTTAAATTGACATTAAGAGTGTTCGACCCTGTAAATTGTCCGTCCCCTGTTATTAACGTTATTTTTCTCTGTTTGGCCAAGCTAGCCAGACCTGTAGATAGCTGAGCGATCACCGATCTTTTTTTGCTGTTCAGTTTCGCCAGATCTATGTGGTGACCCTCGTAATAGATGCCATAATCCGTTAGATCCCTCACTTCACCAATAACCTTAGACACATGTAAAAGGGTCTTAGAAGGAATGCAGCCCACGTTTAGACAGACCCCGCCCAAACTCGGGTACCTCTCAACCAAAACTACTTTTAACCCAAGATCCGCAGCCCTGAATGCCGCAGTATAACCCCCAGGCCCTCCACCCAAGACAAGTAAATCATAATTCATAAATAAACCCATTCTGCTAATAATTAGGTAAAGGACAATCTCTAGAATTTACAAAATTGAAATGTTCCATATCAAAAACAAGAGGTTTCCGAGAATCCTAAAAATCTTGGAAATTGTGACCTCTCTAGTTTAATAGACAAAATAACCAGTTTCAGTAATTTCATGGATTTCCAGTTTGGTAGTATAATCATACACTAGATGTAAAAAATTAAACCTACTAGTCGATAATGGATAAAACATGGTTGACACTAGAGAAATAAAAATCGTCCCAGAGAAAGTAGAGTCAGTATACTGTGATGGTGGTGGTGGAGCTCTTGGCCATCCCAAAATAAGCCTACTTTTTGACTCAAAAAGGTATGTAGATTGTTACTATTGCGGGCAGAGGTTCGCCAAAGCTGGCTACTCCGAAAAAACTAGCAGCTCAAACTCCTGAATTAGCTGTTCCAATTTCCACCAAGTTTCTACTTAAACCCCTATTTTTCAACCAGTCTCTCAACGCTAAACCGGTCCCTGCATTCCATGGTTCAACTCTATCCATCTCAATCCACTTAGCATCCACAATTTCATTTTTATCAAGGTTATATTCTAGTGTTGGCACAGTGACATGGTAGGCAATAATGAGTTCGTTCTTTCGGTGAAACTCATACATCCCGATAAAGGATTGCACTTCGGCATCTAGACCGATTTCTTCCTTAACTTCCCTCACAACAGCCTCTTCAGGCATTTCACCCGATTCGACAAATCCAGTCACAAGACCATACCAGGTACTTGGCCAGCCGACATTTTGAACCAAGAGGACCGAGCCGCTGCATTCAACTACCGCAGCAGCCACAGGTATAGGATTAGTCCAATTCACAAAACCGCACTGTATATCGTGGCAAGCCATTCGCTCTTTTCCCGACAAAAATAGGGCACCAAGCCTTTTTCCACAGTTTGGACAAAAATTCATAAATTAGGTTAACCCTCTCCGTCTCTCGTAATAAAAGAATATTAGTTCTAGGCAAGTTACCATACGTCTGGATACCCTCTTTTAGATATTTTTTCTCCCGAGCGGTTACTTGCTTTTAATCCTTTGAGCAGCCAATCACGCGTATCCCTCGGATCTATCACCGCATCAATCTCAAAAGATGAGGCTACCGAAATCCCCTTACCTTTGGAGTACATTGTACTTAATAAGCGCCCAAAAAGTTCTGTTCTCTCCTCTTCGTTAATAGCACCACTAAGCTCCTTGCTAAAACCTAATTCTACAGCACCTTCTAATCCCATTGGCCCCATTTCTGATGTCGGCCAACCAATAGTAAAAAACGGCTGATGAAAGCTACCACCCGCCATCGCTTGCGCACCTAAGCCGTAGCCCTTTCGGATAACAACAGTAAACAGAGGTACGGAGAGGTTGGCGCTGGCCGTTATTAATCTGGATCCCCTCCTTACAGATGCGGTCTTTTCACTATCTGGTCCGACCATAAATCCTGGGGTGTCACATAGAGAAATCACTGGAATATCATAACTGTCGCAAAGCTGCAAAAACCGAGCCCCTTTCTCACCCCCCTCGCCATCAATTGCTCCTCCCAGATGACATGGATCATTCGCAATAAGCCCAAAAGGATTCCCGTCCAATCTGAGAAAAGCTGTTATTATGCCTACTCCGTAAAACTGCCTCAGTTCTACCACCGAATCAGTGTCGGCTAGGGTCCGTATTACTTGTCGAATATCATACACTCGCAGTCTATTCTCTGGGACCAAATGCCTTAGCATTCGTTGATCTGCTGCCGTGGAATGCTCAACTCTACCTTGAAAGTATCCGAGCAACTGTTTTGCTTTTTGGGTGGCATCTTGCTCATTCTCAACCAACAAATCAATCACACCATTTTTGGACTGAACCTCTGAAGGACCGATATCCTCCGGCTTGAATTTACCTAACCCTCCTCCCTCTATCATTGCCGGTCCCGCAAGTCCTATATTTGAATTCTTAGTGGCGATAGTTATATCAGCGCAGCCAAAAAGCACCGCATTCCCAGCAAAACATCTTCCGGAGTTGATAGCTATCCTAGGGGCAATCCCGCTAAGTTGAGGCCAAGTTGCAAACGTCTTAATATCAAGCCAGCTCATGATGAGGTCGTCGGTATCAACATCTCCTGGCCGCCCTCCTCCACCCTCCGTAAAGATAACGACCGGCGTTTCCCACTCCTTTGCGAGTTCAAATATCCGGTCCTTTTTTTTGTGATTATTGTGCCCTTGAGTCCCCGCCAGGACCGTGTAATCGTAAGCTAAAACGGCACATTTGGTTTTTGCTTCTCCGAAAAGTGCACTATTAATTGTTCCAAAACCAGCGATCATACCGTCAGCCGGCGTCGTTCTTTGTAACTCATCAACACTTTTTCTACGTCTTTGAGCAGCAATTGCGAGTCCCCCGTACTCAAAAAAGGTTCCCGCATCACAAAGATCTTCTACGTTTTCTCTGGCGGTTCTAGCGCGAATTCTACGTCGCTTAGCTAACGCATCAGGTCTATTTTCATCAAGCAAAAGCTCATTACGCTCATTTAGCTCTTGCAAATCCTGGCGAGTTTTCTCCAAGTCAAACTTGACTACGTCTCTTTTTCCATCGACCTCAAGCCCATCAGTGGCCAAAGTGAATAACCCCTGGCCCTCATCGACCATATCTCCCTCTTCTATTGTTACTCTCTCTATAGTTCCGTTTGCTGGAGACACTATTTCATGATGCATCTTCATGGCTTCTATTATCATCAAGCCTCTTCCTACTGAAACTTCTTCTCCTTCTAGGCATGATACAGCGATAACGTTACCTCTTATCGGCGCCTCTATCTCAATCCGTCCCCCCTGTTCAAGACTCTTATCAACCTTAGATTTGCTATTATCCCCAATCGAGCTTATTAGTCCGTCAATAAAGTGAATGGTATAGGTAGCTTTCTTCACTGCTTCATGCTCTAAAATGCTTCCTAAAAATTTGATGTTTGTGTCCACCCCCTCTATTTCAAATTCTTTCAGTACACGAATAGCCTTACGAAGTAGTAGCGACAAGTCCGATTCAGTTGAATGAACTATCAACTTAGCAATCAGCGAGTCATAGTCCGAAGTTACCTCGTAACCCTGACGTATAGCTGTATCAACTCTTATCCCTATACCGACAGGCAGATTTAGTTTTTCTATACGTCCAGTGGAGGGCTGAAAAAGTCCGGACGGCCCACGCTTTTCAGCATTAACGCGTAGCTGAATCGCTTGACCCGTGCCCATTGGCTTCATATTTTTCAAAACATCTTTTAGTTTCCACCCTAGAGCTAATTGAAACTGGGCCTGGACCAAATCTATACCAAATAGCATCTCGGTCACCGTGTGTTCCACTTGTAGCCTGGGATTCATCTCAATAAAACAAAAACGCTCAGAGTTAGGATTCACTAGAAATTCGACTGTGCCAAGTCCTCGATAATCTACCGACTTTGCTATGTTTAAAGCGTCTTCAAAGAGTTTTTCTCTGAGCTTTTCACTGAGGGATGTGGCAGGAGACAACTCGATAATTTTTTGTTTTTTTCTCTGTAAACTACAATCACGATCTCCGAGATGTCTCACGGCACCCTTTCCATCACCGATAATCTGAATCTCAATATGACGAGCATCTTCAAAATATTCTTCTAAATATAGCCCTCCGTTACCGAAAGATTTTTCTGCTTCTCCTTGAGCTAAAGAAAAGGCTTTTTCAATATCGGTTTTCTCGTTCACCTCTCTTATCCCTCTGCCTCCCCCTCCATAGGCTGCTTTTAGTAAGAAAGAATAGCCCTGCGAGAACTCCATCAAGTATTCTTCCAAATCACTGAATTTTTGAAGAATCCTCGACGATTTCAGGACAGGCACTCCACATTTTTCAGCATGATCTTTCGCAGAGAGCTTATTTCCAAAGAGTCTCAATTGACCTACTTTTGGCCCAACCCAAATTTTCCCTACATTTTCAACTGCTTCTGCAAAATCGGCATTTTCGGAGAGAAATCCGTAGCCAGGGTGAACCAAGTCACATTTCAACTCAGATACTAGTGCTATCAAATATTCAGTATCTAAATAAGCCGTCGCGCCTTCGCCCGGTATCTCAATAATTTTCGCTATAGGAGATACCGCAGCTATATTCATCTTCTCTACTTTAGTGTGTACTACTATCGGCTCAAGATTTAGATCGTAGGCCGATTGCGCTAATCGCAAAGCTATCTCACCTCTATTTAGAATGAGCACACGAGGAGGTCGCATCTTATATTTTCCTTAGGCTGTTTGTTTCAAGCTTTAAGCTAGCTTATATGAGCCTAACTTTCAAAGATAGAATAGTTCTTAAACATTGTTAAGGTTAAAGAAATGGCGCGCCCGGAGAGATTCGAACTCCCGACCACCTGGT
This sequence comes from uncultured Pseudomonadota bacterium, assembly GCA_902551695.1. GTDB lineage: Bacteria > Pseudomonadota > Gammaproteobacteria > TMED69. Next base: position 31,809 of record CACDEI010000014.1, read on the forward strand.
TCGAAGCCAGGTACTCTATCCAGCTGAGCTACGGGCGCGCAGAAATATTCCCAAAATTCACAACTATTTTGGCGCGCCCGGAGAGATTCGAACTCCCGACCGCCTGGTTCGTAGCCAGGTACTCTATCCAGCTGAGCTACGGGCGCATATTTATATTATTTCAAGAATAGCCGTCGATTATCATCGTCATAAAACCCGCTGTCAAATTACACTAAATTAATAATTTTTGTAGGTGGCTAGTATCCTACTCCGACCAAGGCTACACTTCTGATGACGATAAAACTGTTGTAGGAGTGATTGTATTGAAAACGACAATGGACATAAACTGCGATATGGGGGAAAGCTTTGGTAACTGGGTGATGGGAGATGATAAAGCAATGATGTCGAGAATTACGACGGCTAATGTAGCATGTGGCTTTCATGCGAGCGATCCAGTAACAATGATAGAAACTGTCAAACTCGCAAAAAATAATGATGTAGTTATTGGCTCCCACCCTGGTTTGCCAGACCTCCTTGGTTTTGGGCGAAGGGCAATGAATATAACTCCAGAAGATGCTTACGCCTACATGATTTATCAAACCGGTGCACTAGACGCTGCCCTTAGAACAGAGGGCATGCGCCTTCATCACATCAAGCCACACGGAGCTTTTTACTCTATTTTAAAGGACAATACTGAGATTGCATCGGCAGTCGCCGACGCAATCTGCGCTCTAAGTACAGACCCCATCCTATATTGGCCTGCGCCGACCTCGGCTGCGCTTCCATCAGAGGCGAAAAAACGAGGGGTAAGGGTAGTCGGCGAAATCTACCCCGATTTACAGTACGCACCTGATGGTACGCTTATAATTCAACGAGAGAAACATGTTACTGACGTCTCTTTTGCCTCCGAACAAGTTGAGCTTTACGTGACATCTGGCAGCGTCAAGGCAGTAGATGGTAGTTTGGTAGAATTGGATGCTGAAAGTATTTGTGTACATGGAGATGGACCCAACGCCATAGAAGTAACTGACGCTATCAATAATAAACTGAAAGATCTCAACTGTGATATAAAAGCAATAGTCGCCTAAGTTATAAAAGACGGAGGAAGTCATAAATGAAATTTGGATTATTATTTTCTCATCAGGTCCCGCCTCTATCTGGAGGTTCATGGTCGACACCTTACACGGACATGCTGGAATGTTTACCCTATGCGGAGGATTTAGGGTTTCAATCCGCTTTCCATGCCACTCATCACGCGCAAAAAGATGGCCTGTGCCCCGCGCCCATGGTCGCATGTGCCGCAGCTGCTGCGGTAACCAAAACAATGAGGATAGGAACAGCTGTTCTACTTTTACCTCTCTATGCACCTCTCAAATTAGCAGAAGACATTGCTGTTCTAGATAACGTAGCAGAAGGCCGATTTGTTTTCGGAGTTGCTCCAGGTTACGTAGCATCAGAATTCGAAGCTCACCAGATTCCCAGGTCAGAAAGAGTAGGACGATTCGAAGAAGCTTTAGATTTAATCACCACCGCCTGGAGGGAAGAACATTTCGAGTTTAACGGCAA
>CACDEI010000015.1 GCA_902551695.1 uncultured Pseudomonadota bacterium
AGGAAGTAAAAGTGAACTTAGATTTGAATCAAGAACATGAGAGGTTAAGGGACGAAGTCAGAGAATTTATTCGGATTCATCGAGGAAAAGCCCCTGATAACCAGAAATCGGCAGATTCCGCTTCTAGAGCGAATCTAAAGGACCCAGAAACTTTGAAATGGCAGCAGTTGCTTGTCAATAAAGGTTACGCTGGTAGAACGATTCCTAGAAAATACGGTGGTTACGGGGCTGATTTTGATCCAATGTCCAGTCATATAATCGCAGAGGAATTTGGTCGGTACAATTTGTATCCCGGGATCGTCGGGCAAGGCATTTCCATGCTTATTCCCATACTACTGAAGCTAGGCTCAGAGGCGCAAAAAGAACAGTTCATACGGGAAACGCTCCTCGGAAATATCATCTGGTGTCAAGGGTACTCCGAGCCTGATGCTGGTAGTGACTTAGCAAATTTAACAACGCGAGCAACGCTACAGGGTGACCATTGGATTGTAAACGGGCAAAAGATTTGGACCAGCACAGCCCATCTGGCAGATTGGATGTTTTGTCTGGTGCGAACAGAACCGGATGCACCTAAACACAAAGGGATTAGCTTTTTATTATTCCCCATGAATAGTCACGGGATCGAAGTTAGACCCCTAAAGACAATGACGGGAGAATCGAGCTTCAATGAGGTGTTCTTTTCTGATGTTGAAGTGCCAGCAAATCAAATCGTGGGAAAAAGAGGCGAGGGCTGGAAGGTCGCGACAGCTTTGCTCGGTCATGAACGTTCGATGCTTGGGGACCCAAACGTTATCCAAACGCGGTTTAATGCTCTAGTAGACTTGATGAAAAAGGAAACCGTCGACGGGGTTTCATTGAGCAAAAGTCCGGTTTGGATGGATCGATTAATGAAAATTCAAGCTAGGGTGCTTGCTCTAAAGTATAATGATTTAAGAATTCTTTCGGCTCAAGTTAATGATGAAGATGCTAGTCTGGCTAGGATGATAGTGAAGTTGGAAGGTACAGAGCTTCGACATGATCTAGAGGGTTTAGCTATTGATGCACTAGGTGAGTTGGGCACTTTGTATGACAGAGATGAGTTGTTAAGAGATTCTGGGATGTGGCAAAAACATTTCATGTTTTACCTCGGGCTGATCATTGGCGGAGGCACCTCTCAAATACAAAAAAATATTATAGGAGAACGAGGTCTCGGTCTTCCTAAAGAGCCGCGCTAGACCTTTCAAAGTAATGAATTTTGGAACAAGTGAGAATCAAAAAATTTTACTGGATGCGCTAGGCAGAATTTTATCTGATAGAGTTCCAATCTCTACATTGAGAAAATTGGGGAACGATAGTTCCTTAACTTTGAGAGATGATTTAGTTAGCTTTGGCCTATTTGGCCTACTGGTTGATGGTGAGTTTGGAGGCTCTGAGCTTAAAGCTATCGACAGTGTCTTGGTATCTGAACATCTGGGTTACTTTGCTACCCCCACCCCTTACGTAGCAGGCATGGTACTATCCTTAGCCTTACGTGATGCAAGTCAAAGCCAACAAACAAAATATTTAAAGCAGTTAAGCTCAGGGGAGTTGCGCGTTGCGTTTGCGGCTGCAGAGCATTGCGGTGCCAAAGAGGGTTCGGAGATTGTCGCGAGAGAGGGTGCTTTGTTCGGCCGGTCGTTGTTTGTAATTGATTGCGATGCCGATGTGATTCTAGTTCCTTCTAATGATGAGAAGTTATTTTTAGTGCCTGTCAGTTCGCCGAATCTCACCCTAAGGAATATGAACACGATTGACCTAACTAGGGCTTTTGGCGAGATTGTTCTCGATGGCGTCGAAGGGGAGGAGATAAAAGCTAACAAAACAGGCGAACCCGATTTAAAAAAACTATTGGCTTTTGGGCGCTTGATAATTGCGGCGGATACATTAGGGGCATGTCAGCGGATGTTAGATGATTCTGTTACCTATGCGAATCAGCGGACACAATTTGGACGATTAATTGGGTCTTTCCAGGCGGTGAAGCATATGTGCGCTGAGATGGCAGCTAAACTTGAACCTTGTAAGGCTATGATTTGGCATGCTGCTTGTTTGTTGGACAATGCAAGTGAAGATGCTCTTATCGAAGCAGATCTTTGTAAAGCCCATATCTCTGAGGTAGGAAAATTTATTGCGAAAACTTCGACTGAGGTGCATGGCGGCATGGGTTTTACAGATCTCCAAGGATTGCATTACTGGTTTAAAAGAATAGGCGTTAATAGACAACTCTTGGGAGGTGCGGAATACTTAAGACAAGAAGCTGCACGCTTGCAGGGTTTGTTGTAGGGTTAGGTACAATTTTTGATAAACTAAGGGGATATAGAAATGTCGAACACATATGAGGGGGAATGTTTTTGCGGACGCGTGAAAATAGAGGTAACTGGAGCCCCGGATGCCATGGGCTACTGTCATTGTGAATCTTGTCGGCATTGGTCAGCTGGCCCTATAAACGCGTTTACATTGTGGCAACCTGAATCGGTTCAAGTGAAGCAAGGGGCTGATTTCGTTAAGACCTATGCCAAGACGGAAAATAGTCATAGAAAGTCTTGCAGAGAATGCGGCGGACACCTAATGACAGAACACCCCTCCATGGGGTTAACTGATGTTTACTCAGCAATTATTCCAAACTTCAATTTTGAGCCAGCTCTACATGTCTTTTATGGAGAAAAAGTTGTCGCCGTAAAAGATGGTCTACCCAAGCAGAAAGATATGCCGGCAGAAATGGGTGGTAGCGGAGTTTTATTAGAAGAATAATTTCTGATTAATTTTATTGCAATTTTTCAAGTAATTTAATTTATGTGGGACGATTGGTATAGAGAGTATTAGAATTAGGAATGTAATTTGGGCTGTACTGATTTTGGTAGGATTGACCCTTGCTTCCTGTGAAAATGCTACCAAAAAAGCTCCAAAAAAGCTCCAAGGTCTCATAGGCAGTAATAAGGTGGAAACTGTCGATGTTCAAAACCCAACTGTTTGGTCAGATATTTACTGCATTGCTGTAGGTAGGGTCGAAGATGTGTCTCGAGAGAGTGATTTCTTGCATCTCGAAAAAGAAGCACTGGTGAGGAATGCGCTATACGGCCACTTGGCGCCTAGAAAGTATAAAGATGTTGAGTTGGCTTTAGTCGATGAGTATCTATACGGGCCGTCTAAAATTTCTGATAACCGAGAGTTGTTAAGTAGCCTCGAATGCGATGCTTTGCTAAGGGCGAAGATAACAAAGTTCACAAATGAATTTTATGTAACCTATTCCGTGACAAAAGTTGGCTTGTCTGTAGATTTGATAAACGCCAAAAAAGAGGTTATCTGGTCGGTGTCTAAGGAGGCAAGAAGCGATGCAGGAGCTATTCCATTGTCTCCTTTCGGGTTGGCCTCTGGGTTATTTTTTGCCACTCGCAATAAACACGATGAAATAGCTTTTCAAATGATAGACGCAGTTGCCCGCCAAGTGCTAAGCGATTTGCCCGATAGGATTTCTAAGCAAAAAGGTTTTATTTCATCTGGAAAATCTAAGCAGGATATGAAAAGTCGAGAGGATACGATCAAAGAGGTGAGCACTGCCCTCGAGGGTGGTAATTTTATGCATGCTTTATCTCTCTCAGAAAAAATGATAGCGGTAGGTACGAAGGATGATGAGTTATTTTTTCTGGCTGGTAAATCTGCGCTGGGATTGGGGCGATTCGATAGGTCGAAGGAACTGTTCCAAAAAGCTATAAACCTCAACTCAGAAGAACATGATTATCACAATGGCCTCGGATTAATCCATTTGAAAATTGGGCAGCCTAGTAAGGCAAGAGAATCTTTTTTTAAAGCATTGAAGGTTCGTGATAGGAACGCAATATCTCAGCTTGGAATTGCGGAATCCTTCGAGTTAGAAGAGAGGTATGATCTTTCCGCAGAATATTATTTCCTGGCTGGTAGTGCTGCCATTACTCGAGGACAGTATGCAATAGCCCTGCGTTCCTTGGCGGCCCTAGAAAAACTTCCAAAAGGAAGTGAGATTGCAGCTGGGAGAATTAAAAGTTTGAGGGCAATACTATCTTACAATCGTTGAATCGGGGGAGCTCGTCCTTTAAAGCCAGGACGCGAAAATAATTCTAATAGAGTGTAAACTCTTACAAATACAAGCAACTGGGGTGTTTATAATGGAGAAAAGCAGTCACCGGGCAAGTGCTGGGACAGGTTTAAAAGTCTTTTTCACTATAGTGTGTTTTTCTTTGAGTATTAAAGGGTTTAGTGCGGATGGGCAATCGTACAAAGAATTTATAGAATGGATTGAAAAAAAGCCGCCAGAGATTGAGGTGTCGAATCAAGGAACTCTCCTTACTATAGACGATAAAGACGATATTCTGAATGCGTTGATACCTAGCCCTGCATGGGAGTACTACATATTCGCAGACATGGAAATGACAGTCGTCCCTAAAGGATATTATCCTTCTCCGCCCAGTTGGGGTCGAGGTAGTCAGGAGGGTATTTTGGATGAAAATGGGGTGCTAGTAGGCTTTACGGGAGGGGGGTTTCCATTCCCAAAAGTGGTGGAAAATGATCCTTTAGCAGGACAAAAAGTGGTATGGAATATGCTGTGGCGTCCAGGACAACACGATTTTGATATGCCTATGACCACATGGTTGCGGAGTGAAAACGGCAAACTAGACCGAAAAATGGAGTTTACAGGGGTATCCTCTACTTATGCCAGAGGAGAAAAATGTTTGGTTGAGGGTTATGAGGAGGTAAAAAGTAAAAGAATTATGGAATTTCGGTCGCCACGGGATATGGCAGGCGCGAAAGATATGTCCATCAGCTACGTGGATCATTATCGAGAAAATTCAGGATGGGTCTATATGCCGTCGCAAAGAAAGCCTAGGCGCACCCTCGCATCGGAGCGAACCAGTGAGTTGATGGGTATGGATCTAATTAGGGAAGACATGAATGGTTTTAGTGGCAAGATTTATGAGAACGATTGGGATTACCTCGGTAAAAGAAAGGTTCTAGCCACCATGAATGTGAAAGACAACCCCGAAGCCGGAGGTCCACATTTGTGGGTGCCACATAAGACCCGATGGGAGGTTAGGGATGCTCATGTCGTTTTAATTAACCCGAAAGATTCTGATCATCCTTACATGGCTAGGATTGTCCTGATCGACTCTGAAACCTATTGGACACTCTGGATGTTTGGTTTTGATCGAAAAGACGAGATGCTTTTGCGAATGAACCAACATTATTTAAAATACTCCGAAAGCTATGCACTTGAGACACCTCAACAAGCCCCATTCGTTGAACAAGATTATTCAAAAAATGTTGGGAGTTTTGTTTTTCTGCACCTTGGGGAATCAGATATTAATGCTAAAAAGCCTCATGGGACTGTGACACATTGTTACACAAGAAAGAGAGAGTTCTCTTCTGCGCGAGCCAGACAATTTTACTCGCTTAGAAATATGGTTAGCGGAAGGCGGTAAGAAGGTATAATGGGAGTATGCATGGTTGAGTGCAAAGGGGAAATTGATGCCAACTAAACTGAACTTTTCGGTGGGAGCTGTTTTTACAGTCCTATTAGTTTTATCGATCGATGTAAAAGCTGTCGTTTCTATCGGGAAGGATATTGAATTAGAGGGGTTTCTGAAAGTCCAGAACATATTACGCACCCCTAAATTCAAAGAGGCTGAGGCGATCATGCAACGTAATACGCTGCAATTAGAGAGCAAATACTATTTTTTAAAAGAAGGCCAAATGTTTGGAAAATTTGATTCCGGCCCAATAGAAGAAGCCACTCTGACCCTCGTTGGGCGTGGTGTATATGACTCAATATATGAAATTCGGAATAGCTTAGATGGGAAATTTTCTAATGACAATGGTAAACAAGGTCTCTACGAGGCTAACCTTCGTGAGGGGTATTTGGATTTGGTGTTGCCTCCTTTTTCATTAAGAATAGGGCGTCAACAGGTTGTTTGGGGGGAGACCGATGGATTTCGAGCTCTAGACGTCATCAATCCGCTTGATTTGAGTTGGCACTGGAGTCGGGAGTACTGGGAAGACATTCGAATTCCCTTATGGATGGTCAGAGGCATTTATGACATTGGTAAGTTTTCAGTTTTTGAGGAGTCCTTTTTTGAAGCGGTTTGGATTCCAGCTGATTTTCGACCTAACAAGATAGCAATAAATCCGTCTCGACCCTGGGCCTTTACTGGAACAGGCTTAGCAAAAACTCCAAACTCGATTTTTATAGATGGAAATCTCAGAGACCTAGAGCTTGATGTTCGAGATTTAAGTCCTCGAAAAAGACTCCGCAACGGACAAGGTGGAGCTCGATTCAAAGCAATTTGGGGAGACATAGATTTTAGTTTAAATTACTTTTATGGTTTTTCGGCAGACACCGGTGTGCGAGTGAGAGATGACCTCTCCTCAACCCTTGGTAACACTCATACGTCTGTGAGAGAGCTCGTCAATCCTCGATCCCACGTGGTGGGGTTGACTGCTAATTACTCTGAGGAACGTTACACACAATCGGTTTTAAGGATGGAGACAACATTCTCAACCGGTATTCCAGTGAAAATCTCTCCAGATGCTCCCAGCAGGATAGATCCTGACCGAGATCAGTTTGATACAGCAAGACGCACCGTTCTCATGTTGGCGGTCGATAGGCCGACCTGGATTAGATGGCTCAATCCTACTAGGACATTTTACTTATCTTCTCAGGTCTTCTGGCGACACTACATTGATTACAGTCGGTTCTATAGGGGCATTTCCTCGGTTGAGCACGCGGTGGTTAACGGTGAACCTGTTGGTGGTAAATTCTTCAGCGAAAACAATGATCAGATTGATAAAGATGAATTCGTGATAACCTTCTCGGCCTCTACTAGTTATGGACCTGCCGGTTTGATTAAACCAAACTTTGTATTTGCCATTGATCCACGTTCGACCGGGGCATATAACAAATTTGGATTGGATTATTTTTGGTCAGATCATGTTTTGTTAAAGTTCGAACAATCTTTTTATTGGAGAGCTGCAGGCCATGATCCTGGCCCATGGGCTTTAGGTGATATTTGGGGGCACACGACCAGGAACAGCCGCCATGAAACTGCTTTAAGCGTGGTGTTTCAATTCTGAGGGTTCTAGGGTAAGAGGAATCGAGTGGCTAAAAACCACTCGACCCTCTTTAGTAGCTATTAGTTATTAGGCGTTTGCTGGGCAAAAAAAGTTAAGTTTGTTTCCATCTAAATCGCGAAAATAAGCTATGTAGTATGCTTCTGCCCTAATACCAGGCGCGCCCTCATCGGTTCCTCCGAGTTCCAAAGCTTTGCCATACAGTTTATCAACAGCACTAGGATTTTCAGCAGCCAAGGCTACCATTACCCCGTTACCGATGCTGGCGGGGTTACCATCAGCTGGCATGATAGCTGATAGCATGGGCGAACCTGGCCCGGTAGCCCAAAAAATAGCGTTGGGCATTTCCAATACTCTTCCGGCCCCAATTTCGCTTAGTAAGGCATCATAGAATTTGCCAGCGCGCTCTAGATCATTGGTACCAAGTGTGACATATGCAAACATAGAATTCCTCCAGGGTTCAATTAAAGCACAAAGTATAACCTGAATTGGGATTAATGGTTTCTTCTAAGTTACTTCCCACGCATAAAAATTTTATCCAACTCCGCCACAGACATAAAGCGCCAGGTCGGTCTTCCATGAGAGCAATACCCGCTGTTAGTGGTAGTTTCAATTTGACGTAGTAATGCATTCATTTCAAGGAGCGATATTCTATCGTAAGCTCTCAAAGAAGATTTACATGCAATATTTGCTAAAACTTTGTCGATTCCTTCTTCTATCAGATCTAAATTTCCAACTAAGGCGGTGTGATCCTGAAAGCTAGACAGTAGCTCTCTCAGATTTTTTTCGTTCATTACGCTCGGATAGGCATGTATTGAAAGGTAATCTCTGCCAGTTCTTAGAATATCGAAGCCTAGCAACTCAAATTTTGATCTATTGTCATCAACTTGTTCTGCCCTCTCTTCTAAAGTCTTGATTGTTATTGGGCTAAGTAGCCTTTGGGATGCTATTTTGTGATTTTTTTGCCATTCGTTTTTGAGTTTTTCATAGTTTATCCTTTCGTGGGCCGCATGCATGTCGACAATAATTATGCCTCTAGAATTTTGCGAAAGGATAAAAATATCGTGAATCTGTCCGATCGCCTCTCCTAAATCGATTCGTTCGCTAGCAAAATTAGCGGTGCCGTGGCTCCTGAATAAATCTATGTCTTCAGAAGGAGGAACTGCGGGTCCCAGTAAAATTTGAGTTTCTCTCTCCGGAGGTGAAACTTGTCCTTGGTTCCCTAAACTGGGTGTCTGTTGTACGGTATTATTTTCCTGCGGCCCTATGTTGAAAGAGTGGCTTCGCAGTTGGTGTTCGAATCCATCAGTTGCGATTGCCGTCCGAACTGTCGTCTTAATAAGGTTTTTTATGCCTTCGGGGCTGGCAAATCTCACTTCCTCTTTGCTTGGGTGCACATTCACATCCACCGACGCAGGATTTACGGTTAGGTAGATAAGGAATGGCGGAAGCTTGCTACCAAACATAATATCTTTAAAGCCAAGTCTCATCGCAGCGTCCAGCATCCTGTCTTTTACATGCCGACCATTTATAAAACGCATTTGATGGGTGGAGGGAGAACCAGAAACGGTAGGCCGTGCTATCCAGCCGAAGAGTTTTCCGCAATCGTCTTCATTTGAAAGAAAAATGGAGTCCTCAGCAAAGTTTTTTCCTACAAGGAAAGCAAATCTGCTTTTAGATTCGTCGATTTTTCCTGATTTAAATCCAAATATTAATTTTTTGTCTTGAAAGAGTCTAAAAGCGATATGTGGATTAGAGATGGCCAATCTTAACATTACCATCTTGATATGACGCATCTCCGTAGGGAATGTTTTCAGGAATTTTTTTCTGGCTGGGGTGTTATAGAAAAGTTCGGAAACTGAGATGAAGGTGCCGTAGTTGCCGGCTGATGGCTTAATTTCGCCACTTACACAACCCCCATTAACTTCTAGTTTATTTGCTAGGTCGGACTGCCTTGTGCGGGAAGTGATCGTCATCTTTGATACTGACCCAATGCTAGCTAGCGCTTCCCCACGAAAGCCAAGGGACGCTATATGATCAAGATCTTCAACTTGTAGCAATTTGCTAGTAGCGTGTCTTTTAATCGACATTTTTAGGTCGTTAGGCTCCATACCAACACCATCATCTTGTACAGTGATAGCAGAGAGGTCTCTATTCGAAGCGGTTACAGTTATAGATCTGGCACCAGCGTCAATACTATTTTCCACAAGCTCTTTGATAATAGAAGAGGGCCGCTCTATTACTTCTCCTGCGGCTATTTGGTCTGCGACAATTTTTGGTAATACTTTTATTAACATTGGGGGTCAAGTTTTAAAGTGTACAATGTATATTAAATGAAAAGAATGAACGAGGATACACTAATTCTTACGAGGAAATTGAAGGAGAAATTTCGTCTAAAACCGTTTAATTTGTTTGCTGTGGTGTTGCTTGTGATAGCCCTAGTGGTATCAATTAGCAGTTTCTTTGTTGAAGAGAAAGATTTTAATCTTCTCGATGAAATTGAGGCCGCAAAAAAAGCGAAGCAGCAAGGAGATTTGGAAGAACATATAAGGATTTTAGGTTCTATTTTAGAGGAAAGAAAAAAAAGCTTAGGTGATACTCATCTGGCCGTTGCCCGGCTGTCGTGTAGATTGGTTCATGCTTTGGCTCAAACCTATTCCCTCTTGGATGACCCCTCTAAAATCGAAGAAAATCATATTTTTGCATCCAAGATATTAGATGAGGCCATATTGATATTTAAGAAACAAGTGGGAGTCAATCATTGGGAAACTGGCAAGGCAGTAGGCCAAAAGGGGTATCTTATCGGTGAATACCAGATGAGTCAAAATGAACTCCCAACGGAAAGGGCAATCTTATACATGAAAGAAGGGCTTTCCATTGTCTCGAATGAACTCGGATCAAAAGATTCAAGGACTATGTTACTGAATAGTATTCTAGCTGGGTTATTTTTCCATCAAGGGATGTACGACCAGGCAGAGAAAAGTTATCAAGCAACCTTGTCTTGGGTCGAAAAAACCAATGGCGCACTGTCGGAGCGATTCGCGTGGCACTTGGTAACTCTCTCGGACACGAAGTTACTGACGAACAAATTTTCAGAAGCTTATGAACACGCCGGACGGGCTCAGGCAATTTACGCTAAGTTATCTTTAAAGTCCTCCTACGAGTTTGCAAGATTAAGCTATAAAAAGGGACTCATAGCTCTATTACGCAATGATTTCAATTCGGCAAAAAAGAACTTTAAAGTTTCTTCTGTGCTTTTTAGTTCTATGCCTGAAAGAAAAAAAGAATTTGCATGGTCAGAGCAGGATTTAGAATTTGCAACGATGCTCAGCGATCCCGGAACCTCGAGGGACGTGTTGCAGCGCTTGGTGGAATATTTGCGTGTTCTTGACGGGAGATATAGTGACTTGCTGAGCCAGCCTATCCGGGAACGAAAAGTACATTTAGAGACTGTTCTTAAGATAAAAAATAAGGCGATAACTGTATACAAGGAGATGAGGGACCACACCAAAACTTGAGTGTGAGTCTAGAGTGGCTCCCCGGGACGGGCTCGAACCGCCGACCTAGTGGTTAACAGCCACCCGCTCTACCAACTGAGCTACCGGGGAATACTGCATCGAGAGGTCCTAAAACTTAAGGACGAGTCGTAGGTTATCAATTTTCTCACTTCTTATCCATGCCCTGATACAATAAAGAGATAAACTGTAGCCAAGCTAAATCAAGGAGTGTAGAACCAGGAACTATGAAAAAGCCGAGTCCCGAGCAAATTCATACCCTTTTTTCCAGCCAAATGGGTGCTTATGCTATAGCTACTCCAATAAATATAAATGCAATTATCGCATTTTGCGTGTCAAAAAAGCCTAAGCGAGTACTGGAACTTGGTGGAGGAATTGGCACGCTGACTTATTGTGTACTTAATTACAGTGAGGCTATTGTTGAGGTGTACGAAGAAAATGGTTTTTGTAGAGAAAAATTAAGGCAAAATCTGAATCGTTGGTCTGAACGGGTGGTTTTGAAGAAGAGTTACGCCCAAACTCCTAACTTAACTGACTATGATTTGGTGATGATTGATGGCCCCGACTCTGTCACTATCGAAGAGAGGGATAGATTAACGTATCAGGTTCTAGGCGGCTTAAGGAATATTAGAAGTTTTTTCATTGAAGGTTCTCGTTACAGTCAAAGACAGCTTGCCCAGAGTAAAATGGCAGATATTAGTTTATATTTTTTAGAGAGAGTGAGGGGGAGGGAAGTCGAGGGGCTTGGTTTGATGAAGGGCGGGCTTTTTGTGCATAAAGCCGGGCATTCGCCAAAACCTATAAGATATTTTTGTCATTTATTATGGCTGGTCTATGATTCATTCGATTTTATGGATCCGAGACGGAGAAATAAAATCAAGGTGCGCTTGCGTAATCCCTTTCAGACAATGTTAAGATTTTTCCGAAGATTCAAAAACCGCGTTTAGCTTTTATTTTAGTGAGATTTGATTTATGAGAGGTGATTCTAACCCTTTGCTTATTCTTCCCGTAGAAAATCAGGTTAGAGAATTAGATTCCAAACTTTTATTTGGATGCTTCGCGGTCGAAAAAGGGTTTGAAGTTCTGATAGGGTCTCGGCCCTATGTTAATTTTGCTATGACAAAATTACGCCCTGGAATTTTTGTCGCTAAAAGTATGAGGCGCAGGAGTGCCTTGATGCTCAAAATTATCCAAAATCTAGGTCATCGTATTGTGGCTTGGGATGAGGAAAGTTTGGTCAGGTTTCAATCTGCTGAATATAATCAATGGCGATTTTCGAATGAAACCTTTGCACCGATAGATCATCTATTCGCATGGGGCAAAGATGATGCTCGGATGTTTAGAGAGTATGAAGGTTTGGGGAGAACTGCTGTACACATTACTGGAAATCCTCGGATGGACTTATTGAGACGGGAGTTTAGAACCGTATTTGAGACAGAAGTAAACGAAATAAAAGAAAAATTTGGCAGTTTTGTGTTGATTAATACCAATTTCTCTTTTGTGAATTCCTATGTCAGCAATCTGAATTTGCTAATAGGAGGGGACCGGGGTGCAGCATCCGTGGTTAGCAGAACGGGCGAAGGCATGAGCACCGAATTTGCTCGGGGTATGTTTACTCACCAAGAGCGGATAGCTAGATCCTTTGTATCACTGATATCAAAGATAGGTTCCGAAAAAAGGGATATAAAATTTATCCTTAGGCCACATCCGTCTGAAAACCACAGTTTTTGGCGAGAGATAGTGTCGGAATTTCCGAACATCGAAATGATTCACAGTGGCAATGTTATTCCTTGGATTTTGGCTTCTACCTGTCTACTTCATAATGGTTGCACCACTGCAGTTGAAGCTGCTGTGCTTGGAAAGCCGGCCATCACTTATCAGAAAATCCGATCTGAATCTTTTGACTATCACTTGCCAAACGGACTTAGCTCAATAGCGAAATGTGAGTTAGAAGTCATAGAGCTGATTGAAAAGCTAGTTCAGGAAAGTAGTCATCGAAATTTACCCGTGAATAAAGGTCTCTTGCAAGAGCATCTGTCTGCATCAGAGGGTCCTTTTGCGTCTGAACGGATCTTGGAAATATTAGCATCGGGAATAGATCTTTCGCACCGACATGGTAGTTTTAGTCGGACCAAGAGGGCTTCGGCCCACTTAATCGGTACCGCGAGAACAGCACTAAAGAAAATCAATAGCTATAGAAAAGGCCATAGGAACAGCAAGGCGTATCACGATCACAGATTTCCTAAAGTGACTTCGGGCCAGCTTCAGAAAAAAATTGCAACATTAGATAGGACTTTAGGACGATTTGCGTCTGTTAAAATAGATGAGTTCTCAGAAAATTTATTCATAATGAAGCGAGATAAATAAAATAGTTTCGTGAGGTAATGAAAATGAAAGCACCTAAAATAGTCTCTGAAATCGGTTGTAACCATAAAGGGAGTTTGGAAATTGCCAAAGAAATGGTCAAGGTGACAGCGGAATTCGTCGGCGCAGATTATGTAAAGTTTCAAAAGCGAACTAACAAAGAGCTTCTCTCAGATGAGGAGTACTCAACTCCTCACCCTAACCCGAAAAATAGTTATGGAGCCACTTATGGAGAGCACAGAGAATTTTTGGAATTTAGTGTAGAACAGCACGAAGAACTGAAGCATTTTTGTGAAAAACTAAACATAGGCTACGCAACATCTGTTTGGGATTTTACCTCAGCAAAGGAAATCGCTGCTCTGAAACCTGATTTTATTAAAATACCTTCTGCTTGTAATTTGAACTTTGCAGTCATTGACTATCTCCTCTCAGACTATTCTGGGGATATTCACATCTCTCTAGGCATGACAAATCGTGCCGAGGAAAAGCGTATTATTGAAAGATTTGAGGACTCGGGGGTCCTTGATAGGTTAGTTTTATATGCTTGTACCTCCGGATATCCTGTGCCTCACCAAGACGTTTGTCTTCTGGAAATAAAGAGATTCAATCAAAATTATAAAGAGAGAGTTAAAGCAATTGGTTTTTCCGGTCATCATTTAGGAATCGCGATTGATGTTGCTGCTCAAACACTTGGGGCAGAATGGATTGAACGTCACTTTACATTAGATAGAACTTGGAAGGGTACTGATCACGCTGCCTCTTTGGAGCCGGATGGTTTTAGACGACTTGTCAGAGATAGCAAGGCGGTTGCAGAGTCTTTAGAGGAGAAACCTCAAGAAATTTTGGAGATAGAAAAACCTCAAAGAACCAAACTCAAGCGGTTTGCTGAAATATTGAGGGATTAAACCTTGAAGTGGCTAGCTCTAATGCCCTTGAGGGGCGGTTCAAAATCCATACCATTAAAAAATATCCTAGAGATAGAAGGAAAGCCATTATTTGCTTGGGCTCTTGAATCTGCTGTCGCAAGTGAATGTTTTGACGCGATCCTTGTGGCAACCGATTCTCCCCAAATTGAGGAAGCTGTTCAAAGCTGGTTTGGAGATCAGGTAACCGTTGTGCCTCGTACAACGGAGTCAGCCACTCACACGGCGGCTACGGAGTTGGTGATGATGGAGGTTTGTAAAAAATTTGATTTTGCGGTTATGAGTTTGATCCAAGCGACATCACCGCTTACAAAGCCGGAACATTTTGTTGAGGCTCAGAGGGTCTTTATTGAAGAATCCTTAGACTCCCTATTCACCGGTGTTGAAAAGAAATCTTTTTACTGGAGCTTTAAAAATAAGCCTCTTAACTACCAGCCCACCAAACGACCTCGAAGACAAGACTTTGAGGGTTGCATTGAAGAGAATGGAGCTTTTTATTACACAAAGAAGGAAATTTTGGAAGCTCATCACTCTAGACTTGGGGGAAAGATAGGGCATTATTTGATGTCCGAAAGCACCGTTTTTGAGTTAGATGAACCAGCTGATGTGGAGGTGATAGCCGCCCTACTGTCGAAAATGAAAGGATCATCTTGAGCGTTAAGGCGATAATTTTTGAAAAATATCATACTTCTTATTTTCTGATGCTTTTTACCGTGTGACTATCGTATGAGCAAAAGATTTAAACTTGTATCGCCTTTTAAAGCTGCTGCCGGCCAGACCAATGCCGTCGAAAAATTAGTCAGCGGATTGGATTCTGGTCTTGCTTTCCAGACTTTGCTGGGGGTGACGGGCTCTGGTAAAACTTTTACCGTGGCTAATGTGGTCGAGTCAATACAGCGGCCGACCTTAGTCTTGGCTCCGAATAAAACTTTAGCAGCTCAACTTTATGGCGAGCTTAGAGATTTTTTTCCGAAAAATGCGGTTGAGTACTTTGTTTCTTACTATGACTATTATCAGCCAGAAGCTTACGTGCCGGCGTCAGATACTTTTATTGAAAAGGACGCCTCTATTAATGCTCATGTCGAGCAAATGCGTCTATCGGCCACAAAGGCGCTTCTCGAGCGAAAAGACACAGTGATTGTTGCCACGGTTTCAGCAATTTATGGACTAGGAGAGCCTAATCAATATCATGCAATGATACTGCATTTGCGTAGAGGAGATTTCATTGACCAAAGAGCGATTTTGCGGCGTTTATCAGAGCTGCAGTATAAGAGGAACGATTACGACTTGGAGAGAGGCTCTTATCGAGTGAAAGGAGATGTAATCGATATTTTTCCCGCCGAGTCCGATTTTCTTGCAATCCGTGTTGAATTATTCGATGAAGAAATAGAGCGATTAGTAGAATTTGATCCGTTGACTGGAGAGAGTAGAAGGGATATCCCGAGATTTACCATTTACCCTAAGTCGCACTACGTAACTACGCGAGATACAGTGTTGACAGCTATAGATAAGATCAAGCAGGAGCTTACTTTGCGGTTAGGGTATCTTCGAGATTCAAATAAATTGGTTGAGGCTCAAAGGCTTGAGGAAAGAACAAGATTCGATTTAGAAATGATGCAGGAGATTGGTTATTGTTCTGGTATTGAGAATTATAGTAGGCATTTATCTGGGAGGCAGGAAGGTGAGCCCCCTGCCACTCTATTGGACTATTTACCGAAAGATTCGGTTCTAATTATAGATGAAAGCCACGTGACTATTCCTCAACTTGGGGGAATGTATAGGGGCGATAGATCTCGAAAAGAGAACTTAGTCAGATATGGGTTTCGTTTACCTTCAGCTTTAGATAACCGACCGCTAAGATTTGAGGAATTTGAGGGTTTGGCACCGCAGATTATTTTTGTCTCAGCCACACCCGGGAAATATGAGAAAAGTCGCGATAGTATGGTAACCGAGTTACTAGTTAGACCTACCGGCCTATTAGACCCTAAAATCGAGGTTCGACCCGCGGTGAATCAAGTGGAAGATTTGCTTTCTGAAATAAATAGTTCGGTTAAAAGAAGGGAAAGGGTTTTGGTAACCACGCTGACAAAACGTATGTCGGAAGATTTGACGGAATTCTTTTTAGAGTCAGGTGTTCGTGTTCGTTATTTACATTCGGATGTCGATACAGTCGAACGAGTTGAAATCATCAGGGATTTAAGACTTGGTGAGTTTGATGTTTTGGTAGGTATCAATCTACTAAGAGAAGGTTTAGATCTGCCTGAAGTTGCTTTAGTAGCTATTCTAGATGCCGACAAGGAGGGGTTCCTGCGGTCAGAAGGTTCTCTGATTCAGACTATTGGTAGGGCGGCGAGAAATATTGCGGGCAGGGCCCTTTTATATGCTGATTCAATTACCGGCTCGATGAGGCGTGCTATTGAAGAGACAGATAGAAGAAGAGCGGTTCAGGAGAAATATAATGTAGAGCACGGTATAACGCCAAAGGGGATTGTGAAGGAAGTCACTGATATACTGGAGGGTGCTCAAAGTGGCTCAGGGATTAAAAAAAGAAGTGCGAAGACCGAAATTAAAGATTTTGCAAAATATAGTGGTTTGGATAAAAAAGAGCTTTTTAAGCAGTGTGCTGCTCTCGAAGATAAAATGTTGAAGCATGCTAGAGATCTGGAATTTGAAGAGGCCGCTGCTGTGAGAGATGAAATTATAAAAATAAAGTCGAATTTTTTAGAGATACCGAAAAAATTATATAGAGACTCATAAAATAATGAAGAAGTTGAAGCGAAGTGTGAAAAATCGATTGGTTTTGATGACGATCGTTGCCGCTTGTGTTTTCCTACCAATAACATTAATTAAGCTTCAAAAATTTCTTGAACAGCAAGAAAATGCGAGTAGGAAGAGACCGCCAACACCTGTTACTGTTGTTCGAGCGGAAAAGAAGGATTGGCAGAGCAGCATCGGTTCGGTGGGTTCTTTAGTCGCCGAACAAGGAATTAACGTGACGGCACCCTTACCAGGAACGACGATAAAAATTCATTTTGAGTCCGGCCAAGTCATTGGAGCTGGGGAACCTTTAATATCGCAAGATATTGGTGTCCAGTCTGCTGAGCTGGAAGGCTTAGAAGCAAAGCTACAACTTAGAAGGAGTCAATTTAAAAGGGCATCTAAGCTTTATGAATCTAGGCAGATATCTCAATCTGATTTGGATGATTCGGCTACACTCCTGAAAGAAGCTCAAGCTGCCGTGGAGGCGAAATCTGCATTTATTACTAGAAAGACGGTTTACGCGCCATTCGATGGAACTTTGGGTATTCGGATGGTTGATCTAGGTTCCTATTTGAATCCCGGAGATCCGATTGTTCCTTTGTATATGAGAGATCCGATCCACGTAGATTACTCTCTTCCAGAAAAATTTATTAGCAGAGTGTTTGTAGGCCAAGAGGTAGAAGTAAACGTTGCGGCCTATCCCGGACAAAAATTTTCAGGAAAAATAACGGCCTACGATCCAGTAATAGACATTAGAACCAGAAACATAAAAATAAGAGCTACGATAAAAAATTCAGAAGGGTATCTAAAGCCTGGTATGTTTGCGACGGTGTCCACGGTTGATGCCGCTCAAAAAAGCGTAATAATTTTACCAACTACTGCCGTAACCTATACTCCTTATGGGAACACACTCTTTGTCATAAACGAGTCCTCAGAAGGGCTGGTGGTGCAAAAGGAGCAGGTAAAAATCGGAGAAGTAAAAGGAGAGTACGTGCAAATAACGGATGGAATAAAGGTTGGTGATCGTGTGGTGGCGGTAGGGCAGAACAAATTACGGAATGGCATGAAGGTTTCAATTTCTGGGACAGTGTCTATTGCGATAGAGGACTAGGCCGTGCAATTCACTGATGTTTTTATCGATAGACCTGTTTTAGCTTGCGTGATTAGCCTAATGATCTTAGTTCTTGGGGTAAGGTCTATTGAGTATCTAGAGTTACGTCAATATCCCAAAACTGAGGATACACTTATAACAATTAGAACCAGCTACCCTGGAGCAGATAGTGAATTAGTCAAAGGCTTTATAACTACCCCCCTGCAGCAGGCAGTAGCAGAGGCGAACGGAATTGATTTCATGAAAGCCACCAGTCGGCCCGGTCTTTCCATGATAGAAGCATTCATGAAGCTCAACTACGATTCGGGAGATGCTGTGGCTGAAATCCAGGCAAAGGTTGCTAGCCAAAGAAACGTGCTTCCCAAGGAAGCAAATGATCCTGTAATTGACGTTCAAACGGGGAGTCGTCTCGCTTTGATGTATTTGGCGTTTCATAGCGAAACAATGACGCCTACGGAAATGACTGATTATTTGATCAGGGTTGTTCAACCCCAAGTGCAGGCGCTGCAGGGTGTAGCTAAAGCTAGAATGTTCGGAAAGAAAACCTACGCGATGCGCGTTTGGCTTGATCCTCGAAGAATGGTTGCTTTGGATGTCTCAGCATCCGATGTTCGGCAGGCATTACTAAAAAATAATTATTTATCTGGAACGGGAGAAACTAAGGGTACTTACGTTGCTATTGATTTGAGTGCGACAACAGACATTACTAGTCCGGCGGAGTTTAATGATATCGTCGTAAGAGAGGAGCGCGGGGTAATTGTTAGATTGTCGGATGTGGCTGAGGTGGAGTTGGGCGCTGAGGACTATGAATCTACTGCTTGGTATAATGGCAACACTGCTCTTTTTATCGGAATAACTCCAACCCCAGGAGCCAACCCTTTGGACGTTGCGGAACTTGTACGCAAGGAATTGCCTAAAATAAGAGAACAGATGCCAGGTGGTATGAAAGTGTTCGTGCCATATGACGCGAGCGAATTTATAAGAGATTCAATTGATGAGGTATTTGGGACCCTCTTTGAAGCCGTCATAATTGTGCTGTTGGTAATACTTCTGAGTTTAGGCTCAGTAAGGGCGGCCATTATACCGGCCGTGACCCTACCACTGTGCTTAATTGGCGCTGCCTTTCTGATGATGCTTATGGGGTTTTCAATTAACCTGCTCACACTATTAGCGATGGTGTTGGCAATTGGGTTGGTTGTAGACGATGCCATAGTAGTCTCTGAGAATGTACATCGACATATAGAGGACGGCCATAAGCCTTTAACAGCTGCTAAGATGGGAGCAAGGCAATTAGTGTTACCAATTTTCGCAATGACAACTACTCTGATAGCCGTTTATGCTCCGATCGGTTTCATGGGCGGTCTAGTTGGAACGCTCTTTACAGAGTTTGCCTTTGCCTTGGCTAGTGCAGTCTTAATTTCTGGTGTGGTAGCTTTGACGTTATCTCCGATGTTGTGCTCTAGGCTTTTTCAGGCCTCCTCGGAAGGAGAGTTTGAAAAATATGTAAAGACGAAATTTAATTTTCTCGGGCTTAAGTATAAAGCCGCTCTTAGCCGTTCCCTAGATTACACTTCCGTCTTATTATTTTTTGGCATAGCAATACTTGTAGCCATTTTCTTTCTGTATTCTCTCACTAAATCAGAGCTTGCTCCCGTCGAAGATCAAAGCATTATTTATGTTATGGCTCAAGGTCCTCAAACTGCCACGGTGGAGTATAACGCAAATTTCGCGAAAGAGATGATTAGCACTTTCGAAGAGATTCCGGAATATAAGGAAAGTTTTATTGTTTTGGGGTTCGATAGTGCCCGGCATAAGGTATTTGGAGGTTTTAAGATGCCTCCTACCTCCGAGAGAGAAAAATTTCAGTGGGATGTTCAAGGAGGGTTGCAGCGAGGACTGTCTAATATTACCGGAATCCAAGCAACAACATTCCCCAGGCCGAGCCTCCCGTCTCCTGGACGAGGATTGCCAATTCAGTTTGTTTTGACTGCCCCCCTAGGTGAACAGGAGCTTGACCAGATTGCGAATGAATTTATAGAAGATGCGCTTTTGAGCGGTAATTTTATGTTTTTGAGGAAATCTATCGAGTACAACAGGCCAAAAACGACGATCAATATTGATCGAAATAAGGCAGGGTTGCTTGGAATTGATATGGATGAATTGGGGAGCGACCTTTCCACTCTTTTAGGTGGAAATTATGTAAATTGGTTCAAAATGGAGGGAAGGAGCTACAAGGTAATTCCTCAAGTGGCGCAGGAGTTCAGAGAAAATGAGGCGATGCTGGATCAGTATTATGTCAGGACTGGCGGTGGAGACATGGTCCCTTTAGCTTCTATTGCCACCTTTTCCAAAAGCGTCGAACCTAGCGAGCGGCTTCAATTCCAACAATTGAACGCAATAGTAATTGAAGGCGTTGCAGCTCCGAATGTCGCGATGGGTACCGCTATAGAATATCTGAAGAGCTCAAGCAAGCGCCTCCTGCCGGAACAGGCCTCTTACGATTATGCGGGCGAATCAAGACAGTACGTACAACAATCAACAGCATTGGTTACCACTTTCTTTGTGGCCTTGATGGTAATTTATCTTGTTTTAGCCGCCCAGTTTGAAAGTTGGCGAGATCCATTTATTATTTTGATCTCAGTACCGATGTCCATCGCAGGAGCACTTGTGTTTATGGCTACCGATGTAGCTTCTTCGAATATTTATACTCAAGTCGGGCTGATTACATTGATTGGCCTAGTAGCGAAAAATGGTATTCTCATTGTTGAGTTTGCAAATAGATTGAAAATAAATGAAGGCTTGTCTCGAAGGGAGGCCGTTGAGAAGGCTGCGCTAATTAGACTTCGACCAATCATAATGACTACTGCAGCTACTATAGTGGCTATGATTCCTCTACTTTTCGCAAATGGGCCAGGAGCTGTCAGTAGGTTCCATATTGGGTTAGTTATATCTACTGGCCTAGGGATCGGCACCTTCTTCACATTATTTATGGTTCCGGCTTTTTATCTCATTTTGTCCAAGGATTACTGGTCGAGTTACACATTTTTTGAACCTGATAACCCTACCAGTGGTGGAAGATAGTGCGTATTTTCGCTATCCTAGCTGACAAATCGTGTAACATGTAAAGCGATAAAGAATAGGGATTTCAATAGGCGCGTAGCTCAGTTGGTTAGAGCACCACCTTGACATGGTGGGGGTCGTTGGTTCGAATCCAATCGCGCCTACCAATCGAGAATTGATCATGAGTGCTATTATAAAAAATGATATTAATAACTGTAATGTTCCTCACGATCGGAGTATCAGATGCCGTTAGTTAAATTTCCCGACGGGAGCGAGAAAGAGTTTAATGAAGGCGTATCATTATATGAGATATCAAAATCCATAAGCAATTCATTAACAAAGAGTGCCGTTGCTGCAAGGGTTAACGGTAGCTTAAAAGATTTGTCGGTGCAGATCGATAAAGATTGTTCAGTTCAGATTGTTACCAAACACGAAGATGCTGGTTTAGAAACTATAAGGCATTCGTTTGCTCACCTTGTGGGTCATGCTGTAAAACAACTTTATCCAGATGCTCAGATGGCTATCGGGCCAACTATCAAAGACGGTTTCTACTATGACATTGATATGCCTGAAAGTATTGGAGAGTCTGACTTAGTAAAAATAGAGTCGAAAGTTAGAGAACTGGTGCGGCAGAATTATGATGTAGTTAGGGAGGTTGTAACCGCTGACAAGGCTAGATCGGTTTTTGAGGCCCGCCGGGAAACCTATAAGATTGAAATCGTGGATGAGATAGCTGATGACGAAATAATAGCTCTTTATCATCATCAGGAATACACAGATATGTGTAGAGGGCCCCATGTTCCAAATACAAAATTTTTGCGACATTTTAAGCTTACAAAGCTTGCTGGTGCTTATTGGAGAGGGGATTCAAACAATAAGATGCTGCAAAGGATTTATGGGACGGCATGGAACTCTCGGGAGGAGCTTGATGCTTATTTGGAGAGGATTGCTGAAGCGGAGAAACGAGACCATCGTAAATTAGGGAAGCAGCTTGGTTTATTCCATTTCCAGGAAGAAGCGCCTGGTATGGTTTTTTGGCATGAACGAGGTTGGAGCCTTTTCAGAGAAGTCGAAAATTATATTCGTGAGGTGTGCTACTCCGGATATCAGGAGGTTCACACCCCTCAAGTGCTTGATAGGTCATTGTGGGAGAAATCCGGTCATTGGGATAAATTTAGAGAAATGATTTTCGAGACAAAGTCGGAAAACCGGGAATATGCCGTTAAACCGATGAATTGTCCGGGTCACGTTCAAATTTTTAATAATGAACTGCACAGCTATAAGGATTTGCCAATCAAAATAGCCGAATTCGGCGTGGTGCATAGAAACGAGGCTAGTGGAACTTTACATGGACTATTGAGGGCGAGAAGATTCACACAAGACGACGCGCATATTTTCTGTGAGGAATCTGAGCTTCAGGGTGAGGTGAGTGAGTTAATTGATCTCACATTTAAAGTGTATAAAGATTTTGGGTTTGAAAATATTTCAGTAGCTTTATCCCTTAGGCCAGAAAAAAGGGTGGGCAGTGATGCATTATGGGAAAAATCTGAAGATGCTCTGAAACTAGCTTTGGATAGTAAAAAGCTGGATTACTTGATTCAGCCAGGGGAGGGTGCTTTCTATGGACCTAAAATAGAGTTTTCTCTGAAAGATAGTCTTGAGAGGATTTGGCAATGCGGTACGATTCAAGTTGATTTTTCTATGCCAGAAAGGCTCGGTGCCTCTTTTGTAAATAGTGAAAGCCAAAAGCAAACGCCCGTAATGATACATCGAGCAATAGTTGGTTCAATGGAGAGATTTATAGGTATAATAATCGAAGAATATGCTGGCAAAATGCCTGTATGGCTTGCTCCCGTGCAGGTTGTAGTCTGTGGAGTCACCAGTAAACACGACAAATATGTTGAAGAGGTAGGAAAATCTATCAAGAAGTCGGGCATTAAAGTGTCCACAGACTTGAGAAACGAGAAGATCGGGTTTAAAATTCGCGACCACACATTGCAGAAAGTACCTTATTTACTGGTAGTGGGAGATAGAGAGATGGAAGATAGCTCTGTAAGTGTGAGGCGTAGAGGAGTTTCCGATGTTCAGACCATGTCGTTGGACGAGTTCCAAAAGACGGTCGTGGGAATGATAGAAAGTAGGAGTGTAAATTAAGATGGGGAGTACACGGTATAACTGCAGATAATAAAAAGAATCGTGTTAACAGCGATATAGATGTCAGTCAAGTTCAGCTCATAGGTGCTGAAGGAGAAAATATGGGGGTTGTTGAAACCTCGCGCGCGATGGAGCTAGCTATGGAAAGCGACCTAGATTTAGTGGAGATAGTGCCGCACGCAGATCCTCCGGTTTGTAGACTGATGAATTTCGGAAAATTCCTTTTTGATTTGAACAAAAAGAAACACGCTGCGAAAAAAAAGCAGAAACAGGTCCAAGTTAAAGAGATCAAGTTTCGGCCTGGCACTGATGAAGGCGATTATCAGATAAAGTTGCGGAGCCTTAGGAAGTTCCTTAATAATGGAGATAAAGTAAAAGTTACTCTTCGATTTAGAGGACGAGAGATGGCTCATCAAGAGCTAGGAACTGATATGCTTCGACGAGTGGAAGGTGATTTAGAAGAAATTGGACAGGTAGAACAATTTCCTAAGTTAGAGGGGCGTCAGATGATAATGGTGATAGCCCCGAAAAAAAATTGAGAGCAGGAGACGATTTGATGCCAAAAATAAAATCCAACAGAGGCGCTGCAAAGAGGTTCTCTAAAACAGGAACTGGTCGAATAAAAAGACGCCAATCCTTTAAAAACCACATTTTGACAAAAAAGAGCTCCAAGAGGAAACGGCACCTAAGAGGAGGAGAGCTTATTTCTAAGGCGGATGAAGCGGCTATTAGAAAAATGCTGCCTCAATTGTAAGGTAATTACTGAGGAAATGAATGATGGCGAGAGTGAAACGTGGAGTGCAAGCACACTCCAGGCATAAAAAAGTTATTAAGCAGGCAAAAGGTTATAGTGGCAGACGCAAGAATGTGTATCGAGTAGCCAAGCAAGCCGTGATCAAAGCGGGGCAATACGCCTATA
Source organism: uncultured Pseudomonadota bacterium (assembly GCA_902551695.1). Classification (GTDB taxonomy): domain Bacteria; phylum Pseudomonadota; class Gammaproteobacteria; genus TMED69. Next base: position 23,920 of record CACDEI010000015.1, read on the forward strand.
GGGACCGGAGGCAAAGGAAGCGCCAGTTTAGAGCTCTCTGGGTAGTGAGAATCAATGCGGCCGCAAGATTATTTGGTTTGAGTTATTCTCAATTCATACACGGTATGAAGCTGGCAAATGTAGAAGTAGATAGAAAAATGCTCGCAGAGCTCGCTGTGAATGATATCACAGCCTTCGAGGTGGTGGCAGAAAAAGCTAAGTTGGCACTAGCTCAATAGTATCCTCAGTGTAGGAGATTTATTACAAAGAAAGGGGGTGGATCAATACCCCTTTTCTAGTATATGGACAGGAAAAGTGGCTCCAGATATTGATAAAATTTACCAACAAGCGATGGTCTCAATCGATTCCGCTGTCTCATCTGAAGAGCTAGAAAAGATCAGGATTGAATATCTCGGAAAGAAAGGAAAAATCACCAACCTTTTAAAAAGCTTAGGAGTGCTTCCACCTGAACAGCGGCCCTTGGTGGGTAAAGAGATAAATGCTTTGAAGAAAGATTTTATTCAAAGCGTTGAGAGTCGCCTAAATTTTATCCAGGAAGAATCCCTCAAGGAAAAGATCCAAGCAGAAGACCTAGATGTTTCTTTGCCAGGAAGACATTTCTCCAGAGTTGGCTCTGCGCATCCGATAACCCTGACTTTAGAAAGGATTCAGTCAATTTTTCGAAACGCTGGTTTTTTGCCGGTTTCTGGGCCAGAAATAGAGACAGACTACTACAATTTCGAAGCACTAAATATCCCAGCACATCATCCCGCCCGCGCCATGCATGATACTTTCTATGTTGATGGCGGTTATCTTTTGCGAACTCACACATCTCCCGTGCAAATAAGATGGATGGAGAAAACTTCCCCTCCTATCCGAATAATTGCTCCTGGTCGGGTTTACAGGTGTGATTACGATCAAACGCATTCTCCCATGTTTCATCAAGTGGAAGGCCTTCTCTTAGATGAAGACGCCTCTATGTCGCAATTAAAAGGTTTGTTAGACAATTTTTTAAAATCTTTCTTTAAAAGAGACGATATTAAGATAAGATATCGTCCTTCCTATTTTCCCTTTACGGAGCCCTCAATGGAGGTGGACATCCAGTTGAAATCAAGTCATGGGCTAACTGACTGGCTGGAAGTTATGGGTTGTGGAATGGTTAATCCTGTAGTGTTAACCAATGTAGGAATTGACCCGGAAGAGTTCACTGGCTTCGCTTTTGGCTTGGGTGTAGAGAGATTAGCTATGCTTTATTACGGGATATCGGATCTTAGGCAGTTTTTTGTGAATGATATGGAATTTATTGGTCAATTTGGTTCCTAGGATAGCAAGTTGTGAAAATCAGTGAAAATTGGCTAAGAGAGTTTGTCTCAACAGATCTATCTCGAGAGGAGATTGCTGAAGAGCTCACGATGCTTGGCTTGGAGGTGGATTCTGTTAAACCGATTTCAAGGTACGAACTCTGCGGAGTTGTGTGGGGAAAAGTAGTAGAGGTTATGCCTCTCAAGCAAGAAAGCAACCTTAAGGTTTGCAGGATTGATCTGGGTAAGGGTACTACTAAGACCGTAGTATGCGGGGCTGAATGTGTTCCAAAGGATTTGTTGGTAGCCTATGCCGCTTCGGGTACTAATGTGTTAGGTGAAAAGCTCGATAAAAAGAAGTTTGATGGGGTTGCTTCGGATGGCATGTTGTGTTCTAGAGAGGATTTGGGTCTTGAAGAGCGCTCTGAAGAACTTCTTACAGTTAGGGAAAGCGATGCGAAAAAAGGTGATTCAATATCCGAGGCCCTAGGGTTGCCAGATTTTGTCTTCGACTTGGACCTGACACCGAATAGAGGAGATTGCTTTTCTATCCTGGGTGTAGCTAGAGAACTATCTTGTCTTGAGGGTAATACACTGCACCGTGATGAAAATGAGCCAGTTCCCCCAGACAATCACGATACTTTTCCTATAAAGATTGATTCTCCAGACCGTTGCCCTCATTACTCGGGGCGCATTATAAGGAACGTTAGAACGGAGGCAAAGACTCCAACCTACATCAAGGAAAGGTTACTGCGCTCAGATGTTAGGCCTATTAATGCAGTTGTAGATATCACTAATTACGTGATGCTAGAGATGGGACAACCCATGCATGCTTTCGACTTCTCAGAATTAACCGAAGGGATAATTGTTAGAGCGGGAAAACATGGTGAGTCGATAAAGTTATTGGACGGTAAGAATATTGATCTCAGTCCTGACGTTTTAGTTGTCGCCGACCACTGTAAACCCGTAGCCTTGGCTGGGATTATGGGGGGAGAGCTTTCTGCAGTGACTGAACAAACTAGAGATATTTTTCTTGAAAGTGCCTTTTTTGAACCTACTTCATTGGCTGGGGCTGCTAGGAGTTTTGGTTTGCAAACAGATGCTTCTACAAGATTTGAGAGAGGAGTTGATCCAGCTTTACATCTTAGTTCCTTACAGCGGGCTACGGCTTTAATAAGTGAGATTTGTGGGGGCGAGATCGGTCTGGTTTGTAGCTCTATGACCGATAAAGAGATAAAACCGGAAAAGTCTGTGGAATTCCGCCCTAACTCTGTGAATAAAAAATTGGGGACCAATCTGTCGTTATCTTCGATTCTTAAAACTCTCGAGCTACTGTGTTTCGACGTAAATCAAAAATCTGAAATGCTTTGGCAGGTGCAGGTTCCAAGTTTCAGATTTGACATCTCTAATGAGGCGGATTTGATCGAGGAAATTGGACGCCTTAGCGGATATGACAAAATTCCCTCTGAACTTCCTAAGCTACCTGCCATTCCTAGACCTTATCCAGTGGATCAGGAAATGAGAGAAGAAATTAGACGAGCTCTAGTATGGCGTTCTTTTTCTGAAGTGATCACATACAGTTTTATATCGAGGGAGATGGCGCAATCTTTCTCTGATTCGGGCATGGTTCAACTTACAAATCCTATTTCCCAAGAGATGGCATTTATGAGGCCGAGCATAATATCAAGCTTAATGAACCCGTTGCGATACAATATCAATCGACAAAAGGATCAAATAAAGTTTTTTGAAATAGGAAAGGTTTTTAAAAAGGAAGGAGAGAAGATTACAGAAGGGTTACATTTAGCGGCAGTATCTTTCGGAGATGTACTCGGAAAACAGTGGGACCTAGACCCTAAAAAGGTCGACTTTTTTGATATGAAAGCGGACATGATTTCAGTTTTGGGAACGATTTGCAATCTGAAACTAGATTTTATCAAGGAGGAAACACTTGGTTTGCACCCCGGACAAAGCGCCGTTATCTACTCCGGTGACACCGAGATAGGTATCATCGGTGCCATCCATCCAGAGCTGCTAAATCGAATGGCTATAAGCGGAAAAGTTCTTTTTTTTGAGGTTAATCTCGATCTTCTTAGTCCAGACGGGGCAAAGGAGTACAGTCCTATCTCTAGATTTCCAACAGTCACAAGAGACATATCAGTTGTGGTTGATAAATCAATTTCAGCCAAACTCTGCTTGTCAGCGGTGGAAAAACTTGATCTTCCAAATTTGAAAGACTTACAGTTGTTTGACCTTTATACTGGGCAAGGTATTGATTCTGAGAAAAAAAGTTTTTCAATAAGCTTGATTTTTCAATCATCTTCTAGCACTCTTACTGATGTCGAAGTAGACAACGACATGAAAAGTGTATTGAAAAACTTAGAAGAAGAAGTTGGAGCTGTCCTGAGGGATTGAGGAAAATGGCGTTGACAAAAGCAAAATTAGCGGAAACCCTATTCGAGCAGTTAGGGCTTAACAAGCGAGAAGCGAAAGATCTTGTGGAGGGATTCTTTGAGAGTCTGCGATCGTCGTTGGAGTCTGGGGAACAGGTAAAACTTTCCGGCTTTGGTAACTTTGATCTAAGAGACAAGAGCGAGAGGCCGGGTCGAAACCCGAAGACGGGTGAGGAGATACCTATAAGCGCTAGAAGAGTGGTGACTTTTAGACCTGGGCAAAAACTTAAATCACGAGTCGATATGTATACTGCAAAGAAGATTGTTGAGTAGACTATGTTAGAACCAACTAACAATAGTGAGTTACCTACAATTCCTGGCAAAAGGTATTTCACGATAGGCGAAGTTAGTGAACTCTGCGCGGTTAAACCCCATGTTCTAAGGTATTGGGAACAAGAGTTTCCGCAGCTAAAACCGGTCAAAAGGCGGGGTAACCGTCGATATTATCAAAGACCTGATGTCATATTAATACGTCAAATCCGAAGCTTGCTTTACGAGGATGGTTTCACCATTGGGGGTGCCCGGCAGCAGCTGTCTGGTGACGAGATAAAATCTGACAGCAGCCTGAGTAAGCAGATAATCAAGCAAATGCGAGAAGAGTTAGAAGACGTATTAGCTCTTTTGAAAAGCTAAAAGTTTTCTCCTTAGAAAGCATCAGGGATCCAGGTAATAGGAAACCCATTTAATAGAGCTCCCATTGTTTGGTAGCTATTCGCCTGGGGAAATCATCTCTGCTATTACTTTTTTATTTTCTGAGATCAGTTCGTGATTTTCCTCTATTCCGTCTCGCCTGGAAAGAATAGAGTCACTATTTTCTTGTATTACTTGGCGGTGGGTGGCAACTGCGTCATAAATTGATTCTATTCGCTCAGCATTAGCATCAGCTATAGAGCGTAGTTCCTTGACCCGCTCAGCATTTGATTCAACAACCTCTGCGTTACTCTCAGGCGTGGCATTCTCCGGCACAACCCCTCCACTTAGAAGATTCTTGTTTTCTTGTATCTCGCGAGCATTGAAATTCTTAATTAGTTCGTTAGCTTCTAAAATACGCTCGTTGACTTGGATTAGCACTTCATTAACTTTTAGAAGATCTTCGTTAACAGATAATACAGTCTCATTTAATTTCGCTCTATGATCCAAAAAATCTACTTTAGCCTTGTTTATTTGGCTCTCTCTGAAGTTGACTTGAACCTGATTGCTTTCATCGAGTTCAATATTTTCTAAAATTGCGATTCTATTTTGAAATATGTCGTCAGTATTTTGGTTAGCCAGTTGTCGATTACCCACGAATGCTGCAACATAATTTTTCAAGATCAAATATCTATTTTCTTCGATATTTGATCTAGTAGCATATGATCTAGCCTTGTTGACCATCACCTGGTCTCTCCAACTTATACGATTACCATTGACCACA
>CACDEI010000016.1 GCA_902551695.1 uncultured Pseudomonadota bacterium
GATACATCCCCGCGCTACCAACCGTAGAAATAAATAAGCTTGCGAATAGACGGCTCCAAGCATATGAAGATTCAGTAAGGCGAATTGGACTTTGCATATTTGAACTAACCTCTAGCTAGAGGTTAGAAGTTCTAGCCTTATTTGTAAGAAGGAATTTATAACTACTATATACTAGTGTCATTTTGGTCTAAATTATAATATTCAAAGCATGGTAAAATTTCGATCTAAACTTTAAAAGATAAGGAATCATTCAACGGAGCAAATCTAATATGAACTCTAACACCACGAACGAAATAAAGTATAAGTACGACACCTCTAATATCGATTGGAAGCCCTTCATCACTGAAGGCTGCTTTTATAAGCTCTTTCATGTTGATGTGAAAAACGGCTTAGCAGAAATGATCGTGAAATTTGAACCTAATAGCCAATGTATGTATCACCGACATGTAGCAACAACTACAACCATGGTGCTAGAAGGCGAATTGATAGTGAGAGAACTCATCGACGGGAAAGAAGAAATTAATATCAAGCCAGCAGGAAGCTATTCGATAGGTGGAGAGGGGGAAGTACATATTGAAGGAAGCGGTGATAAACAGGCAATCATTTTCTTCAGCATGAAGACTAATTCGGATGTTATCTATGAGCTTCTTAACCCCGATTTAACCTTGAAAAAAGCAATCACCACAGCCCAATTTGAAAAAGACTGGAAAGACAAATGGCCACAGGAAGAAGCGGCTTAAATATAGGGCAATTAAAACTTAGACATTCTGACGAACAAGTGAATTGGAAAATATAGATGTACAAGAAAAAAGATCCTGTGACTAGACTATGCACAAGTGATGTCGACAACATATGGGTGCGCGGTCGCAACCTTTGTGACGATTTAATGGGTAAAATGTCATTTGGGGAGTTCGTGGTCTTTCATTTTTTAGGTAAAGATGCCACATCGTTACAGAAAGCGGTCGTCGATGGAGTGCTAGTGTGCATAATGGAACACGGCCTCACTCCATCCGCTATAGCAAGCCGTGTAACCTACCTGGGAGCCCCTGAATCTCTACAAGGTGCGGTAGCCTCCGGACTACTGGGTGCAGGGTCACGTTTTGTGGGAACTGCCGATCAAGCTGCGGAGCTCTTGAAGAAGATTGTGAACAAGCCTTCAGAGGAGCGAAAAAAGGAAGCAATGGATATTGCGTCTCAATTTAACGCATCAGGTAAGTTCTTACCAGGTTTTGGACATCCAATACACATCAATGGAGACCCCCGTGTAAAACGCCTAGAATCAATCGCCCGGTCGGCGGGCGCGAAAGGTGAGTTTCTGGATGCAATGTATCTCTTGGGTGATGCTATAAAAGAAGTAAGCCAGAAAAATATAGTGATTAACGTGAACGCTACAATAGGAGCTGTTTTACTAGAGGCTGACATGCCTCCCTCAATTGCTCGAGGCTTCAATCTAATTGCGCGATGCGCGGGCCTCGTCGGTCACATACTCGAGGAGCAAACTGAACCCGCAGGATATCAGATTTGGAAAATGGTAGATGAAGCCATCCCCTATATTGAATAGTGGATTTGATTGAATCTGTAACGGCGAGTTAATACGTGTAACGAATATATGTACCAAAACTAGGAATAATGGGGTTACCTGCTAGACAAACCATTTTCAATCAAAAATCGTAATATATATTTGCTGTTAAGGTATACACCTATGCCAGAAGGGCCCGAAGTTCGGCGCGAAGCCGACATAATTTCCAGCGCGTTGACTGGGAAAGTCATAAAGAAAATCTGGGCTGAATACCCAGAATTAAACAAAAATATTGCGCTTTTTCAAGGAAAAAGGGTAAAAAATGTATTTAGCATGGGAAAAGCTCTATTAATAGAATTCCCTGGTTCAAAATACATTTACTCCCATAACCAATTGTATGGAAAGTGGTTCGTAATCCCTGCGGGCGAAAGCCTTCAAACCAACCGTCAATTACGGTTATCCCTTGTAACTTCTGATCACCAAGCACTTTTATATAGTGCATCTATAATTGAGCTTCTGGATAGGGAGCAATTCAAAAATCATACTTACTTAACAAACCTAGGTCTTAATGTTTTGGATTCTGAAGTGAGCGAAAAAGCTGTGTTTAAACGATTGAAAGAAAGTCGATTCAGTAGACGTCAACTGTCCTCGCTTTATTTAGATCAAAAGTTTTTAGCCGGAATAGGAAATTACTTAAGGTCTGAGATTCTTTTTTTTGCCGGTCTCAGAGGAGATAAGATCCCCAAAAATCTAGATGATAAGACCATCAGAAACCTCGCGAAGCACTCCCTTACCGTTGCCAGACGGTCTTACAAGAGCAATGGGTCCACTCTAACTGCAAGCCTCCGGAAATCCCGAAAAGCAAAAAGCCGCTTTTCGGTTTTTGCTAGAGCCGGAAAAGAATGTTTACTCTGCAGTACTAAAATCAAAAAAATATATGTTAACTCCCGAAGATTGTACTTCTGCCCAACATGTCAAAAGTAAGAAAAATTGCAGTTATAGGTTCGGGAATAACAGGATTAACCGTAGCAAGAAACTTACAGGGTGAAGGTGAAATACAGCTTTACGACAAATCTACTGGAGTCGGGGGCCGAATGGCCACCCGCTCAAAAGAAGGTCATTACTTTGATCATGGAGCTCAGTTCTTTACTGTTCGGACGAAGCAATTTAAGGAATTCCTAAGGCCATTCATCAGTAACGACAAAGTCGCTAGGTGGGAGCCTAAAGTGCTTGGTTTTTCTGAGTATGGCACTTCCCACAAGAGATACTGGTTCGAAGAGCACTATGTCGGCTTTCCAAAGATGACTAGTTTATGTAAGCAGTTAGCAAAAGATGTAAATGTCAATCTCTCGATGACTGTCGAAAAGGTAGAACCCGTTGGGGATAAAAACTATCTTCACTTTGCTAATAAGAAAAAACCGCTTGCATTCGACTGGGTCGTAGCCGCCATGCCAGCCGCACAAATTTTAGCACTTTACCCTGATTCTTTTGGGAGTGCTCTTAACCTGGAAAAAGTAAAAATGTTTCCATGCTATACTCTCATGCTACAAACTGCTAGGAAAGTACAACCTCTTATACAAGCAGCGTCAGTGCAAGAGAACATAATAAGATGGATTTCCGAAAACTCTTCCAAACCAGGAAGACATCCTATCCCTACTTATGTAGTGCACAGCTCTTATGACTGGGCGAAAGATAATACCCACATTGACAAGCTGCACGTACAGAATCTTCTAGAGAAGAATTTCTGTGAATTAACAGGATTAGACCACGAGTACATAGAGCAGTCTGACCTTCACTTTTGGCGCCATGCGGTTACAGAAACCCCGGCAGATTCGGCTAGTTATATCGACAGAACACTCCGACTTGCTGCGTGCGGAGATTGGTGTTCAGGACAAAACATTGAAGATGGCTTTCTCAGCGGCATGCATATGTCCGAAAATCTGAAGAAAGCATTGATTTAATCATTAACCAATGCACTATCAAGTTTAACCGCAGCATAATGGTTAAAATGTCACGATACTAAAGTTTTTGTTACAATTAACATCAGCGTAAACGCGGAACAAAATGATGCGTCTCATATTTTTTCTTTTCGTTCTCTTACCGTTAACTAGTAAGGCTGGTTGGGTATTAGATGAATCTAAATCGGAAATTTCATTCATATCTATCAAAAATTTGTCCATAGCTGAAACTCATGAATTTCGGAATCTTTCGGGAACAATAGATGATGAAGGAAACTTAGAAATTAAAATCCCGTTAAGTAGTGTCGAGACAAAAATCCCGATCCGTAATGAAAGAATGAAGAAAATGCTATTTGAAACATCGAAATTTGCAAATGCCCTTGTCACATCAAAAATCGATCTATCATTTTCCAAAGGAGCTTCAGTAGGCGAGATAATACAACGAAAAGAAAACTTCTCCATTGATTTACATGGCTTTCAACAAGAAAACGAGGCTAATATAGCAGTAACATTAGAAAAAGATGGTGCAGTAAGGGTGGATAGTGTTCGCCCTGTTATAGTGAATGCTTCCTCTCACCATTTAAGTGCTGGGATAGACGCGTTGCGAATGGTAGCAAAACTCTCCTCCATAGCGGAATCTGTACCGGTATCGTTCAACCTTTTTTTCCAAGAAACGAAATAGCACTGATAATATTTCATGAGCATAAAGTCAGATTCCGGGCTCTTGAGAGAACTCCTATTCTCTATTCTCCTTATTTTTTTTACTCAATTTTTTGCATTGGAAGCAAGTGCTGAGGGAGAAGCCTTTTATCAACTCCTCAAAGTTTTAAAAGACAAGGGTACGTTGTCCCAGGATGAATACGAATCTCTGCTAAATGCATCTAAGGAAATTTCCGGATCGAAAGAAAAGGTCGAAAAAACTACTATAGCCCAAACAAAAAAGAAGAAAAAAGAAGAAGAAAAATTACAAATCCACGGGAACGTTAGAGTTCGTTATCAATACAATCATTTGGAGGACCGGACGGTGGCTGGGGTTCAGGCCCCGGATAGTCGCCACAGAGGAAGACTGCGAGGAAAAATAGGTGTAACTGGGAAACCCACAGAGGGCTGGGAAGCTGGGATCGGACTTACTTCTGGAAGCGATAACCCCAGAGGATCTAACGTAGATTTAGGAGACACATTCTCTACTAAAAATATCCTTTTAGATTATGCTTATATAGAAAATGAGAGGACAAACATCTCTTGGGTCGCCGGCAAGTTTAACCGAAAAAAGTATCTATGGAATGCGACCGACCTTATGTGGGATTCTGATATCAATCCCGAAGGAGTATCCGCAAATTATTCCACTAACACCCAACTCGGTTCTTTTTGGGCTAGCTCAGGGCTTTGGGTGTTAGAAGAAGTACAAAATTCATCCAACGATCCTTACCTAGTATATCTCCAGCTAGGACATTCTTTTGAATCCGAGAATTTGCAATTTAAACTCGCAGGAACTAAATATCTTTATGCAGATATGAACGAGTCACAAGTTTCCCAAATCTTTCAGCACTCTTCGAATACAAATACAGATAATAACTTGAATGCTTTTCAATTATCCGGAGAATTTGTTTCTTATAAAGGCACTTATAGGTACGCTTTAATTGGCGACATGGTGAAAAATGTAGACACAAATAGTCACGAAAACCTGGCATACTCAGTAGGCTTTCAAATATTGAAATCTCCGTGGAATTTTAAATATTTATACGCGAAGTTAGAACATGACTCCATACCCGATTTTTTACCTGATTCCGATAGATTTAACGGACACACGGGGATCAAAGGGCACGAGGCCGAGTTGCAATACAGATTAAATAAGAGCATCCGATTAGGATTAGATTTTTATTCTACCGAAGACTACGATACGAACGTAAGTCAGAATGTACTACAAGCTGATATTTTATTGAATTTTTAAGCCGCTCAATCAAGCCTCATATTTCTCCGAATTTAGGCGGGTTGCTTCCGACAGATCAGCAACACTCGAAAATGCTACTGGGTATTTGCCACTGGGGACTCTGATACCCTTCTGAACTGAATCTTTTGCCTCCATCAATTCGAACCAACGCGATAAATGCACTAAGTCGGACACGTCGATATTCCCCCACCGATGTGCTCTAGCCCAAGGAAATATCGCTATGTCAGCTATCGAAAACTCGTCACAAATATACTCTCTATCCGATACTCTATGATCAATTATTTCTAATAGCCTCCGTGATTCCTTTACGTATCTGTCAATTGCATAATCATCTACTATACCTTTAGGAGCAGCGATCCTCTGAAAGAACATTGCTTGACCCATCATTGGTCCAACCGCACTCATCTGAAACATTACCCACTGCAACACCTCAAAACGCAGATACTCGTTTTCTGGTATCAGCCTTCCTGCTTTTTCAGCAAGATAAATTAAAATAGCACCAGATTCGCTAAGCACAAAATCATTGGAAGAGTGATCAACAATCACAGGAATTCGACCATTCGGGTTAAGGGACAGAAATTCCTTAGTTTTTTGTTCGTTTTTTTCAAAATGTAGATGACGAACAGCATATTCTAAACACAACTCTTCAAGCGCAATAGAAACCTTGTATCCATTTGCAGTGGGTGCGGTATAAAGCGTTATATTAGCCATTTATTTAACTCCTTTGGTTGCGTTCAATCACTTCCAAAAAATTGAAGGCATGTATTAAATTTCTGGAATCTCCAGAAATTTTCGATTGCATAAGGCAGCTAACCATGTAGATTATAATCAACTTCAGCCACCAGCTGTCATCCACTCGAACTGGGGGAATTGTTTTTTTGCTTAAACATCTTAAATATTACTAAACGATTTTCCAACATGTATCCTAATATGCACATAAAATTAATAGACACTGAAGAGGAACTCTCCTTTTGTCGACAAATTCGAAGAGAGGTTTTTTGCGAAGAACAAAAAGTCAATCCTAAAGCTGAATTCGACGGTTTCGATGATGAGTCACAACATTTTTTGTGCGTTAGCGCTAATATACCAGTTGGTACTGGAAGGTTGAGAAAAATATCGCCCACAGAATATAAAATCGAGCGTATGGCAGTAATATTAAATAATCGTCATCACGGTATCGGCTCTAAGCTGATTGAAGCGATTATTGTCGAATGGGAGATGAAACCTGAATTAAATAAGAAGCTTGTTCTACATAGCCAAATGCAGGCGAAGGATTTTTACGAGAAAGAAGGATTTCTTGAAGAGGGGACTTCTTTCATTGAGGAAGGAATAAAACACATTAAAATGATTTTAGATCTACAGCTCAGGAAGGAGCTAAAAACTCATGAGTGATAACTTACTTGAAACGGTTATGAAGTTAACCGATGAAGATTGGCAAGGCTCCAACCCGCTATCTCCGGAATTTCGGGCGAACCCCTATCCAGGTTTAAAAAACCTTCGTGAAACAGACCCAGTGAACCTGAGTCCTATAGGTGTTTGGCGATTAACACGATACGAAGATATAAACCGTGTATTTAAAAACCTTCCGGTAGCTCAGACTTTAGCAGATGGAAGTTCTCCAAATTTCGATCCTTTAGACAACAGGGGGGATTTTAGCAACTTCATGCTTAACCTAGACGGTCCTGAGCACCTCAGATTGCGTAGATTGGTTATTAAAGCATTTACTGGAAATGCAGTTAAATTGATGGAGACTACGATTCATGAACTAGTAGCAACCGCAATCGAAAAAGGTCTTTCCGCAGGCGGGATGGATATCTGTTCTGATCTCGCAGTTGATCTCCCCAGTAGAATGACTTGCCGCATTATGGGGATCCCTGATGCTGATAGATTATTATTCTTAGAATGGGCTGGAGCTAGAACCAAAGCTTTTTGGGCTCGCTTCCTACCGGAAGAGGAAAAGGATAAAGTGAGATCAGCTGGAATTGCGCTAGCTGATTATTTCGAACAATTAGTCAAGCAGAGAAAAAAAGCCCTCGGTGAAGATTTAATTTCAGAACTTATAAAAGCTGAGGAAGAAGGGGATCGCCTGAAAGATGGAGAGTTAGTTATCCAAGCTATAGGTCTACTAGTGGCAGCATATGAAACCACCATTGGTTTAATTTCAAATGGCCTAATGGCCTTCATTAAAAACCCCGAACAGCGACTTATACTCAAAGAACAACCAAGCTTTTTACCTAATGCCATCGACGAATGTCTCAGATACGATGCACCCGTTGTTTTTAATTGGCGGGTTACGCGGGAAGCAGTAGTTATCGGAGAAAAAACTCTACCACCAGATTCAGTGATTTGGCTAATGTTAGGTGCAGGCAATAGAGACCCCGAAAGATTTGATTTACCAAATAATTTTGATATTACACGGAAAGACATAAAGCATTTAGCCTTTGGCGGCGGCCCCCATTTTTGTTTGGGAAACCAATTTGCCAAAGCGGAGGGGATAGCAGCGATAGGGCAATTTTTATCCAAGGCGCCAAATATAAAATTAAGAGAAAACGAAATTGAATGGTCGAATTCTTTTTTTAGAGTACTCAAACGTTTGCCTGTAGAGTTTCACTAAAAAAATATTCATCTTTAAGAGAGTACTTATAGAGTTTCGTGCTTTCTCTCTAGTCTTTTTCTATCTGACTCTCGAAGTATTTTCTTTCTCAACCGTATAGCTTTTGGAGTGACATCTACCAGCTCATCATCCTCAATAAATTCCAGCGCCTGCTCTAAGGTAAACTCTATGGGTGGTGTCAAAACGATATTCTCATCACTCGAAGCAGCCCTAATATTTGTCAATTGCTTCCCTTTTATCGGGTTCACTACCAAATCATTATCTCGAGAATGAATCCCTACAATCATCCCTTCAAATATCTCAGCTCCAGGCGTCACAATAATTTTCCCTCGCTCTTGCAAATTAAAAAGAGCAAATGCAGAACACTTTCCATTTTCTTTGGAAACTAAAACACCATTGTTGCGATTTTTCCTCCGTAATTTCTCTATTGGTGCATACTTCTCAAATCTTGCATTAAGCCTGCCCTGCCCACTCGTACTTGTCATGAATTCGGTCCTATAACCGATGAGGCCTCTCGAAGGAATCAGATACTCTAGTCTGCAATCGCCACTTCCACTCGTTCCTATATCCTGCACCCTACCACCTCGGTTACCCAGTTGCTCCATAACCCGGCCCTGAAATTCTTGCGGCACATCAGCTATTAAAATTTCATAAGGCTCACTGGCTTCTCCATCTATAGTACGGACAATTGCTTGCGGCCGCCCCACACAAAATGAGAACCCTTCTCTCCTCATAGTTTCAAATAAAACCGAAAGATGCAGTTCGCCCCTTCCGGAAACCAAGATAGCCGATGAATCGCTTACGGTTGTCATTCTTAGGGCCACATTATGAACCACTTCACGCTGTAAACGCTCCAAAATTTGTCGACTGGTAACAAAATCGCCTTCTACTGATGCAAAGGGAGAATCAGAAACATCCATTGAAACAGTTATGGTCGGCTCTTCAACTTTTAACCCGGGAAGGCGCTCTGGAAAATCCATATCACAGACGGTATCCGATATTTTTAGTTCGGTTAGTCCCGTGATAGCCACTATATCTCCGGTTAAAGCTTTCTCGATTGGCACTCTATTCAAACCTTCATACCCAAATATTTCATTAACTTTTGAGCTCCTAGATTTACCGTCAAAGCTTAATACCTCTACCCTGGTGCCTTTCTCTAGCTCGCCTCTTACAACTTTTCCGATACCAATAGTGCCAACATAATCCGAGTGATCAAGGGCACTTATCTGCATTTGGAATGGCCCTTTCTCAACGAGGGGCGGAGAGACATTTTCAAGAATACCATCTAGGAGACAAGTCATGTCTTCATTTTTGTGGAGAGGGTCCAACCTTGCATACCCCTCAGTGGCAGAACAATAGACTGTTGGAAAATCTAGTTGAGAATCTGTAGCACCCAGCTGTTCAAAGAGATCGAAGGTTTTATCTAGCACCCAGGACGGCCGAGCGGCAGGCCGATCACATTTATTTATAACTACAATAGGAGCTAGACCATTTGACAAAGCCATCTCAGTCACAAAACGTGTCTGCGGCATCGGCCCCTCCACCGCATCTACCAGGACCAAAACCGAATCAACCATGGACAAGATGCGCTCTATCTCACCACTAAAATCTGCATGGCCTGGGGTGTCAACCAAATTTATTTTTACACCCTTCCAGATTAGGGCTGTATTTTTAGCGAGAATCGTTATTCCTCTCTCTTTTTCCAAAGCGTTACTATCTAGAAGGTGAGTGCTCTTCTCGTCGGACTGAACACCTGACTGCCAAAGCAATTCGCTAACTAAAGTTGTCTTCCCATGATCCACATGGGCTACAATCGCAATGTTTCTCAAATCTTCCACTTTCATTCGTTTTCTCAATAGTGTTTTTTATGGATTTTTAAATATCTAGAGAGCTTCTATCGACCCTCATTTTATATAAGAAAAACCGGGCCTAGAGCGCCAATAAAAGACTTCTTTAAAGTTAACTTCAAATACTTTGGAGTATGGTTTTGGTTTGACGGATTATACAGGAGATATCAGTGGAAATGGTGATCAGAGAAAATCCTTGCTCTATTCGCTCACGTGCCGCCTCTATGTCAGGCTCAAATATACCAACTGGTTTATCGACCTCCAAACATTTTTTTCGCACCTGATCAATCAACGCCTGAACTTCTGGGTGCTTCAAATCACCCGTTCTTCCTATACTAGCCGAGAGATCATAGGGGCCAACAAACACGGAATCTAAACCGGCTACCTCCAGAATATTTTCCAGATTATCCACGCCCGCTTTATCTTCAATTTGAATGACGACAGATACACCGCTGTTGGCGTCGCTTAGGTAGGACTCTATATTATTGCCGTATTGATTGGCTCTGCTCACACCGATTCCTCGCACTCCATCAGGCGGAAATTTCGCGAACCTAACAATATCCTCACAAACTTCCGCTGAGCTAACACGGGGGGCTATGATGCCTGCCGCACCCGCATCCAACGCTCTTTTCACCGAGATTTCGTCATTTCTGGATAACCTTACCAAGCAGGGAACTTCTCCCGCGGCTAGAACAATTTTATTAAGTCGATCAGCCAAATTCGGCGCATGTTCAGTTTCCACAAAAAGCCAATCAAAACCTACTTGGCTCAACGCTTCCACGATAGCTTGTTCTCCAACAGTCAGCATGATTCCCTTCAAGACTTTCTTTTCTAATAGCCTTTTTCTAAAAACACTATCCATATAAGTTTTACCGTGCTCCTCTAAATAGAAGGCTTCTGATAGATTTCAGAACTCCTTTACGCTCTCTACTATCTAGCTTTCGGTCTGTATAAGATTTAACTTGTTCATGAGATCTAGTCGTTTTAGAAGTAAAATCACCACTAATCTCACCATTGCATGCTCCCGCTCCAATTCTTTTTTTACAACCTCTCGCTCAATTAAAACCAGCCTAGTCGGTCGCACAGCTCTCGCACTAAAGTTTCTAGCACGTTCTTTGATTAATGCTGCCTCACCGAAACAATCGCCCGCCACCAATTTGGCTATCGGCTTACCAGTACCAGTACCTATTTCAACTCCTCCTTTTTCAATGAAATACATCACCTCCGCTTGTTCACCCACTTTAAAAATAAACTCACCCTCAGGGACATTGAATTGTCCCAATGACTTATAATTATTGTAAATAAATTTGTCTTCTAGGAGGATATTTCCGCCAGTTTTCCTATGCGAAAATATTCTACCAATACTATATTTGATTATACTTTCAGCTAGAATATTACTGGCATTAATTTTAGCTTTAATTTCCGAGCCCAAAAACCTATGAAGTCGCAGATCGGTTAAAGGTTTAAAGGAGGTTGTTTTTTCTTTAGCACCGATCACCTCAGCAAAACCGACTGGATCAAAAGGGCCGAATGTTTGAGTTGATCTCACTCCGACCACAGACTTTTTATGAGCAAAAGATAGTAGATTCCCAGACTCAATTACAAAAGCCTCATTATCCCTTGTGAAATCGAAATCTTCGTCTTTATTAACTTCAACAATAGAGGAAATATCGATTAGCTCGTTTAGCAAATCTTCAATAATGAACATCTTCAGTGCTTGCCTGTCTTTGATTTTTACCTGGAACTAGTCTAGCTTGAACTAACAATCTTTATATTTCTTTTTTGTGCATTTGGCCGCCATTTTGCGAGCGGCAGATAAATCTGACTGTGAAAGATTTTTCTCAGAAGCTAGAATGTTTTTCTTAGCTCCCTCTGAACCATTCGCAGCAGCTAGCTCAAACCACATTAGGGCATATATTGGGTCTTCTAACACACCGGTGCCTACTGCATACATTAAGCCTAAGTTATTTTGCGCATCAGGATCGCCTTGTTCTGCGGCTAGGCGAAACCATCTCATGGCCTTCTTGTAATTTAACACTACCCCTTGCCCTTGCAGATACATATAGCCGAGTCCAAACTGCGCATCGGAGTTACCTTTTACTGCTAGTGGTTTCCACTTAGCAAACGCTGTTTGATAATCTTCTTTCTCCACTGCAGCAAGCCCTTCCTCATATTCTCCAGCCTCTACTAGCGTGACCATCAAAGCTAAAATAGTTATCGTAAAAAGAAGCCAAACGGCTTCGAGAATTACAACTTTAAACCTATCTGCGTAATATTCCATCGATGTAGCTTCTTTTTTTTTATTTGGCATTAACGGGTAAACCCTAGTGTTAGAAATAGTGCCCAAAATACATCGCATTTACAAAAATGCTGAGCGCTAGTATCTTTAATAACCGTTACTAGTAGATTTTAACAAATTTTAGTTGGGTAAAAACAAAGTTTTTAATGTATCGCAGTCAAATAATTGCTGCAATTTCTAATATTAGAGTGGTATTCTGGGGGAGGAACACATGAAAACGCTATTTTTACTATATGGACTTTTCTGCTATCTCACATTTTTACTAGTATTCCTATACACGATAGGGTTTGTAGGCAATTTTCTAGTACCAAAGACCATGGATAGCGGCACCGACGTCTATTGGCTTACCGCCACAGCTACCAATATAGGACTTTTAGGAATTTTTGCCTTACAGCACAGTGTAATGGCTAGGCAAAAGTTCAAATTATGGTGGACTTCACTCATTCCCGAAGTCATTGAGCGAAGTACCTATGTCATGGCGACAAACGTTGCTTTAATCGCCTTAATCTATTTCTGGAAACCGGTAAACATTATAGTTTGGGACGTCTCAGGTGAACCCTATGTGCCGGTCATATGGGGGATTTGCGCGATAGGATGGCTAATAGTTCTCATAAGCACCTTCCTCCTCGATCATTTTGAGTTATTCGGTCTAAAACAAGTGTACTGCAATTTCCTAGGCAAGAGGATGGAAAACATTCCGTTTCGAACCCCTTTATTTTACAAGTATGTGAGACACCCAATATATTTTGGATTCGCTGTAGCATTTTGGGCCACACCCACGATGACCGCAGCCCATTTGCTTTTTGCCGTGGGTGCAACAGGATATAGTGTAGTAGGAGCTCTATTAGAAGAGCGTGACTTGGTAAATCAATTTAGAAATGACTACCAAGAATACCAGAAAAAAGTACCTATGCTTTTCCCAAGAATAGGCACAAAAAAATGAGCTACTGCTCCTCCTTTCCATTTCGATATTTTTTTTTCATTGTTAGCCTTCCAGCCTCGTCATACCAATGCCACTCTCCTTCCCATAGCCCTTTGGCGTACTGACCTGCTCTCTGGAGGGAACCATCAGGTCTATACCAAGACCAAGGACCCTCTCGTTCATTCATCAAGAATTCTCCTACCGCACTAGCTTGGTCAGCCGAATGAAATGATTCGGTTAAACCGTTCTTGAGACCATCTTTATAGAAAGTTTTTTCCACAATCTGTCCGCTTTCGTTCCTTTTAACCACAACACCAAAGACTGGCGCATACTTGCGGCCCGAATACTCTCTCAAATCTTTATCTTCGAAAATTTCTGCTCTTGCCGAAAGGCTGAGCAATAGCGATAAATTAAAAAAAATAAATTTCATTATGGATACCATAAAAAAGGACATGTACACACTGGTTGTATAGCATATACCTTTAGATTTATCTCCTTTTACGAGTTATATTTCTTTCTATACTGGATCTTAAAGCACAAGGACATACCAATGAAACTAAGTAAAAAATCACTTGATGTTGGTTTTTTTTGTACAGAATTAGAGGCAGACCGAGACTTTTGGGGTAATAAACTTCAATTAGAATTTCAGGGAACACTAGAATTAGGAGAAGGTATAGTCGCGCACCCGACGATTCAGTATCGTTACAAGGTGCAAGATTCCATCATCAAAGTAAATGATTACCAAAGCGACCTTCCAAACGGGAGGAGTGATCCCTCAGGTTACAGCAGTCTTCTTATAGCTGGGAATGTAAGAGCACCATCATCTTTTGAAGTTATCTCTGGAGAAACCATCACTTTGGTGCCTAAAGGCCATCTCGGCCTGACAGGATTAGGAATCAACGTTACATCAGAAAATGCTGACCGGTTAGTAGATTTCTATACAGAGGTAATGCAATTCCAGGCGCTTGGTTACAGAAAAGTTGCAGCTGGAGAGACACTGATTTTTATAGAGGACGGAAAAAGTGGAACGGAAACCTCTACTTTTGTAGGAACTGGGTTTAGATATCTCACTCTACATGTAACGAATGCTGATTCAGCTCTTGAAGAGATAGCGGGCAGGGGCGGTAAGATTGCGATGCCGCCTATTGACTATGGCTCAATTGCAAGGCTAGGATTTGTGACTGATCCAGATGGAAATTGGATAGAGGTCGCTCACATCAATAAATGAAATATTGCAATGATACTCAAATGAGGATTCCGATATGAACTCTACGACAATTTTTTCCCAAGAAGGCCGCATTTGGAATGAACCTAAATATATTGGGCCTCTGCTAAACGATATTCAGAAGCAAGCAGAAGCTGCGGACGTCACGAGGTCGATAGATGAGGGTTTAATTTCGGCTATTAAAAAAAACGATGTAATGAGACTTTCGGCAAGCCCAGAAATATCGGGGATAAACGAAACTACAGTCAACATCGGAAACGAATTACGAGCAATCGCAGGACGGTGCACCTCAACCGCTTGGTGTCTTTGGAACCATCTGTGTACTTTCCATCATTTTGCGGGGTTATTAGGCAAAGACAATATTGATTTACTTGGAGAAATAGTAGCCAAACATGAATGGGTATGCTTTCCGGCTGGAGCTGCCACAAAGGTAATTGGTTCACAGAAAGGAAAAGGTTCTGTGGAGTTAAATGGTATCGCCTCTTTTGGTTCAGGCGCTCGTTATGCCGAATGGGCTGGTGTGGTCTTTAACGATGGTTCATCGAAATCGCCACAATTTGCCTTTGCGGACTTAAGACTTCCCGGGGTAAGTGTAGAAGAAACGTGGGAAGCGATGAGTTTGAGAGCGTCTGCGACAGATCATATTCATTACAAAAAAACCTTAATACCTTCTGATTTGGTGGTACCTTGGCCTTTCAAATATCGCGAACATTTTAGAAACCCCGCTACAGAAATGATTCACCACCGTTATCGAGAAGATTGGGTTGCAATATCCGTCATGTGGTTAGGGGCAATGGCTACTGGACTAGTTGAGGCTGCGTTCGAGGAGGTCACAGATAATATCAAGGATCGGATAGCTATTTTTGGAACCAAGATGGGCGAAAAATCAACAATTCACGTAAATCTAGGGAAAATACGTTCGCTTTTAAACGCTGCTACCGATACAGTGTATGCGGCCTTGAGAGAAACCGATGCTCGTACTGAGAGAAGAATAACCCCAACAGAGGGCGATTACTTTAGGCAATGCGCAGGCGGAATGCAGGCAGTTCAGCTCTGTGACGAATCTCTTAAGTTACTTTTGAGAACCATGGGAGGAAATGGGTTAAGAGAAGGAACCAACTTTGAACGTCGTTACCGTGACTTCCAAGCAATGCCCCTACACATAAATGGTCACATTGACAGAATAACAGAACAGTTGGGTCGATTAGCTTTAGGAATGGAAACTCAAAACCCTTTCTAGTTTTCCTAAATATCAGCCCAGCAGTCCTTATTATCTGATTATGCTTTTAAGATTTTCCTCATGGTGTCAGTCGTATTTTTGTTAATATCTGCTATGACTAGTGCAGGCGGTTAACTCGAAGAGGCCAAACAGAACAATAGGAGACTCCTAACATGCGAATCGGATTACTGAAGGAGACAAAAGTAGGTGAGCATAGGGTAGCGATAACTCATACCGGGGTAGCAGAATTGCTGCGAGACGAGCACGAAATATTTGTCGAAAAAGATGCAGGCCAATCAGTGGGCATCAAGAATAGCGACTACGAAGATGCTGGTGCGATCTTGGTCTCTAATGCAGAAGAAGTTTTCAAACGATCGGAGCTACTTATAAAAGTAAAAGAACCCTCGATAATGGAATGTGAGTTGTTACGAGAGAAGCAAACCATTTTTTGTTATTTACATCTTGCCGCTTTCCCTGAGCAGACGAAATCTCTCTGCCGATCTAAAGCAACCGCGATCGCCTATGAAACCGTCTCCGTAGGAAATGAGCTACCTATGCTTATTCCGATGAGTAAAATAGCGGGTCGTGTGGCCATGCAGACAGCCACTTATTATTTACAGACCCCCCTCGGCGGTAGGGGAATATTACTCGGAGGAGAGGATGGCCTTAATCAAGGAAAAGTCGTAGTCATAGGGGGTGGAACGGCGGGAGAAAGTGCAGCAAAGGTTGCGCTCGGTATTGGCGCAGAAGTTGTGATTTTCGACAAATCTGAAAAGCGTCTGGAGGAACTTAGGAAAATTTTTAAAGGGCAAGTAAGTTGTGTACTCCCTGAAGAAGGGACTTTCCACGAGGAAATTTACGACGCAGAGGTGGTAATTGGCGCAGTGTTAATCCCAGGTGCATCTGCACCAAAACTAATTAATCGTGAGATGTTGCCCTCTATGAAAAAAAGATCATTACTTGTTGATATAGCCATTGATCAAGGGGGTTGTTTTGAAACCTCTAAGCCTACCGATCACGACAATCCCGTTTACGTCGAAGAAGAGGTTTTGCATTATTGCGTAGCCAATATACCAAGCGCTGTTCCTAGAACCTCTACCCGCTGTCTCGAGCTGGCTACTTTACCCTATCTCAAACTTTTAGCCAGAGATGGTGCAGAAAAAATAGCACAATCTACCGACCACCCACTCCACTCTGGAATCAATATTCATCAAGGATCCATAACGTGCAAACCCGTTGCAGAAGCTCAAAATTTGAACTGAGGCGAAAAATCCTGCATATTAAAAAAAATTGGAGAAATCGATGAAACCAGTCTGTCTAGTTATTGGTGCCGGTGCTGGCATAGGAGGCCATACCGGTAAGAAATTTGCTGCGGAGGGTTATTTTTCATGTCTATGTCGACGAAGCGACTCCAGAGGTTTAGAGACGATTGTTGAAGAAATCAAGCAGGATGGATTTGAGGCAAAAGGCTTCATGCTAGACGCAACTAAAAACGAGACTATCGAAAATCTAATTACTGAAGTCGAACAAACCATTGGGCCAATCGAAGTTGCCATTTATAATTTAGGTGCTCAGATAGGCGATAAGCCGCTCGATGAAACAAGTCAAAAACAATTTGAACTCGGTTGGAGACTGGGAACATTTGGACTGTTCAGACTTGCTTCCAGTTTGTTTCCCAAAATGGTAGCGCGTGAAAAGGGAACTTTAATTGTCACTTCCTCTACCGCCGCCGTCAGAGGAAACGGAGGCCAACACTCGCATGCCGCCGCAATGGGTGGTAGACGAATGCTATGTCAGACTTTAAATGCCGAATTTTCCCCTAAGAGCATCCACGTCGCTCATGTGATTATTGATGGGGCAGTGGACGCTCCCGATACCCTTGGGAAAATGCTTGGGCCTACCAAATTCCAAAAGCTTCGAGAAGAAATTGGGTTGGAAAACGATGGATTGCTGTTGCCTGAGAAAGTCGCCGATACCTACTACCACATTGCGCAACAGCATCGATCAGCCTGGGCTCACGAAATAGACCTACGTTCCTTTTCTGATACGCCTTGGTGGAACAGATAACGATGATGCAGAGAATTTAGGAATTGGAAATCACACTTTTTGGTAGCGGCACTTCCCGCTCCAGTCGCTGCAAGTGGACGCTCTTAGAATTAGGTGTAGAATTCGAATACATTGATGGTGACTCACTTATTGGATCAGATAAGCTAAAGAAAATGCACCCTTTAGGCAAATTACCCGCGATCTTAATCGACGGTAAGGCGTACTTCGAATCAGCAGCTATTTGTTCGCATCTATGCGATCTACATCCTGCTGGCAACCTTATTGCAAAACCGGGGACACATGAACGTGCTCTTCATAGCCAGTGGTGCTCCTTTGCTCTCACTGAAATAGAAGCTTATCTATGGAGTTCCTTTAAAAACCAAAAACTTTATCCTGCAGAGAAACGAGTAGCCGAAATTGTACCTAATAACACCTTAGAAATTATGAACGGTCTTGAAGCTATTGACAAAGGATTGGATGGTCACAGATATCTAACAGGAGATAGTTTTTCTGTAACTGATATAGTGGTTGGCTTTACCCTTAACTGGGCTAAAAATGCCGGGCATCTGCAGGGTTTAACCAAGCTCTCTGAGTACCTCCAACGCATTCTAGAAAGAGATCTGTGCACTTTCAAAGGCGCTTAATACAAACAAACTATGTCTTTTGAAAATCCGAGATATCTATCCCTTAAGACCTACAGGAAAAATGGACAAACCGTAGCAACTCCGTTGTGGGTGGTTCAACATCTCAAAGAACATGATGGACGGAGACTTTTCGCCTTTACCAATGCAACCTCTGGAAAGGTAAAGCGAATAAGGGGAAATTCTGCGGCAGAAATAGCACTTTGCTCTATCAAAGGAGAAATCCTATCTTCATGGTTTCAGGCTACCGTCACATTGTCCTCTGAAGAGAAGGATGTAAAAAATGTAATAGAGCTGATGTATAAGAAATATTCTTGGCAAATGTTTTTAGTAGACATTTTTGCTAGGATTGGTAGGAGAAGGTCCTCTTGGATGGTGCTTAAAATTGTTTACTAAATTGTAAAAGGCATAATACATGTTTGAAATTGATTTATATCTTGATGTAAAGAGTCCCCACTCCTATCTAATGATGAAGCCCGCCTTACATCTTGAGAAAGATTATTCATGTAAAGTTAATTTCAAACCCTACGATCTTAGCTATGTAGATATTAATGTAACCACTGATCACGATCCAGAAAACCCTGTAAGAAAACCCAAAGATAAGACCCAAGATCGCAGAGCAAGGATGTACTACACAGTGGCAAGAGTATACGCGAAAGCTATGGGTTTAAAACTTAGAGGACCAGAAATCCTATTAAGCGCTGAGAAGGCCAACATGGGAATTGCCTGGGCTCTAAAATATGAAAAATCCGCCAACTATCTAACGGAAATTTATAGCGCTGGATGGCCTAACGGTTGGCGAGATTATGACATGACGAATACCGATAATTTAAAGGCCACCTTAATATCTTCCGGTTTAAAACCTGAACAAGTCGAAGGCTTTCAAGAATATGTTGAAAATGATGGCCCTCGTGACTTACAAAGGTTCAAAAAAGAAGCCGAAGAAACGGGTGCCGTCGGCGTTCCGCACTTAGCCTTCGACTATAAAGACAGAAAAGTAGGAATGTTTGGACGGGAGCATTTAGGACTTATACGACACACTATGCAACAGTTAGGGTTGGCCAGAAGTAGCAAAGTGAATTGGGAAGTTTCCCACTATTGGTTCGCTGAGTAGTTGGGTAGTTTATAAAATCATCCCCTTAGCCCACTTAATTTCTGCATGATGCTAAATATCAATTTTTCAGTAGCGTTAGTTCGAATTGGCAATGGAGGCTCCGCTAATTGTAATATTTGCTTGCCCACATTATCACCATTGAAGATGCGTAACAGGGTAGAGGGAATATTTTCAAACCCGTATTGCAAATCAATCTCCTGAATCAGATTTCCGCTTTCGACCCAAGATGTGAGTTTTAACAGGCCTTGAAGTGCCCTATCTAAATAATCCAATATAATAAATCCTTCCGCCCGCCCCCGATTAATAACTAATGATAAATAATTTTGTAACCCATACATCTCTTCAACTTTCTGGTTATATTGTGTAATTTTCCGGGAAAAACACTCTTTGAATGGCTTTTGATTTTTCCCCTTGCATTTCCGGCTTACGTAATTGCATATGCCTATACAGATCTTTTGGAATACGCCGGCCCGGTGCAAGCTTTACTACGTGATTTTTTTAATTGGACGAACTCTAAAGAGTATTGGTTTCCAGAGATTAGATCGATGGCCGGTGCAATTCTCATGATGAGCTTTGTTCTCTATCCTTACGTCTATCTTATGGCAAGAACAGCTATCTTAGAGATGTCAGTTAAAACTATCGATGTTCATCGTGTAATGGGAGGTACTCCGAGACAAACCTTTTTGCAAGTGATATTTCCGGCCGCTAGGCCTGCAGTTGCGGTTGGTGTTTCTCTGGCTCTAATGGAAACGATGAACGACTTCGGCACAGTCGAATATTTTGCGGTCTCTACTATGACGGTTGGGTTGGTAGACGTTTGGTTAGGTATGGGGAGTCTTGCTGGAGGTGCCCAAATAGCGATGGTTATGCTTTTTTTTGTAATGGCGCTTATCCTGGTTGAGCGAATAGGCCGATTAAATCAAAAGTTATACCAGCAGCCGTCAAGTAGGTTCCAAGAGTTGCCCTGCTATGAGCTGACACGTTGTAAAGCTTGGCTTGCTACGAGTTTTTGCTTTATTCCTATTTTATTCGGTTTTATTGTTCCTCTACTTGTATTGCTCAGATTAGCTCAAATTTATTTTCACCGGTCGTGGAGTCCAGAGTTCCTTGGGTTAATAGTAAATAGTTTTCTTCTCGCCTTATTTGCTGCGTTTCTCGTGGTAACTTTGTCGTTATTTCTTGCCTATGGTAAACGCTTGTCGGAGAGTCCACTTCTTGTTTTTTTATCTAAGTTGTGTAAGTTAGGTTACGCCGTTCCAGGGGTAGTGTTAGCGATTGGTGTTATGGTGCCACTGGCGGCTGTTGATAATTTGATAGACCTTTGGGCTAGAACTAAATTTGGATTTTCCACTGGCCTCCTCTTGAGTGGTTCTGTTTTTGCAATCATTTTTGCTTATGTGGTGCGCTTTCTAATCTTAGGTTTGGGTCAAATCGATAATAGTCTCGCAAAGGTGTCCCCCTCAATGGACATGGCTGCCAGAACTTTAGGTAGTAGTCCTCTAAGAGTGTTATTGAAATTTCACATGCCGGTTTTGAAGGGAGGGGTTTTTGTAGGAGCTCTGCTTGTTTTTGTTGACTGCATGAAAGAGTTGCCCGCGACGCTAATATTACGCCCCTTCAATTTTGAGACGCTAGCTACCCACGTATATCTTTTTGCATCAGATGAAATGTTGGGGGAGGCTGCTTTAGGTTCGATTACTATCGTGATGGTCGGTTTGATACCAGTAATTATTTTAAGCTCGATGATAAAGCGGTCCCGAAAACTACTTTAGGTTGAGGTATAATAGCCTATGTTTCTTAAAGTTCAGAATATAAGCTGCAAATACAATGCTGAACCTGTGGTCCGTGATTTAAGCTTTTCTATAGAAAAGGGAGAACAGGCTTGTTTGTTAGGACCCAGTGGTTGTGGTAAAACAACAGTTTTGAGAGTGATTGCCGGCTTTCAAAAAATCTCAGAGGGTATAGTTTCAATCGGCGGTGACGAAAAATCTTCAGAAAAACATCATGTGGCTCCGGAAAAGAGAAAATTAGGTATGGTTTTTCAAGATCACGCATTATTTCCTCATATGAGCGTTGAGCAAAATATTGCTGTGGGTCTTAACTCGTTCGCACCTGAAAATCGCACTATCCGTGTTAATGAATTTCTAGAACGCATGGGGCTTTTAAGTGAGAGAAACAAGTTTCCTCACGAGCTGTCCGGAGGTCAAGCCCAAAGGGTCGCCTTAGCTAGGTCATTGGCGCCTAGCCCCCAACTTTTGCTTATGGATGAACCTTTTTCTAGTTTAGATTCAGATTTACGTGAGAGAATGAACGCGGAGGTGTCCGAACTACTTCGTGAACAAAAGATGACCGCTTTAATGGTGACCCATGATCAAAATGATGCGTTTGCTTTCGGGAAGGAACTTGGAGTAATGCGGGAGGGAATTCTCGAACAATGGGCCTCTCCTCATGAAATTTATCATCAGCCTAAAAACCGCTTTGTTGCAGATTTCATAGGGAGTGGAGTTTTCTTAAGTGGATATGTTAAAGGCTCCGACAATATAGTTACGGATTATACTGAATTAACTTTTCTGAATTTAGAGAATTGGTGTGATGGAACCAAACTAGATGTATTAATAAGACCCGACGATATTGTCTTTGACCCCAATGGCGACAAATATTTGAAGGTTCTTTCTAAATCCTTTCAAGGTTCACAGACCTTGTACAAGCTAAGTAAAGAAAAAGGAGAGCCTCTATTAGCCTTATTTCCTAGCCATGACAATTTCTTGGTTGGAGACATAGTTCCGGTTAGATTTAAAGTGGACCATGTAGTCGCCTACCGTGTCTAATTACCACAGGGAATTATTTCTTCCTCTGTAATAATTTTATCTAATTTCTGGTCATGGTCTTCCGGCACTATGTCATTAAACAATTGACAGCTGAAAGCTAGCCCTATTTTTTCTGTATACTTATTTTTTGAGAGCCATCGGTCGTAGTATCCCCTTCCGTAGCCTATGCGGGCACCAGATCGTGATGCGGCAACAGTAGGAATGATAGATACCTCGGGTAAGCAATTTGTATTCATAGTACTAGCAGAAGTAGGTTTAAAAGTTTTTGAGAGCTCCAGGGCGTCCTTGTTCAAAGGGGCAAAGCCCATCTCATTGTCCGATAGCACTATGGGTACAGATACCCACTTTCCCAAAGTCATCAAAGCGTCAATTATTGCCCCGGTTGTCACTTCCGCACCGATAGAAACGTAACATGAAAAAGAGGAATGTTTAGCCACTGAATCTAACGATAAGAATCTTTCAGATATTTCTTTGTTCCAACGCTCTCTATCTGATTTTGTTATGGATGCTCGCAAGGAAAGCGCTTTTCTTCGGATGACTGTTTTTTTTGGAACCACTTAATTTTTATCATTCGGTTAAACAATTTCTGTTAAGACCCCAACACTAGCTCCAAGTAGGCCTCCAAAAAAAGCTCCCCACACTACTAACCAGCCCAGATGCTTCCTTATGATATCTTCAATTATTTGTTTTACATTTTGAGGCGTTAGATCATTTAAGCGGCCGTCTACTATTTTAATAATTTCTTAACCGTGGTATCACGAATATCCTGATTTTTCATACGACCAACCAGGTCGTTTAAAACCCCCTCTCTTAAAGCATTATCACTTACCGATAATCTTTCAATCCCCATTTCCTTACAAAAACTATTTAATATCGCAAGCCCACCAGGTAGAATTCCTTTGCGGTTATTAGACAGACCTTTGAGATTCAATGCTCTAGTAGAACCTTTCTCAATCAAATACTCAGTTAGGTAATTGAGACCTTTGATGGTGATACCTTCTCTGCCCCAATTTTTCACAAGCATATCTTTGATCGCTAAGACTGTTCCAGAAGAACCTATAACTTCATCCCAACCATATTCTTTATAAGATCGCAAAATAGGCTCTAACTCTTGCGCCACCGACATATGTGCAGCATCAAAGGATTCGCGTGATAACATACCGTGTGGGAAGTGGTTTAGAGTAACGCTAATACAGCCCATGTGTAGACTATTTAGCAGTTCAGGCTTTTCGCAATATCCGGCGATTATTTCTGTACTACCACCACCGATGTCGATAACAAAATATTTTCTATCCTCCAA
Source organism: uncultured Pseudomonadota bacterium (assembly GCA_902551695.1). Lineage (GTDB taxonomy): Bacteria > Pseudomonadota > Gammaproteobacteria > TMED69. The sequence goes on from CACDEI010000016.1 coordinate 23,484, forward strand.
ATTCAAACCTCTGGTAACACCAGAGAAAATCAATCTCGCCTCTTCGGCACCCGCTATCACGTCTACAGAATGGCCTAAAACGCGCTCTGCCGCCTCGATCAAAACATCAGCATTCTTTGCTTTGCGCATAGTGTTCGTTCCCACTATTCGGAGATTCCTGCTTGGTATTTTACGGACTCTTTCTCCCAGCCTTTCCAAAGCTTTGACTGCTTTACCTATAGCTTCTCGCTTTAAATTACCTTGCTCATCAAAACCTGACGCTAAACGAACGGTTTCCTTGTGTTTATCAATCACTTGATAACCGACATCATTTCTTCTTGCTACTATAAGATGGAAACTGTTGGACCCTAGATCTAATGCTGCTATGAAATCTCCTGTATTTTTCGAAGGCACAAATTAATCCTAATATTCTTAATTAATACAACCCTTGCAAATTCAAAAGTAAGACGCAACATAAGAAATTTACGAGCTTCAAAGATTACCCCGAAATCGGACAATATCCGGAATTTGGATGAGATGCAAGATCGTAAATGCAGATTTCAAGGTTACTCAAATTTTGTTTTAGCCAACGCTCCTTATAGGGACAAAAAAATCGTTCGATTCAATAGCTAACTTGCGCCTCACACGATACCGATGTAAATTTAAACCAAGAAAAAATATTTCTCCAAGTATCTTTAAATCTCTCTAGCATTTATACTTTGCATGGGAAGTTTGATAATTTTTTGGTTTGCGGAATAAACAGAGACCATCAGCTTATGAGTGCCACTATAAAAAAAATTACCGCCGAAGCACACAAGCAAAAAAAATTTAAAAATGGCTGTGCTTGGATAAATAACCACTACCTGCCTATAGAAGATGCGGGGGTACCTATCATGGATGTAGGATTCTCTAAATCTGATTGCACATATGATGTAGTGTCAACTTGGAAGGGAAAGTTTTTTAAGCTTGACGAACACCTTGATCGTTTTGAGGAAAACTGGAAAAAGCTAAACCTTACACCTCCCGTAAATAAGCTTCAAATGAAAGATATTTTAATTGAATGCGTAAAAAGATCTGGCCTTCGTGATTCTTATGTAGAAATGATTGTGACTAGAGGCATACCAGTAAATGGAGAAAGAGATCCTCGTAAATTTTCCAATAGATTCTATGCTTACGCTATACCCTACGTATGGATTGTAAAGCCCGAGGATCAACTTACAGGGATACACCTTGCTATCGCTAAGCAATCTATCAGAATAGACCCGCGGTCAGTAGACCCTAAAGTGAAAAATTTCCACTGGGGGGATATGACTAAAGCGCTTTATGAGGCCTATGAGACAGAAGCTGAAACGACAGTACTACCAAATGCAGATGGTTATATTACGGAGGGCCCGGGATTCAATATTTTTGCTTTTTCAGAAGGACAGCTCTGGACTCCTGAAAGTGGAATGCTAGAGGGAATAACTAGAAGAACAGTTATAGAGATAGCAGCATCTGAGCAGGTGCCTGTTAAAGTAAGAAATTTCAAAAGAGACCTATTGGAAAAAGCCTCCGAAATTTTTCTCACCAGCACAGCTGGCGGGATAATGCCAGTCAGCATTCTAGATGGCAAGCCTGTAGGCAAGGGCAAGCCTGGCCCAGTTTATCAAAAAATTTATTCAGAGTATTGGGCTGCGCGTGAAAAGCCAGAATACACTGAAAAAGTTAATTACTAAAAGAATCCCAGCATTCGGTCTAATTAAACTTATGGTAAAGAATAATTTCATAACATCGCTTTTGTTAATCCTGGGGTCAATTTTTTTTATCAGCCCAAGTGTTCTAGCCCTAGAGCCCTTCAAGGTGACCTATAATATTTATAAAGGCCCCCTCAAAGTTGGAGCAATTTCTCGGGACTTGAGAATAAAGGATGACGGACAGTACACTTTTACGTCTCGCATGGAATCTAAGGGGTTCGCTAAATTTCTCAGCGGATCATTGTTACTTGAAACAAGTAAGGGAGCAATTACCGAAGGTAAGATCATCCCTCACACTTATTTGAGAAAGACTGACAAACCGGATAAAAATTATGAATTGAATTTTGACCGGAAAAGTAATTTCGTCAAAAGGGTTGATTCTGCGGAGGGTTATGAGGAAATTTTAAAAGGAGACACTTTTGACAAACTTAGCTATCAAGCTCAAATGATGATGGACTTAAGTATGATGGACTTAAGTAGTATCGTAAAAGAAGATCTAAAATATGATATCGCAAGCCAAAAAAAGATAGTCACATATAAAATCACTTTTATAAAGGAGAAGAAAATTTCTACCCCTATGGGTAAGTTTAAAACACTCGTCGTCAACAGAAAGGATCCTTATTCATCAAAGGAGACTACTGTGTATTGCGCAGAAGACCTAAATTGGCTACCCGTTAGGATAGAACACACAGATAAAAAAGGTCGTTCGATGGCCGCTAAAATTGCGTCCTATAATTGATGGGTACTTCAATTACATGCTCAATCTTAGGACTATCCTCCAAACCGAAACAAAAAATCAGCAGGATGCGTAGACTTTTAAAGCTTCCTTGATGCTCTCTCCATGCAGTTTGATAATTTCTCGAATATCAGAGCCTCGAGGAAGTTCATAAGTGATCGTTGGTATATTTCTTTCCAACCCCGCGTAAGTCCCTAAACATCCAGGTGTTGGATAGCCGATGGACTCCTCAATCGGCAAACCAGTAAGGTCGCTTATTAAGCTAGACACTGGTTCACAATTACCATTGACATTCAGTAAAGAACGAGAAAACGAATGAAGTGATAAAATAAAATCTATTCTTTGTGTCTTGATAAATTCGACCAAGGCCTTATTTTCAAGCTCGCTGTTGGCCACGTCTCCGGGGGAATACCTATCATTGAATGCAGTGGGGTTCCAATCGGCAGTTGGAAGATTTCGATTCAAATCGACATTATTTGCATTTTGTCGAGTCCCCGCCAAAAATCCATCGATGTTTAGACATGGCACAAGGGTGACTTTCAGAGGGAAATCCAAGTTTTCACTAAGTTCTGCAACCAAAAACTTTACTAATGCTACACCTTCTATTTCGTCGCCATGGACCCCACCAAGTATCAACACATGTTTACCGGTTGAACCGAAAGATATTGCGTCAATAGCTAGGCCATTTTTGCTTCTTCCAAACAAAAAGTATTTCATAACACTATTATAGGATCCATCGTTCACGAGTTGAATCAATTTAACAAGCCACCTGTGATTTTTATCACCCAAGTTACTCTTCAGATGATTTTTCCGGTAATTAGGCGTTAAATTCACAGAAATTACCCGCAATGGTTAAATTTATATTGCTAATTAGCATTAGGAATAGTTATATTTAGCAGTATCTTTTATACAACATTGCAGCAAAAATATAATTTACTTATGAGAGAAGAAAACAGAAAATGAGAGAAGAAAACAGAAAATGAGAGAAGAAAACAGAAAGATAGAAACTCGATGGACCGGCATCGCCGCTTTGATTATTGGCCTAGCCTTGTGGAGAGCCTTTTTCGTGGATGGTTCAACAAACTTACTTGGTAATTTCACTCCTATTGGAGCTATTGCTTTATTTGCTGGAGCAAAACTCTCAAATAGGAAAATACGTTACCTATTCCCAATGGCCGTTTTACTAATTAGCGATCTTCTAATGGTCTCAGAAACCTCTGGCGGGTTTCTTTACTCCGGTTGGATGTGGACCTACCTCGCATTTATCATAACGGTTTTTTTTGGAGAAAGAATATCCGAGATGATCAAGTTCACAACCATCTTTTCTGCATCCGTAGCGTCTGCTTTAACCCATTGGATTCTAGCTGATTTTGGGGTTTGGTTCGGTGGTGGAATAAACATTCTCTCGGGAATGCCATTTGAAAAGACAATGCAAGGACTTATCTTATGCTATAGCCTAGGATTCCCGTTTTTTCTAAAACTAGCGGCTTCAACGATACTTTATTCATTTATGATTTTTGGCCTCCATAAATTTATCAGTAGAGCACTGGAAAAAAGAGAACTCGCATTGAGGTAAACTTATAATTCCTATATTTTGCTACAGGGATCAGATGCTTTCTCACAAAGAAACCAAAACAAAACCGTCTCGCCGTAAGGAAATCTGACTTGGGTCTCGATCGAACTATAAAAGCTACAAGAATTTATAACGGAACAGATCAAAAATCCCACTTTGAAGAGTTCGAGATACCGCTGACTGACGAGGGTAAAATCGGATTCCTATCTGAAAGAAAAAAAGCCTCTGGTGTAATATTTAGAGAAACTACTGGCGACTATGATTACGGCTGGCATAATGCGCCCGAACGACAATTTGTGATAGTTCTAGAAGGTTCTGTTGAAATAACGGTAGGTGATGGCACTACAAAGGTTTTCTCCGACGGACAAATTTTCCTAGCCGAGGACACCGAAGGACAAGGCCATAAAAGTAGAGCCATAAATAACGAACCAAGAAAGTCAATCTTTGTGACACTAGACTAATGCAAAAAGAACCTTTTTCATTAAACAAATCACTTACGGCCAATCTGGCGGCAGCTGCAGTCTTAGTTTGTGGGCTTTTCTCACCTTGGCAGGGAGATCTGCTGACCACCATAGGCCTCTTCTCCCTATCGGGTGGCATAACAAACTGGATTGCAATTCATATGCTATTTAATAAGGTGCCATTCCTGTATGGATCCGGTGTAATCACAGAAAGATTCAGCGATTTCAAGAAAGGTATACGCAGCCTTATCCTAGAAGAATTTTTCAAGTTAGATGATATTGCTAAATTTGGAAGGATGTCCTCTTCCAAAGCAACTGATGAATTTTTAAAAAATCTTGATATGGATAAAATATATGAAGGTCTTCTAGACGCTATAACGAAATCATCCTTAGGTCCTTCAATTAATCTTTTTGGCGGTCCAAAAATGCTTGAATCCCTTAGGGATCCGATAAAAGTAAAATTGCAAGAAATCATAAAGAAAATCGGACATG
>CACDEI010000017.1 GCA_902551695.1 uncultured Pseudomonadota bacterium
GCGTCTGTAGCTGGATTAGTTGGGATGGGATATGCTCCAGCCTACACAGCATCCAAACATGGCGTCATTGGACTAACAAAAAACGCAGCCTTAGAGTACGCAAAAAAAAATATTCGTATTAATGCTATCTGCCCAGGAGTTGTAGAAACTAATATGACCAAAACAGCTGACAACCAACGACCAGGTTGGCTGGAGGCAACCGCTAAATTAGAGCCTATTGGAAGGGTTGCACAGCCCGAAGAAATGGCTAGCGCTGTCGTATGGCTTTGCTCTGACGGAGCCTCTTACGTCACGGGGCACTCTATGGTAGTCGACGGCGGCTTTATTGCTCGTTAAGAAAGTCTTAGGTTTCAGTCTCTAGTAGGGGTCAAGAGAAAGGGTAACGGAATCATTACAAAAAAAATGAAGGAAATAAAATAGAAGACATCGTTAAAGGCGGCTAATTGGATGTGCCTTGTCAATTCTTCCACAAGTCTCGCATATGTATTGGCTTCCCTGACGTCCATTCCCACATGATCAAACCACTGGGAAAGCTCTGGATTAGAAAGACGTATGTGTTGACCTAAATGATTCCAGTGCACTTGCTCTCGTCTCACCAACAAAGTACTGGTAATAGCGATACCGACGGATCCCCCCATGACTCGCATCACGTTAAAAAGACCCGCGGCTTCAGATGATTTGCTAGTGGAAACCGTCTGAAAAGTAGCAACAGACAACTGAGACCAGACAAGAGCCATCCCAATCCCCATAATGATTCCAGGGAAAATAAAACCCCACATATCCAGCATCAAAGGGAATCTAGCCATCAAGCAAGAAGAAAAAAAGGAAAGTATAAGACCCGAAACCATCAACAATCTGCCATCCACTCTAGGTGCCAAGTAAGTTCCAACTACGATCATTAAAACTGCACTCACGGCCCCTCTAGGCGTTAAAATCCAACCTGCTGTATCTGGTGGATATCCCAAAACCTCTTGCACCTGCAATGGAAGCATGACTATTGTTGAATACATAGCCATTCCGTAGCCCGCCATCAACAAATTACCTACTAAAAAATTTTTATCTCCGAATAGCCTAATATCAACAATACTTTCCCTTGTCCGCAAAGCATGGAGGATAAATAAGGCAAATCCAGTGGCAGTCAGCCAACACAAGAACCAGATAAAGGCAGAATCAAACCAATCTCTAGTATGCCCTTGGTCTAAAACCATCTGTAAAGCACCTAGAGTTACGGATAGCATAATGAGCCCAAACCAGTCAGTGCTGACATTTTTTTTATCCACGTTTGGCTCTAATTTACCTGATATCAATAGAAGCGCTATCAATCCTAGTGGAATGTTGATATAAAAAATCCATGGCCAACTCCAATTTTCTGTTATCCATCCACCCGTAACAGGCCCAACCAAAGGGCCAACCATCAAAGCAATTCCCCAGAAAGACATCGCTTGGCTCCTTTTATCTTCAGGAAAAGCCCTAAACATTATCGACTGCGAAATTGGGACTACAACAGCACCTAACCCCCCTTGAAGAAATCGAAAAACAACCATCTCTTCCAAACTGGTGGAGAGCCCACAGGCAAAAGAAGCAAAAATGAAACCCAGAACTCCAAAATTCAATACCTCCCGCTGACCAAATTTTTTACCAGATAGCCAGTTAAAGGCATTACTATTGCTGTCGAAACTAAATAGGCGGTAATCATCCAAGTTATCTGATCGGAGGTGGCAGCAAAACTACCTTTCATGTGCGGCAAAGCCACATTTACAACCGTGGTATCGAGGGCCTCCAACAAAACCATTAACATCACCCCTAACACTAATGGCCAACTCGGCTGAATATCTCGCTCCCTAAGAGCGCTATCTATCTTCACGGTTTTACAACTACGGTAACGGTTGCACTCGACCCCACCCTCAGCGGTTTATCCTTTGAGTTAGTTCCTAGCCAATCGACTATTTTTATGCGGACAGGAAATCTTTGAGTGATTTTTACCCAATTTCCAGTAGCATTTTCGGGAGGCAACAAGGAGAAAACAGCGCCTGACCCTGCACCTAGACTTTCCACCTCCCCCAGTAAGGTTACATCAGGATACATATCTATTTTTATTGTGGCGGAATTGCCCACTTTGATATGGGTCAGATCGGTTTCTTTAAAATTGGCCTCGACCCACCAATTCTCACTCTCTACAATAGAAAACTGAGGCTTCTCAGCAATTACCATCGCCCCCTCTCGTAGATTTTTATTCGAAACCCAACCATCGCTAGGAGATACTATTTTCGTGAAAGATAATTCTAATTTAGCTAGGCGTAGTAGAGCCGCAGCCTGCTGCAATCTGGCATTATAGTTTCCATCTTTTCCAAATTCACTCTCTGCTCGCTTTAAGTCCGCACGCGCGCTCGACACAGCAGCACTCGCCTCGGCATGACGCGCCTGAGCATTCTCGTACACTGCATTAGCTACCAAACCTTCTTCAAACAATGACTCCGTACGGCTCAAATGTCTCTTAGCTTTCACTAAAATAACTTCCCGTTCCTCCAACTTAGATAATGCCACTCCAACCGACGCTCCCCTTGCGCCCATCATTTGAACCGCCATCTCATATCCCGCCTTGGCAGCCATCACATTTGCTTCAAACACAGAGGGCTCTATATCGAAAAGGGGTGCTCCAGCTTTCACGAATTCATTCTCTCTGACATGAATCTTCTGTATCGGACCTGTGACACGGGATGTTATTTGCACGATGTTAGCCTGCACATAAGCATCCTCAGTGCTCGGATGTAATAAGCTGTGCCTCCACACAAAAATCAGGGACAAACCTAACAAAAAAGAGCTGATTGTGGTGAAGATGAAGCGTTTAGACCTCATAAATAAACATAACCTCTTAAATCAATTTAGACTAATCTGAGTTCTCGTCATATCATATGCCTAGTGACGTCCATCCCTTGGGCAAAATTTATAATCGAGATCTTTTTAAAGGATTTTCGTGGAAAAAAATAACTCTGCCAATAGGATACAGAAATTGTTATGAGAGAGCATCTGCCCACTAGTTATAAACATATTTTAGAACCATTAACTATCGGTGAAGTCGAGATAAAACATCGAATAATGGTAACTGGTCATACTCAACTTTATGGTAATAATGGAACGCTCAGTCAGAGACACATTGACTACTATCGAGAAAGAGCTAAAGGTGGGGTGGCACTAATGGTATTGGAACAGCAGGCGGCCCATCCGTCGGGCAAGAACTACTCCTCAGGCTGTGAGGCATGGAACAAGAAGTCAGTGCCTTGGTACGAGAGACTCGCAGAGGTTGTACACGAACATGGTTGTAAACAATTCGTTCAGCTTTTTTGCTGTGGTGCTCAAGGAAATGGAACTCAATATTTTGATGATTGGCGCCCTTTGTGGGCAGCTTCTCGTATTCCTTCTGCGATTAGCGGAGAAATGCCGGTCGCTATGGAAAAGAAAGATATAAATGACCTAGTAGATCATTTTGCACGTTCAGCTCTAAATGTCAGGGAATCTGGCCTGGACGGAATCGAGATCCACGCAGCACATAGCCAGCTACTTGGAGAATTTTTGAGTCCGGCATTTAATAAAAGGAAAGATGAATATGGAGGCAGCATAGAGAATCGATGTCGCATTATTCTGGAGATAAGTTCTGCTATTCGGAAAGCTGTAGGAAGAGATTTCCCATTAGGGTTACGTTTATCGTTTGACGAATACCTAGGAGATGCTGGAATCACGGGCGACCAAAGCGAAAAACAAATTCGAATTTTCTCCGAATCCAAACTCTTTGACTTCTATGATATTTCTGGTGGAGGTTATCATAATCTACATATTGCAGTAGCACCAATGGGAACAGTAACTGAGGGCTTTTTAGCTTCGAGTGCAGCCAGAGTAAAAAAAATTGTCAGGGAAAACGAAAAGGTCTTTGTTGTCGGGAAGTTTCTTGATTTAGGCCACGCTGAAAAAGTATTAGCAGATGGCCATGCTGATGTCGTCGCTATGACTAGAGCTCATATGGCGGATCCATTTTTAGTCTCCAAAAGCTTAAATGGAAAACAGTCTGAAATCACTAAGTGCATTGGTGCTAATGTTTGTGTGAAAAGATTAATTGAGGACAGAGAAGTAACCTGTTTTCAAAACCCGGCTATGGGACGAGAAGAAAAATTTGGTTCAGGAACCATTTCAAAAGTTGAGGCCAAGAATCGTAAAACAATATCTGTAATAGGGGGTGGTCCAGCAGGTCTAAGATTCTCTGGAACTGCGGCCGAGGCAGGACACAAGGTTCGACTATTTGAAACTGAAGAAAAGTTGGGTGGACATTTGAATGTACTTAAATTATTGCCTACTCGCACAGCATGGCAGATAGGAATAGACAACCTCGTTAGCAGAATCGAAAAAAATAAAGTAGAGATTTTTACTGAGTGGGTTCCTGATATAAACTTGCTCTCCGACGATCTGATAGTAATAGCCACAGGTTCCTATTGGAGCACGAGGGGTTATAGCCCTTATAGGCCTGAGAGAGACGGCATTCCAAAACAAGGGAACACTAATGTTTTGGATATATCCTCCGCGATTTTAACCGTAGACCAAAATCCTGAAGCTTTGGGGAAGAAAATAGTCATTGTCGATGAAACAGGTGATTACTTGCCACTTGGTCTAGCCGAAATTCTATCCAAACATGGTGTAAATGTGAACCTAATTTCTCCTAAGCCATTCATAGGTGCAGAAACCCAAAGGACCTTAGATATGCCGCACGTCATGCCACGATTGAAGAAGGCTGGCGTAAATTTTATAGCCCTTAATTTTATAGAAAAAATAGAAAATGATATTGTTCACATATACGATATATGGGGCGGAGATTCTCGGCAGATTGGAAATGTAGACTCAGTAGTTTTAGCCATAAGCAGATTTCCAAATGAAAAATTCTACATAGAACACTCCCCAGAATTTTCTTCCATGAAACGAATTGGAGATGTTGTTGCTCCGAGAAAGCTAGAGGCAATCATTTTCGAGGCTGAAAAAACCGCGAGAGAAATATAATTAAGATGACAAACAGTACAAAGATATTTGTGGACGGAGAAGAGGGAACCACTGGACTCGAAATTTCTGATCGCTTAAAAAGACTAGCAAATATTGAATTATTACAAATAGAATCAAGCCTAAGGAAAGACCCGGAGGCTAGAAAGGTTTTACTAAATAATGCTGATATTGCTATCCTTTGCCTCCCAGATAAAGCTGCCGAAGAAGCGGTTTCATTGATAGATAACTCGCACACCAAGATCATCGACGCTTCCACCCGCCATCGCGTGAGTGATGGCTGGATCTATGGCTTCCCTGAATATAAAGCAGGTCATGAGGAAAATATCAGGACCAGCCGTTTCATAAGTAACCCCGGGTGTTATGCAATTGGTGCGGTAGCGATTCTATACCCTTTGATAGAAAAGAATATACTCCCGTCAAATTGGCCTATCACCATAAGCGGATTGTCCGGATATTCAGGAGGCGGAAAAACCTTAATTAAGAGATTCGCTGATAGATCTGCTAATCTAAATGCTTACGACTATGCGTTAAACCTAGAGCATAAGCATTTACCCGAAATAACAAAATGGGGGAATTTGGATAGTCCCCCTATCTTCCTCCCCTGTGTTGGGAATTTTTACCGAGGTATGCTAGTTCGAATCCCTATCCCTTTAAAAGCAATTCCTTCCAGACCTTCAGGAAAAGACCTGATAGAGTGTTATAAAAAACACTATGAAAACCGAAATCACATTGAAGTAGTTGAAGTTAAAGAGGGCTCTCCCCATAAAGAAATTAATCCAGAAAGTTTGAATGGGACAAGTGCTTTAAGGATATACGCTTTAATTGACTCGAAGCAAAATAATGCTGTAATCATTGCTCAGCTCGACAACTTGGGAAAAGGCGCCTCCGGACAGGTAGTCGAAACTATTAAAATACTGACTGCATAGACCAAATAATTACCTTTAAAGAGCCTCTGATGCTATCAGTACGAAAAAAAATACTCAGGCTGCCGCTTTAGAATATTCTTCCACAAGTTCGGCACATACTGCCGATCCTATCTCAAAAGATTCTAAACGTGCTCGATGATCAAATATTTGCGCTGTTAAGATTAGTTCGTCTGCGGAAGTTATATTTAAAAATTCTCTCGTTTTGCTCAGCACTGTCTCATAGGAACCAACAGCAGAATATTTTAAAGCGTTCTCCAAAGCAGCTATTTCTGTCGACGAAACATAGTCATGTATGTTATCTAAAGGCGGCTGTAACTTCCCGGGGGCACCACGAAAAAGATTAGCGAACTGAATCTGCAAAGAGGTAAATAGTTTCTTCGCTTTCTCATCAGATTCTGCTGCAAAGAAATTCAAACCCGCAATCACATAAGGTTCAGACAATGTTTCAGAAGGACAAAAATTTTGTCGATAAACAGTTAACGCCTCCACTAGTAATTCGGGGGCAAAATGAGACGCGAAAGCATAAGGCAAACCCATTGACGCCGCTACCTGTGCTCCAAACAAACTGGACCCAAGGATCCAAACTGGCACATTCGTACCAACGCCAGGGAAAGCTTGCACCCGTTGGTTTGATTGTGGTGGGGAAAGAAACGTCAATAATTCCCCTAGATCACTTAGAAAGTTATCTGGTGGTTGGTTCATCCCCCTCCTAATAGCTCTTGCGGTTAAACCATCGCTACCTGGCGCTCTACCTACTCCCAAGTCAACTCTACCAGGAAAAAGCGATTCCAGGGTACCAAATTGTTCAGCTATTATTAGGGGCGAATGATTAGATAGCATGACACCTCCAGCACCAACACGTATTGACTGTGTAGCATTCGCAACCTGACCAATGACTACAGACGTAGCTGCACTGGCTATGCCGGCCATATTATGATGTTCAGCCAACCAAATCCTAGTATATCCAAACTGTTCTACATTCTTTGCAAGATCGACGCAATTCTCAAACGCTTCACCTACGCTATTCCCCTCACATACCGGGCATAGATCAAGAATAGAGTATTTTTTCATTGAATCGCTTACTCCTGCTTTATTTATCTGTTGATTGGCACAACAACATCCTAACCTCATTCAAAGAAGAAATCATCATTTAGCTTTATCAACCGAACCAATGTATCGTGAAATCTTCAATCTTATGGACTACCTGATTATAGTTGGCGTTCAATCTTTGGTAGGTTTGCAAATCTCGGCAGATATCACTAAGGTATTAGCATCTCAGCTACAAAAATTATATGGAGATAAAATAAATGGAACTCTACGATTGCCAGATGGCTCCAAATCCAAGAAGAGCACGCATCTTTATAGCGGAAAAACATTTAGATATAAAAACAAATGAAATTAGCATCATCGAGGGTGAAAACCTAAAAGAGGATTATTTGAAGATTAACCCCTGGGGGCTTCTTCCCAGTCTTGTAGTGGACGAGAACACTGTAATCTCCGAGGTTCCCAGTATTTTTTTGTATTTAGAGTCGATGCATCCTGAGCCAAACCTTCTTGGTAATGATCTTTTGGAAACTGTGAACATACAATCTTGGGAAAGATTTTCTGAGATGAATGGAATGCAAGCCGTAGGCGAGTTTTTCAGAAACCAAGCTGAACCTTTAGCTAACAGAGGTATGCCTGGCTTCTCTGGCGTAGCTCAAGTGCCCGAATTAGTCGGAAGAGGTAAAAAACGAGCCGAATGGTATTACTCTCAATTGAATGATAGGTTGGGTAAGTCAGCATATGTCGCGGGGAAACGCTACACTGCAGCCGACATAACTGCACTCTGTGTGGTCGATTTTGGTAAGGCTGTAGGACTACCATTTGAAGCAGGGTGCACAAACATTAGTCGTTGGTATGATGAAGTCTCGAAAAGACCATCTTCGAAAATGTAACTAATTTTCCTCTAAGCTTATTGGTTAAAAGAGTTAGGTTTTTAACCGAATGCCTTTAGCTACTAACCGAGGGAGCACCTCATCGCCAAAAAAAGGTAGTTCAGCAAGATAGTCCACAAATGCTAATGAGGCCCCAGAAAACCCACTAGCGGCTATTTTTTCTATCTCGCCACAGATGAAGTCAGGATCCCCCACAAGAGGATAGACTCCGTGGCCCGCAGCGAAATGTAATTTAAGACTATCTATTTGATCTCTGGGAAAAGAATGAGCGTGCATACCCATTAAGGACATTAATCTGTCTACTGCTTCGCTATCTGCGTTCTCTGAAGCGTAATAGTGATGATAGTCTCGAGCCTCTTTCATAGTGGGCCTACAAACAACGTAAGTAGTTGTAAAAAGATCGATATTCCGATTGTATACACATCGACCAATATCTTTTACGTTTTTCACAATTTGCTTTCCAGACTCTAAATCCAAAAGCACGGTAAATAAAAAATCACAATTTTCGGCCGCAAACTTCTGGCCTTGAGGCGAGGATCCAGCGCTCATCACTGGAGGCAAAGTATCCCCATACAACCCTGGAGAACAAACCGCGTCTTGTACTTTAAAATACTTGTCATCCCAAGAAAAAGGAACCTTTTCTTCCCATGCTTTTTTGATCAAGCTGAACCAGCTTTTTCCATATTCGTATCGCTCATCGTGAGAATCCGACAATTGAATACCAAACATATCGTATTCAGGCTTATTCCAACCGCATACAACATTTAAACCAAACCGGCCTTTTCCAATTTGAGTCATGGTCGCAAATTGCTTTGCAGCCACCAAAGGATGAAAAAAAGCACTATGGGCCGTGGCAAAAATATTTATCCGATTTGTCTTTGATAATAAACCGGTGGCCCACGTAATTGTTTCCAGTGAGTCACCTTGGAAATCGGTTTTGCCTCCGTAACCGGCCCATCGAGCAATCGGAAGCAGAAACTCTAAACCTAAGTTATCAGCCAGAATCCCGAGCTCTAAGTTATTCTCCCAAGTAGCCTGCCAACGCTCATCCACGCTGGTGATAGCCATGCCGCCCGAGCAATTTGGAGAGAAAAGTCCCAATTTAAAATGTCCTGGACGAATCATGGAATGTGAAGATATCATTGCGACTCCATACTTTTAAAACCAGCTTAGTCCTGAATTTTTGAAGTCTATCACGTAAAGATGTAAGTTAGGATAATTAATTAAGTATATAAAAAAGAGTTACCGACCATTGGAAATCTGATGCGACAAAAAATTGGAAAGACTGAAATAATAGATCAACCTACCATTAACTCCATTATAAGCCCTACCCCGAAAGGAAAGGGACCGGGGCTCCTTTTAGTTGACGATAACTCTCATGAAAGATACCTTCTCAAAACAGCGCAAATTTTTTCTGAAGAAGGGTATTGCGTATCCATGCTAGCCCTACCTTCTTCAACTACCCAAGAGCAGCTTCAAGAATTTCTTTTAAGTAAGATAGAAGAGCTAAAAAACTATCAGGATCAAGCTGGCAAAGTTGGAGTAATCTTTCATATCAATTCTTTAACATCAGAACTGCTAGAATCCCTAGGTAAATTTTACGATTGCACGATCATTTATTGCCAATCTGCTCCTGTTGGTAGAGATTCCCTAGACCTCAAACCAGATTCCGCGATTTGCCATCAAACTACAGAAAGTAAAGATAACAGCTCTTTAACAAGCTTTTTCTATGCTGATCAAACGACACGATTTTTCGATTCCAACTCAGACAATTTTGACAAACCGTCGGCATCAATAGCGTATTCTCGTACACTTGGCTTTCTTAAAAGAAAAATTGGCCCTATCTATGATCTCCAAGAATTATGGGAACAACACACTATGTTCGAATTCTCCGACCGCGACGTGGATAAGACGATGGAAACGATGGTGTCGGAGCCTTATGTAAATCATATTCCTACTATGACCGGCGGTGTGGGCTACGAAGGGCTTCACCACTTTTATACAAATCATTTTGTAAACAGCAACCCCCCTGATACTAAATTAATACCTGTTTCGCGAACGGTCGGCGTTGATCGTTTGGTAGATGAGATGATTTTTTGTTTCACACACACTTGTGAAATTCCATGGATGCTTCCTCATGTTGAACCGACGAATCGTTATGTAGAGGTTCCCTTGGTAGCCATAGTTAACTTTAGAGGAAACAAACTTTATCACGAGCATATTTATTGGGATCAAGCTTCAGTTTTAGTCCAAATAGGGAAAATCGATCCCGCTTTACTACCTGTTGTAGGAATAGACAGCGCTAGAAAGCTCCTGAATGAGACTCTACCCTCGAACGAGCTGATAAATAAGTAAAAAAAACCGCCTCCAAGGAGGCGGTTTTACTGTGTAGCAACGTTTTATGATGAGTTAAAGAGCCTATCTACCCTCTGTAAGGTAGTTAACATCCAATACACGCTTAGCTACTCTGAACGTGGTATCTTCGGCTTCGGCACCCCGACAAGGTACTAACGTTCCTCTATTATTCTGGAGATCAATAACATTGATGCTTTGGAATAGTTGGAAATTAGTTCCTGGCTTCGTTTTAGAAACATCGCCACCAGCCCACTTACGAGCATAAGGTGTCCCCGCTTGCACCCACTCATCTTCAGAATATACCTTGGTCAACTGCCATACTTTCCAGAGCTCTCCAGCTTTGTCAAAGGCATTAGCATAGTAAGATTCACCCGTAACTCGGTCAGTGTGAATGAATTTATGAGAATAAGGATGCGCATCACTCTTCGGAATTTGTTTCATGACATCCGTTAAGCGTAGAGCGTAATCGTCTTTAACAGCCCAACCGTTAGGTCCATAATAGACTGTGTCTCGATTCCTTGACCGCGCAACTACTAGAATATTCGCACTCCCCACATATTCCCAATTGTGTTCCATTGGACGACCATTAAATCCGTAGAAGTCTTCCAAAGTGTGGTCTGTACCCAATAAAGAGTCAGACTTTACTTCTACAGAAATACGACGTACCCGACGCAGACTTGGAATATATGCCCAAGAGTCATCGGCCTTCCTAGGATCATCATAACGCAGAATTAAAAAGGCGGTACCCGCAATGTCAAAAGGTGCTACGAATCCGGTATACTCACGGAATTCTGTATTTTTCGCGAAACCTTTTCCATTGTTTACTTTATAGTCTGAATCAGCATAATTCACATTGTGAGCCATTAGGAAACGCTTGTAAGGGCCTTTCAGAGACCGTTCAAATGCTCCACCACCTTCGTAGTATTGAGCATACTTACCACCATCGATACTCATGATTTCATGATCATCGTGTGAGCCGCCACGTCTTACCCAGACCCAGTCAACTTCTCCAACTGATAATCCGTCATTTTGCCAGCGGTAGTTCCAATTCCAAACCATTTTCCACCCACTGTCAGCCCCTGGGGTAAACTCCGCAGGATCAAATGGTCTTCCTGCTATGTAGTTTTCGATGGCGCCATCAGATGCGATGGACGCTGTGCCAGCGTGTTTGGCAGTCGCGTCTAAATAACGTTGTGCTGGCTTCATTTCCGCCGCCGCTGCACTGTTTATTGTCATTTCCATACCGTCGAAAATCCATTCATTCTGGAATTCCGCTGGTACAAATGGGCGTATAAGATCAGCTTTATCAACAGTAATTACATCACCGTCAACAAACTGAGGGGACGCCCCTTGATTTTCTTTGAACCACTTCATGTAGTCCGCTTCAGTAAAAGACATTGCCGAGATCGGCGCTAGAACCAAAGCTAGACTAAGTAGGTTCACTATATGATTTCTCATAAAACCTCCTCCATTTTTTACTTACGTTGCATTGCATCGTCATACTTTGTTCTGCAGTACGCACAATATGACGTTGTCCAAAACAGCTACAAAATATTACGCCCAAATTCGTGAAGAAACCGTGAAATTCATGACTCTGGAAGCCAAAAAACCGACAACCATTTTTTGCCAAAGAGTTACTACATAAATAACAACAGCTTGAAAGTGATTTTCAAATCAACAATTAACTTCAGTTTGGCTATCTTTGAGGTTTTCTTAGGACGCATTAGCCAGAAAAACCCCCCTAATCGGACGCTCATAGCCCTCTGTAGTTACGCTACTATCGATCTGATCAAGTCCGTCACTCAAAGAGTGGTATGGCATCATCTCAGTGCTTCTTTGCTCTGCCGTTGTAGTAGTCGAAATATCAATACAGTGGGGGTCTTTAAAACCTGATTCAGATAACCAGTCTAGAACCATCTGCTTGGACGGCACACACCAAACATTACGCATTGAAGCATATCGGCCGGAAGGCACCAAGATAGAAGGCCTATCAACTATATTAATTAATGTATCTAAAACTAATTGTCCACCTAAACGAAGATAGCGCCTTAGTTCTTCGAGATGGTTCTTCGGTTCTCGGTTATGGTACAAAACTCCCATGGAAAAGACGGTATCAAACATTCTCTTTTCAAATTTAACATGCTCACTTCTTAAAGGTAACATTTCCACCGGCTTATCCGATAGAAAATGTTTACAAAAACGAAATTGTACAAAACTCTGAAGACTTGGCTCAAGGCACAATACGGCTCTAGCTCCCTCAAGCACCATACGAAAAGCGAAATAACCGTTTCCGCTTCCAACATCGAGCACTAGTCGCCCCCGTAAATCTTCGATTCGATTACCTAGTCGATGCCATTTCAATGCTGAATTCCACTCTGTATTAACCTCGCAACCAAAAAAATTAAATGGGCCTTTACGCCATGGAATCAATCTTAAAACTGTATTTTTTATCTTCTTTAGGTTTACGTCATTAATAAACTTAGTCGGCAATTCGAGGTTAATCCGTCCATTCTCCGATAATTCTACTCCATCAAACTTCGGCAGCTCATTTAACAACGTAATATAAGTTGACAAATTTCCCTTCTTTAACAGAGTATTCTCAGCTACTTCTAATAACCTGTCACGGTTACCTACAGGTAACTCGTGCAAATAATTATCAAAAAAATGGGGCAGCATCCCCAACAGGGTTTCTTTCTTTGATTCTAGCACTCGGTTCAAATTTTATTCCTAACTTATTTGCTATTAACTAATCTAACAAGTCATGAGAGTATACTACCTAAGGCAAGTTTAGGAGAGATAAGATGCCAGATGTAGGTGACATTATAAAGGCTGAAAATGCTAGGTGGCATTTTTCAAAAGTAGATTCAGAAAAGTTTTCCAAACACATTGAGAGGTCTATTCCTGGTTATCATGAAGGCCATACACTGATAGAAGAACTATCTGACTTTTTTATAAAGAAGAATAGTAAAATTTATGATTTGGGATGCTCCACTGGAAACCTTACCCATAAAATAGCCGCCCGACATGCAGATCAAAAAGTCAAAGTGATAGGCGTTGAACGCGAACGCTCCCTTCTGCAAGCTGCCAGATTAAACGTTGAAAATTCACCGGAGCCTAACCTAGAGTATCGAAAGGAAGATATAACAGAACTCGAGTTAGAACCTGCCAACCTGGTTATTGCCTACTATACTTTGCAATTTTTATCACTTAAAAATAGGAAGAATATCCTAAAACGTATCTGGCGATGTTTAAATCCAGGGGGCGCATTCCTGCTTTTTGAAAAGGTTCGAGAGCCCAATTCAAGACTGCAGGAACTCACTATGCTGCTGTACAATGATTTTAAACTGCAAAACGGATATTCAGGAGACGAGATAATCGCAAAATCACGTAGCTTAAAAGGCGTGTTGGAACCACTATCTTCAAGAGAAAATTTGAGATTTTTAAAAGAGTCTGGTTTTCGCGAAACTGGTAGAATATTCAAACGACTTTGTTTCGAGGGCTTTATAGCTATAAAGAAGTAAAAATCCAATTACAAAGGAAATCAAAATTAACATCGTGGAAACCAGTGCGTTTGCCAGTTTTTATCAGTTCTCTAAAGTGACACAACCGGAGTATTTTAAAGACTTACTGATTAAGCAGTGTGAAATAGCAGGAATAATGGGAACAATAATTTTATCCAGTGAAGGAGTAAACGGGTCTATTGTAGGCTCAGATACTGCCATTTCTTCTCTACTTGAGTTTTTAGTAAAAAACCTTCAGTTTAGCGACCTTCTTATTAACCGTTCCAAAACCAAAGCTAAACCTTTTGATAGACTTGTTGTCCGAATTAAGGACGAAATAGTTACAAGTGGGTTGAAACATAAACCCCTTAGTAGCGACTATGTCGAACCTGAGGAGTGGGATACCTTCATTGAGCAGGAGGACGTCATAGCTGTCGACGTTAGAAACTTCTATGAACATAGCATCGGATCCTTTACTAATGCCGTTCGTCCCGAGATAAGGAACTTTCGGCAATTTCCCGAATTCGTTTCTAAGGTACTTGAGAAAAATAAAGATAAAAAATTAGCAATTTTTTGCACCGGCGGAATTAGATGTGAAAAAGCATCCCACCTCTTGAAGAATTCTGGTTTTGACAAGGTCTATCAATTAAAGGGTGGAATTTTCAATTATTTCGTAAAAAAAGGGGAAACAAAGAATGACCTTTGGTATGGCGACTGCTTCGTTTTTGATAAGCGATTAGCGGTTGATAGGAATTTCGATACAATTAATTATCAGCAATGCCCCAACTGCAAAGGAATGATCTCAAAAAAAGATGAGCCCGTCGATGATGTCGAGTGGGCAGTTTGTGCGGCATGCATACAAAATTAATCATGGAACACCAAAAAACTCAATCGATCATTTCAGAATTAAAAAAAGAGATAAAACAATCTCTAGAACGCCCATTGTTCGAATACTTTAAGGAGGACCCTAAAAGAGTGGAAACAATGAGTGTTTCCGCGCCATACATTTTTGCTGATTTCTCCAAAAATCTTCTCAGTTCGAAAACTTTTAAAAAACTTTGCCAAATACCCCTTGCCCTCCAAATTGAGGAAAAAATAAAAAATATGTTTGGTGGCGGCAATGTAAATACCACTGAGATTCGGCCAGCCCTACATACTCTTCTAAGGAAGATAGAGACACCCACCTCTCCTTCATTGGCAAACAAGCATGCTCTTTGCATGAAGACTCTACAGCAAATGGAAAGCATTACCCGTGAAATTCATGAGGGTAAGAGAAAAACCGCTTTCGGGGAGCGGATAACTGATGTAGTCAGTATAGGGATTGGAGGATCCCATCTTGGGTCAAAATTGATATTAGATGCTCTAAGAAAAAAAACTAGCCAGGTAAATATTCACTTTCTAGAAAATGCCGACCAAAATGAGATAGCTAGAGTCCTGCATGTTCTAGAACCTAGAAATACGCTCTTTCTCGTTGCCAGCAAATCCTTTTCAACTGGAGAAACATTACTTAATGCAATTGAGGCTAAAAAGTGGCTTTCACAGTCTCGCCCTTGCCCCGAAGAGTTGAATAAAAGCTTTATCGGCATCACCAACAATTCGTCGGCTGCAAATGCCTTCGGGATTAGTGCTGAAAACATCTTACCACTGTGGGATTGGGTCGGAGGCCGCTTTTCGGTTTGGTCTGCCATAGGGCTACCGATCGCACTAGGCCAAGGAATGACAACCTTCTATGATTTTCTAGCTGGAGCTAGGGAAATGGACGATCATTTTCAAAATTCAACAGTGAATTCTAACCTTCCGATCATATTGGCATTATTAAGCTTCTGGAATCATAATTGCCTAGAGGCGGAATCTTACGCCGTCGTCCCTTATTGCGATAATTTACGTTTCTTCCCTAGCTATTTACAACAATTGGAAATGGAAAGTAATGGAAAATCAATTACCCTAGATGGTAACGAAGTATCCTACAACACTGCACCCACCACCTGGGGTGGAGTAGGAACTGCCTCCCAACATGCTTTTTTTCAATTAATCCACCAGGGAACAAGAATGATTCCTGTTGACTTCATTCTTCCCCTTCAAACAGGGAGCTTTAATCAAGAATTAGAGCACTATCGAGTGGCAAACTGCCTGGCACAATCTGAAACACTAATGTTGGGAAACAAAGAGAAAAATACAAAACCAGAAAAAAGACTCGCTGGTAGTAGACCCAGCACAACTTTGATGTTGGAGAATCTAAGCCCTAGAGCCTTAGGCGCACTCCTTAGTCTTTATGAGCATAAAACTGAAACACTTGGTTTCCTTTGGAATATAAACAGTTTCGACCAGTGGGGTGTAGAAAATGGAAAGAAGGCCGCTACCCGAATTATGCAAGGCCTCAATTCAAAAGACTACTCCGGCCACGACCAGTCAACTTCTTCGTTAATGAGAAAATATGTTGAGACGATGGCAAATGATGAAAAAGAATAAACGAAACCTAAACAAACGCCGAGTATTTCTTCCGCTATTTGTTGCTTCTTTCGGATTAGGCCTGGGCATATTATTCGCCGAATTTACAAAAAAGGATTTAGACGACTTCAAAGCTGAAGGGATTCTTTGGCCGTCGCCTCCGAAGTTAAATGAATTCTTTCTTATTGATCAAGACAACCTCCCCTTTACATTAGATGATCTGAAAGGAAGGTGGTCTATCATATTCTTCGGCTTCGCTAATTGCCCCGATATTTGCCCATCAACATTACTGGAAATGAGTAAAGCCGAGAGAAAATTACGAGCAATGCCCGAATTTGGCAATTCTGGACAACTAATTTTTATATCCGTAGACCCCGAGCGCGATTCACCTACTGTACTCAAAACCTATGTATCTCATTTTTCCTTAAATCTACTGGCAGCATCTGGCAGCCAAGAGGAGCTGCGAATACTCGCCAAATCGGTTGGTGCGATCTTTTTAAAGGTCGACTCCCATGATGATAATAATAACAGCTACAGCGTGGACCATTCGGCTGGGATTTTTTTTGTCAGCCCGGATGCAACCCTTTTCAGCGTCTTAACCCCACCAATATTAGACACTACAATTTTGGATAGGATGAATAATGTACTCAAGGCTTACCAAACATTTAAACGCTGATATCGCCCTCATCACCGCAATGTTTAAAAGGTAGGCTAATGAAATTATTTGACCTTTTTTTTCTGATTATTCAACAAGCATTGCCAAAGAAGTTACTTACTAAAATTTTTGGTAAAGTTGCCTCGTGCAGGGGCTGGCCGTCTTATCTACTCAAACACACTTTTAAATTCGCCTATAAAATCAATATGGCTGAGGCGGCTTACAAAGAATTAAAGCTATATCCTGACCTTAATGGGCTATTCACCAGGCGACTTGCTCCTCAGTACAGGCCGCAACCGATCGATTCTTCTATTTTCTCCAGTCCTGCCGATGGCAGACTTGCCCAACTAGGTAAAATAGAGAATTGCAGTCTCATTCAAGCGAAAGGTATCTATTATAACCTCACGAGTTTGATGGCAGGCGACCTCGAACTTGTCAAGCCTTTCCAACAAGGAGGCAACTTCTCATGTATTTACCTTGCGCCACACAACTATCACAGGGTCCACATGCCTTTCGACGGAACGCTCGTGGGTGCACGCTATATTTCAGGTGAATTATTTTCTGTAAACAAGCGCACGACAGCGGGCATAAAAAATTTGTACTGTAAAAATGAAAGAGTAGTGTTACTTTTTGAAAACAAAACCCGATATTTTTCTTTAATATTTGTGGGAGCCTGTCTAGTAGGGGGGATAGCTGTGATTCTTCCATCGCAGCAGGGCGACACTCAAACACATATCCCTGGTCTCGAGTGGACAACCGAATCCCAACCACAATTAGTGAAGACATCGGAGATATCTCGAGGATCCGAAATAGGATATTTTTATTTCGGATCAACCGTTATCTTGCTGACTTCTAGGGATTGTCCAGATTGGCTGCCAACTCTAGAAAAAGATACCCTAGTCCGAGTTGGTGATCCCTTGGCCAGATCGGCAATTAGCCGGTAAAGCCAAGGAATTCAAACTGAAGTTACCTTACCCTGCCATGCGCGGCGAAGAGTTTCTAACGACGATTGGGTCGATCGCCTCGAGGTCTCGCTTCATTAACACGCAATTCTCTGCCACTCACTTCCTTGCCATTCAAAGATTGAATGGCCTTTTCAGCCTCTTCATTATCATCCATCTCGACGAAACCGAAACCCTTTGACTTACCAGAGCTTCTATCCATTATAACATTTGCGCTTTTTACAGCTCCGAAATCACTGAAGAGATCAGATAATTCATCATCTCTTATAGAATACGGTAAGTTTCCAACATATATATTCACAATTATTAGCCTTCTCTATTTAAAAAAACACATCGCGGGCATAGCTTACTTCACTATTCCCCAAAAATACACTAGTCATTATAAGAAACATTCAAGAAAAACCTTAATACCTCATCGTTCTAACTAAATGTCTATTTATCTATCATTTTTCCCAAACTTTAAACAACACTGGAAAGCACCGCTTTTAGGCACTCAGACATTAATATTCCGGGGAAAAAACCTAGAAACAAAATTGCGACAGCATTAACAGTAAAAACTGTTCCAACACTCCTGTTCCAAAATATAGGACTATTAACTACATCATCGGAGTCAAAATACATATATTTTATTATTCTCAGATAATAATAGGCCCCTATCAGAGAAAAAATAACAGCGATGACAGCAAGCCATAGCATCCCGGAGGCCACTAATTCCTTTAACACAAACCATTTAGCCCAAAAACCGGCGAAAGGAGGGATACCAGCTAGGGACAGCATCAAAATTAAGAACATGAAAGAAGCTGCAGGATTAGTGAGCGACAGCCCTTTAAAACGAGTAATTGTTTCATCCAAGTTGTTTGGGCTTACCACCAATAACAAGGCAGCAAATGCCCCCATACCCATTATTGAATAAACCACCACGTAAAACATTGAGGCTGCATACCCTCCTGGGCTCGTTGCTATGAAGCCCAATAGTAAAAACCCCATATGAGCAATAGTAGAATACGCTAGCATCCTCTTAAAGTTCGATTGAGCAATTGCTGCTATGTTCCCCACTCCCATCGAAAGCACGGCCATAAATGTGAGCATCTGCAACCATTCCGCGGAAAGGCCCACCAATCCCTCCCCAAGCATCCTAAGCGCCATAGCATAGGCAGCAATTTTTGGGGCCGAACTCAGGAAAAGCGTAACGGGAGTCCTAGAGCCTTCGTAAACATCAGGTATCCACATATGAAATGGAACTACTCCAAGTTTAAAACCGATACCCACCAACACAAACACTAAACCGAAGACTAGTAGTAAATCACTATGCTTAGCCATTCCTTGAGTCTTTAACTCTATTAAATCCAAAGTTCCGGCGGCACCATAAAGCATAGATATTCCGTACAACAAAATACCTGAGGCCAAGGCTCCGAGCACAAAGTATTTCATCGCGGCTTCCGCAGCAAACTTTGAATCTCTATCCATCGCCACCATCGCGTAAAGACTCAAAGATAATAGTTCTAGCCCCAAATAAACCGTTAACAAGCTGTGTGCAGACGCCAGGACCAGCATGCCTAACATTGAAAATAGAGCTAAAGAATAAAATTCTGATTGTTTGAGATTAAATTTCTCAAAATAATAGTTGGCATAAAAAAAAGCTCCAAGTCCAGTTATAAGAATAAAAATTTTAAGTAAACTGGATACCTGATCTAACTTAAAGGTTGAGCCAAAAGCATACACCGGTTGATCAGGTCTCCAAACTACCACGAGCAGGCACACGACTACTAACGATAGGCTTGCAGTCCAAAAAGTGAGATTGGATTCCTCCCTTTTAAAAACATCTACCAGGAGAACAAGGCAACCTAACCCTGCCAAAGTCATTTCCGGTGTTATTACCTGTAATTCATTCATCATCTTAACTTTGAGTTTGCTATATGTTCTATTAAATTCTGAATGGTCGGCTGCATCAGCTCTAGTAGTGGTGCCGGCCAGATGCCAACCACCAAAACGGCGGCCGCTAAAGTTGACAAAATTATTGCTTCGGTTTTGTTCACATCACACAAACTCGATACATTATCATTTGATACAGCCCCAAAAATCACTCTCTTATACATCCAGAGGGTGTAGGCTGCCCCCAAGATAAGTGTTGTTCCAGCCAGAAAAGCCACCCAAAAATTAGCTTTGAAAGCAGTCATTATAACCAGAAATTCGCCTACGAAACCGGAAGTGCCAGGGAGGCCAGCATTTGCCATCGCAAACAACATCATAAATGCGGCAAACACGGGCATAGGATTCGCCACCCCACCGTAGTCCTTAATCTGCCTGCTTTGAACCCTTTCATACAAGACTCCTACACAGAGGAAGAGAGCGCCACTTATAAAACCATGAGATATCATTTGGACCATAGCTCCCTCAACCCCCATTGTAGCGTCGTTCCAATCTCCTGTCGTTGCGGCAACATTAAACACCACAAAAAGCCCTAGAGTGACAAATCCCATATGGGAGATCGAGGAATAGGCTATTAGCTTTTTCATATCCTCCTGCACCAAGGCAACCAAACCGATATAGACAACAGCTACCAAAGACAATGCAATCATTAAAGAGTCCAGTGAGGCTGCCGCATCAGGGGCAACAGGGAGACTAAAACGTAAGAAACCATACCCTCCCATCTTCAACATGATGGCAGCCAAAATGACAGATCCTCCAGTTGGTGCCTCCACATGGGCATCCGGCAACCAAGTATGCACAGGCCACATAGGTACTTTTACAGCAAAAGCCATCAAAAATGCGAGAAAAAGAAGCTGCTGTTCCAGGAGACTTAAAGGTGTAGACTGCATGGACTCTATAGCAAACGTTCCCGTTACAAAATACAGGTAAAGCAAAGCCACCAACATCAATAAAGACCCGAGCAAAGTGTAAAGGAAAAATTTTATTGTCGCATAGACTCGATTGGAGCCACCCCAAATACCTATAATTAGAAACATTGGGATCAACATTGCTTCCCAGAAAACATAAAATAGTACAGCGTCCAAGGCAGCGAACACGCCTACCATCACACCTTCCAAGATGAGAAAAGCGCCTAAATAAAATCCCAACCGGTCACCGATAGATTTTCCGGCGGCAAGAATGACCAAAATTGTTATAAAGGTAGTAAGCAGCACTAGCGGCAAGGAAATTCCGTCTAATCCCAAAGAATACTCAATTCCAAATACAGGTATCCAGGAAACCCTTTCTAAGAATTGCATCTCAGCAGTTGAAGAATCGAAGTTGTAAAGTAAAACTAGCGACAATATGAACGTAACGATAGAAAAAATTAACGCCTCCGCCTTGACGGAGTCGCTTCTACTTCCACGAAAAACCACCCATAAGCCTCCTAAAACAGGAAGCCATATAGTTAAACTTAAGAGCGGGAAGTTATTAAACATGTTTGATAATCAATTTAGGTGTTTAGAAAGTATTGTTAATATACGAAAATAAGTAGAAATATAAGAAGTCCTGCTATTAGTCCAAATGCATAATGATAAAGGTAACCAGATTGGACTTTCCGGACCATAAATGCCGCAGCTTCGGTTAATTTGGCAGAGCCGTTCACCAAGACTCCGTCTATAAAGAAAATATCGGCTCTTTTCCAGAGCAAACCTCCAAGCCCTCGAGCTCCTCCTGAAAAAAACCAGCTATTAAATCGGTCGAAGCCATATTTCTCATTTAAAACGTTATGAATGATGGAGAAATTGGAAGCGATCGTAGATGGTAAATTCGGCGCTTTCAAATATAAATACCAAGCCACGATAATTCCGCTGATTGCCGCCCAGAAGGGTAAAGTCACAAAGCCATGGGTCATCATTGCCAGAGAACCCTGAAAGTTTTCCCCAAGCAAGTCCAAGTAATTCCTGTCTTCACCTACGCGGATACTCTCATTGAAAAAGCCTCCGAACAAAGCTGATTCAACAAAAATTGCACCTATCAGTACAGAGGGAACGGCGAGTGCCATTAATGGAACCGTTACTACATAGGGTGATTCTGATAAGTGGGACCGAGTTTCCTCATTAAACCGCTCTTCACCATGAAAAACCAGGAATAAAAGCCTAAAAGAATACAGCGCGGTAACGAACACCCCAACTAGTAGTGTCCAATATATGATTCCTGACAGGGGCGTTCCAACCGCATGGACTACCTCAATGATCATATCTTTAGAATAAAAACCAGAAAAGCCGGGAAATCCAATCAACGCTAAGGTACCTATTAGGCAGGTCCAGTAAGTTAAAGGCATAAATTTCTTAAGCCCCCCCATATGCCTCATGTCTTGCACGTGATGCATACCTATTATCACCGAACCTGCGCCTAAAAACAGTAATGCTTTGAAAAAAGCATGGGTGAACAGGTGGAAAATTGCAGCGGCATAAGCAGATGCTCCCAAAGCCACCGTCATGTAGCCTAATTGAGACAAGGTGGAGTAGGCCACCACTCGTTTGATATCGTTTTGCACTAAACCCAGCAAACCCATAAAAAAGGCTGTTAGGGCGCCGACCACCATGATAAATTCCAAGGCGGTAGGAGACATCTCATACAGTGGTGACATTCTAGCCACCATGAAAATGCCAGCAGTGACCATAGTAGCTGCATGGATTAGAGCAGATATTGGGGTTGGTCCTTCCATTGAATCTGGCAGCCAAACGTGTAAGGGAACCTGAGCAGATTTTCCCATTGCACCTATGAACAACAAAATACATAAAACAGTTGCCGATTCCCATACCAAGCCGGGTAGGATTGAAAACGTTTCCCCCTCCAAAAGGCCCGACATTTCGAAAACTGCCGCATAGTCTAAGGATCCAAAATACATAAGAACGCCTGCTATACCTAGCAAAAACCCGAAATCGCCCACCCGATTTACCAAAAAAGCCTTAAGATTGGCGTAGATAGCACTCTCTTTTTTAAACCAAAATCCTATCAGTAGATAAGACACTAGGCCCACAGCTTCCCATCCGAAAAATAATTGAAGGAAATTATTTGACATAACAAGCATCAACATGCTGAAGGTAAATAGTGAGATGTACGAGAAAAATCGTTGGTATCCAGAATCTTCGGACATATACCCTATAGTGTAGATATGCACCATCCACGAAACAAAAGTTACCACAACCATCATTAGAGCCGTGAGAGTGTCTATCAGGAATCCTATGTGGAAAGACACCCCACCCGCTTCTAACCAAGTATAAATATTCTCATTAAAAGCAGGCTCTGCGCCCGTCACAATTTGATACAGAACTACAGTGCTAAGGAAAAAACTTAGGGCAACTCCAATATTGGCAATCCAATGAGAGCATTTCCTGCCAAGAATTTTACCAGCTAACCCAATTAAGATAGCAGCAAAGAGTGGGCTCAAAACAATTACAGAACATAGAATAAGCATCGTATATCTAACCTTTCAACAAGTCTAAGTCCTGCACATCTATAGAACGATGATTTCTGAACAATACCACAAGAATAGCTAAACCAATTGCGGCCTCGGCCGCAGCCACCGTAAGTATGAAAAAAACGAAAATTTGACCTGATAGGTCGTTTAAAAAATACGAAAACGCTATAAAGTTCGTATTCACCGCCAGCAGCATCAGTTCTATACACATGAGCAATACGATTACGTTCTTTCGATTTATAATTATTCCAGCCACACTAAAACAGAAAAGGACCGCACCAAGTATCAAATAGTCAGTCAAACCCAAAGTGATTTCCATTTTACTCCGCCCCCATGTCAACTAGCCGTATTCGTTTATCCCGTTCCACACTTAACTGCTGTTCGACATTAGGGTTCTTAAGCTGCCTCGAAGTTCTGAGAGTTAGCGCTATAGCGGCTACTATGGCTACCAATAATATCACCGCAGCTATTTCAAATGGCCACACATACTTGGTAAATAGTTCTTTTCCGATCTCATAAGTATTGTTGTGGTCGGCTACCTGCTTCACTGCCGCACTGTACTTCGGCATGTCAAAATAACTGGAACTGGCCACAGCACCAATGACCAGAATCATAGGCGCTACTACCGCCAAAGCTAAAGCTAAATATTTCAGAAAACCCTTCCGGATCTCAGCCAGGTTGATATCAAGCATCATAACCACAAACATAAAAAGAACCATGACTGCGCCGACGTACACTAATACCAGTACAATTGCCAGGAATTCTGCCTCTAGAAGCAACCACAACCCAGCGCTAGAAAAAAAACAAAGTATCAGAGAAAGCGCTGCATGCACTGGATTCCTCACAACTATCACCAAAAAAGCCGCGGCTAAAGTCAGTCCAGCAAATAGATAGAACACTATTACTTCGAAACTCATCGATAGTCCGATTCTTGTTGCCTGTCTCTGGCTATTTGAGCTTCCATCCTGTCCCCCACGGCCAATAGGTCATCTTTTGTCATCAATAAATCTCCCCTCTTCTCGCCATGATACTCGAAATGTCTGGTTTCAACTATCGAGTCAACCGGACAAGACTCTTCGCAAAATCCGCAGAAGATACATTTGGTGAGATCAATCTCATATTTCGTTGTTCTTCTTGTTCCGTCTTCTCTCTGTTCCGATTCTATTGAGATAGCTAGAGCTGGGCATACCGCTTCACATAGTTTACAGGCAATACACCGTTCCTCGCCGTTCGGATATCTTCTTAAAGCGTGAAGCCCTCTAAACCGAGAGGATTGAGGTGTTTTTTCCTCTGGATATTGAACAGTCACCTTCCGAGAAAAAAGATAGCTGCTTGTGAGCCTTAGTCCTTTTAAGAGCTCCCATAAAGTCAATCCTTTTAGGTATTCAAAAATTTTAGTCATACTAATCCTTTCAAATTACGGAGTTCGCGAACCAGGGAGGAACCTTCCAAACTACCATGGCAGAGATAACAACAATCCATACAATGGTAATTGGCAAAAAAATCTTCCATCCTAATCTCATAATCTGATCATACCTATATCTGGGAAAGGTAGCCCTGAACCATAAAAACAAGAACAGAAAAAAAGAAATTTTTATCAATAGCCAGTGCATTCCATCAGGAATCCATCCGACAGGGGACAACCATCCCCCAAGAAACAACACCGCGGTCAAAGCGGATACTAATATCATATTGGCATATTCTGCAAGAAAAAATAACGCGAAAGCCATTCCGGCATATTCCACATGAAACCCAGCTACAATTTCCGACTCACCTTCACTTACATCGAAAGGAGCTCTATTTGTCTCAGCAACACCAGAA
>CACDEI010000018.1 GCA_902551695.1 uncultured Pseudomonadota bacterium
CGCAAGTGATAATATCCCTTTTCGGAGCGGTACCTTTCGTTGGAGAAACGCTCTCTACTTGGATTAGAGGTGATTACGTGGTTTCTGATGTGACACTTAACAGGTTCTTTGCTCTGCATGTTATCGCCCTTCCTTTAGCAATTGCTGGGTTGGTGGTTTTGCACATCTTAGCCTTGCATGAGGTTGGTTCTAATAACCCTGATGGAATAGAGATTAAAGAAAACAAAGGTGCCGATGGCAAACCTGTTGATGGCATTCCTTTTCATCCCTATTACACTTCGAAGGATTTCACTGGGATTATCTTTTTCCTTATTATTTTCTCAACAGTAGTTTTTTTCGCGCCAGAGATGGGAGGATATTTTTTAGAGCACAACAACTTTGTTCCCGCAAACCCAATGGCGACGCCCGAGCACATTGCACCCGTGTGGTATTTTACGCCTTATTACTCCATTTTAAGGGCTAATACGGTTAATTTCTTCTGGGTCCCCGCTAAACTTTGGGGTGTTGTATTTATGGGGGCAGCTGTAATGATCTTCTTTCTGCTTCCTTGGCTAGATCGTAGTCCAGTGAGATCTATGCGGTATAGAGGTTGGATGTCAAAGACGGCCCTTTCCATCTTTGTAGTATCCTTTTTAGTATTGGGGTATCTCGGTGCCTTACCGCCTACGCCTGCGAGGACTATCGTTGCTCAATTTTTCACTATTGTTTATTTTCTCTTCTTTCTCTTAATGCCGGTGTATACCAGTTTTGACAAAGTTAAGCCACTTCCAAAGAGAGTTACTACAAATGATCATTAGAGCAATTTTTTTCTTTTTGCAGCTAGCAATAGGCATAAACGTTTTAGCTGCTGGCTCAGGTGGTGCTAAACTGTTAGATGCGAATGTAGATATAGGACATCAAAACTCGCTGCAAAGGGGTGCACAAACCTATTTTAACTACTGTGCTGGTTGTCATTCGATTAAGTATATGAGATACAACCGAATGGCTGACGATCTTGGTTTGTCAGAAGAAACTGTCAAAAAAAACCTAATGTTCGCAAATCAAAAAATAGGCGATAACGTAAACGTCTCCATGAGTCCAGACGAGGCAGCAGAATGGTTTGGAGTAACACCTCCAGATCTCTCAGTGATTTCTCGAGTTAGGGGGGAAGATTGGCTTTTTTCATTTTTGAACGGATTTTATGTAGATTCTTCTAAACCAACTGGAGTAAACAATTTATTCTTCAAAGATACTGCAATGCCACACGTGCTTTGGGAGTTGCAGGGATATCGAACGCTTGATGAGAATAGTGATTTGCAACTCGCGACCTACTCGTTCGAAACAGTTGTTCCAGGAAAGTTGAAGCAATCTGAGTATGAGGAATTAACTCGCGACCTGGTTTCATTTTTAGTTTATGTGGGAGAGCCTGCCCGGTTAGTTCGCTACAAAATTGGGTTTTGGGTAATAGCATTCTTGGGTCTACTTTTTATCTTTGCCTATTTCACTAAGAAAGAAATTTGGAAGGATGTGAACTGATATGGCTACCGTTACCAATAGACGTTCTGTGATGACCCTTTTTGCTGATCCCAAAGACCTGCAAGGACACAGTGTGCGACTAGTCCTAATGGAAAAAGACATTAATGTGGAAATAAATTACGTAACTGATGAAAACAAACCTGAAGATCTAAATACACTTAATCCATATGGGAAACTTTTGACGTTAATTGATCGTGATTTGGTTCTGTATGATTCTCAAATAATGATGGAGTATTTAGATGAGAGATATCCTCATCCTCCTTTAATGCCCGTTGACCCTGTTGCGAGGGCTGCGAACAGGCAACTAAGGTATAGAATAAGTCAGGATCTTTATTCGCTCGCCTTTGATATAGAAAACGGAGATCAGCTTTTGTCCGAGAAAAGCAAAAAATTATTGAGAGATAATTTATTGATACTTGCCCCAATTTTTGAGCAATTTAAATATTTCATGTCTGATGAATTCTCCTTGGTAGATCTTTGTATGTCCACAATCCTCTGGAGGCTAGAGCACTGGAACATTCGTTTAGGCCTGTCTGAAAAGCATTTGACTAAATATGCCGAGCAGATATTCGAGATGGAATCGTTTCAGAGCAGTCTTTCAGACTATGAAAGAGAGATGAGAGTTTAAGACTTGCACCCGGCTATTCCTTATGTTTTCAGAGCAATTCTAGCCTGGATAAGTGACGAGAATCAGACTCCTTATATTGTGGCGGTAACTGATAAGACAGGGATTCAAATTCCACCAGGCGCTGCCAAGGAAAACTACATTACTTTAAATATCGGTTCAAATGCCGTAAGAGACTTTGAATTGAATGACGAATTTCTTGCTTTTAATGCAAGATTCTCGGGAGTCGCGCAGCAGGTCGTGATTCCTTTAGATGCAATACACATGGTCTATGCTCTAGAAACGCAGGCTGGGGTGATGATAAAGGATGGAAGGTTGTTCGAGTTGACGCCCTCTTCTTTGGCCAAAGACCCTACAAAGAGCCCCGAAGGTAAGAAAAAATCTGGGCCTAATTTAAAGCTTGTAGAGTAATCAGACGAAAAAAAAGCAAATTCAAAGCAGTTCCCAAAGTGAAACCACCTTTTGTACTCCCGGTGTTTTTCTGGCAATACTTGACGCCGCGCTAGCCTGATTTTTTGTTAACACGCCCAGTAGGAAGACAACGCTGTTCTCCGTTACTACCTTTATTCTGTCTGCTTCGACGTTTTTATCCTTTTTAAAAATAGCGGTTGCTAAAATTCGGGTTTTTACTTTCGTGGTTAGATAGCTATCGTTCGACCGAGAAATCATGGAACTCGGGGCAGCTAGGGTAAGGTAATCATGAACCTTTTTAACTTTCCGTATCTTGCTTGCTCTATTTACTACTAGATCTCGCAAAGCCTCTGAGGGTACTTGTCCGGTCAAGAGTAATGTCTCATTATAACTTGTAGCGTTTATATTAGTTTTCTCATTTAACTCCGGATCCTCTTTCAAAAATCCTGACACCTTCCTCTCGATCGAGAAGTCCTCGATGAAAGTACCGGTTGTTCGGTATTCGTTTATACCCATACATCCACTGAGAACAAAAAAGAGCATGAGGTAACTTAACTTCATAAATTTCTTGCAAACCCTAATTTAGTTATAAATCCTGTGATCAACTATAGCGCAAATACAATGCAACATCATTATATGGCTCTCCTGAATTCTGGCAGTAGATTGACTTGGAACGCGTAACTCTAAGTCTTTTTTAGTTAATATAGGCGCCGCCTCTCCACCATTTTTTCCGCTCAGCAAAATGATTGTCATTTTCTTTTCTTGGCCAGCGATAATAGCGTTAGTTATGTTCTTTGAATTTCCGCTCGTGGTAATAGCCAGAAGTACGTCTCCTTTATTCCCTAACGCTCTAACCTGTTTCTCATAAATACTATCGAATGAATAATCATTGGCAATTGATGTTATTGTGGAGCTGTCAGTGGTTAACGCGACGGCGGCTAGTTCCCTTCTTTCTCTCTCGAACCTATTGAGAAGTTCTGCAGAAAAGTGCTGCGCGTCGGCTGCCGAGCCTCCGTTTCCGCAGCATAAAATCTTGTTACCCATAGAAACGCTATCTGCGATGATTCCGCCGGCTTGAGCTATCTCATCAAGACATTGCGACGCGCAAAGCGATTTGACTCTAATGCTTTCCTCAATGATTGAACGCACTAATTTTCTATTTTCCACTCTTATGGCCTTCTTTTCTTGAATCTAAATTGCTTAATTTCCACGGTACGCGCACCTTGATATATTTATGTCCTGGTGCTCTGCCTTCGAGCCTTTCCATTTGTAAATTTATACCATTTTAGATCTCGTTGGATTACGTTGTCTAAGTCCACCCACAAAGTACCGGTGGCGCCAGGAAGGCGCATCGTTGGAGAGAGGTCCATTTTCTTCAGAAAAGGTAGTATATTGTAGGCATCCCTCCCAAAGGCAAAAAGGCGTGGGTAATCCACTGCTGGGTGAGAAGTATCCTTGAGTATTTTCCTAAGGAAAAAATCTTCTTCGGCTGTCACCCAAGGAGCATCCCCAAAAATCAGCCCTTCTAAATCTTTTTTGCTTGTCCCGATATTCACATCAGAGAAAACGTGTGAACTTGAAAAAATAGGTAGATTTTCAGCTTTATGAAAACGAAGCTGAGGTAGTATCTGGCGCGCCTGGGTTTCGTTCGCTGCCACGACTATTATTTCAATATCATTCCGTCTTCGGTATTCGAATTGAAGTTTCGTCCCTAATAAGTTGCGAATGAAATTTTTTCGCGCAATACTACGATCTATATTTAGTGCTTTCTTTATCAAGTTTGAATGATCCGACTCGCTAGGGTTGAATGAGACCTCTGATACCACAATTCCCCCTAGCTCACGCCAAGTTTCCCTGTAGGTTTGGGAAATCCTAGCACCCCAGTCAGAATTAGGATGAATTAAAAGCATCCGTTGGCCTGTTTTTATTGCTTTTTGAGCCACTTGAATGGCTTCATTCTCAGGGGTAAGCGCAAATTGAAAAAAACGTTCCCTATCTTCTGTAATAGATACGTCGGTATTTAGGGCAAGCATTCCTATATCTTTCGGGAGAGCGCTTTTTATTTTTGATATCAAGCCTTTCCTGAGCGGGCCAATAACAAAGTCGATCTTTTCTTCTCTAATTTTCGATACCAATTCTTCGGTTGGAGATGATGTGGTGATAAAAAGCAGTTCTGGTCGAAACTGTGGAGTTACATTATCATACCAAGATGAGATTATACCATCTCGAATTGCTACACTTATATCTCTGAAAGCCTCGTCGGATGGTAGAAGCACGGCGACCTTTTTTATGTCGTAACGCTCCACGTAACTAAAAACGTTTTTTCCAGCTGAAATTATCTCAAAGTTTTCTTTCTGTGGCTCACCTACTCGGTCTGTTGATTGGTTGTTTGTGGCTTCATAATTATCTAGGTCATCTTTCTTAGTGGTGTATTTAGAGCAGCCGCTGACTACAATCAATAGTATTATTAACGTAATGAACTTTTTCATCGCGTTTTCCATCGTGTTTTTTTTGGGAGGTGAATTTTGGAATCCAGTATTATCGAACTTGAAAAACCTGCTATCTACGTCGTTGGTACACCCATAGGAAACTTATCAGATTTTAGTCTGAGAGGCCAGCAGGTTCTTAAATCTGTCGATTTTATTCTAGCTGAAGATACTAGGAAAAGCGCACTTCTCCTCCAACGATATAAGGTAAAAAATCAGATGTTTTCCTATCATGATTTTTCAGATGCGACCCGTGTGGAAGAAATCCTAAGAACTATTTTCGAAAAACCTGCTGCAGTTGCCTTAGTGACTGACTCAGGGACTCCTCTTATATCTGATCCGGGGTTTGCAATTGTGAAGAAGGGCTCTCAAAAGGGAGTGCCTGTTATCCCTATTCCTGGGCCATCTGCATTGATAGCGTGTTTATCAGTCAGTGATGTTCCCATAGACAGGTTCATTTTCGAAGGATTTTTGCCATCTAAAGATAGCGCTAGAGTCAGTCATCTACGAAAATTAATGCATGAGTCGAGGAGCATGGTTTTTTACGAAGCTCCTCACCGTATTGTAAAGTTTCTGGAGAGTGTGGGAAATATCATGGGAGTAGATAGGCGAGTCTTGGTTGCAAGGGAGATGACAAAGTTGTACGAAACTTTGTATAGAGGATCTCTCTCAGAGGTTTTGACAACTATTTCAAAGAACCCACTAGCAAAAAAGGGTGAGTTCACCATAATTGTTGAGGGGAGAGCTCAAGATACTAACGAGCTCGAAAAGGAAATTGATAGCTTTCTTGCAATTTTGTTGGAGAAAGTGGACGTTAAAACCTCTGTCCAGCTGGTGTCCAAGATAACTAATGCAAAACGAAATATTGTCTATAAGCGTGCCTTAATGTTAAAAAAATTACTTTGAAAAAAAATCAAATAAAAAGCAAAATAGAAGAAGGCAAGTCGACTGGGTGATCGCTGCCATTTTCATGTGGCGGAGGAAAGTCCGGGCTCCATAGGACGGGATGCCAGGTAATTCCTGGGGGGCGTGAGTCTACGGAAAGTGCCACAGAAAAAATACCGCCTCCTAAAATTTAGAAGGTAAGGGTGAAAAGGTGCGGTAAGAGCGCACCGCATTGGTGAAAGTCAATGGCAAGGTAAACCCCATCTGGAGCAAGACTAAATAGGGAAGCAAACGTTTTTACGTGTAGTGTTGTCCGCACAAGTTTCCGGGTAAGTCGCTACAGGCGCACGGTGACGTGCGCCGCAGATGAATGATCACCATGTCCAATTGGGCAATACAGAACCCGGCTTACAGGTCGACTTGCCTTAATTCATTGGAAAGCCAGAGTTTTTGAAAATTTTTTATATTTTCTTAAGTTATTATATGAAGACAATCACATATCATTATGATTTATCGTGTTTTTTCATCTCTATGAAGATTTTTGTGTCCCTTTTTAAGCGGCCCTGAAGCGTCTAAGTATCTGTTGTAGATACAAAAATCTCCCTAAAAGCCGTTCTATTTCTTGACAGTTTTCTTCCTAAATCCGTATAGTTATGTCTAATGTGGTTCAAAGTGGAAAAAAGTGGGATTTTTATGTTTTTTCGATCATTTCATTTTGGATTTTATTTATCGTCTCAGTCAGGTTGAAAACTCGTATCTAATTATGTTCAGAGGCATCCATAAAGTTACAGTTGATTCGAAAGGTCGTTTTGCTGTGCCTACCAAAATTAGAGATCTCCTTAATAGGGAGCAAGTGTTTGATTTAGTCCTAACTCTAAATCCTTGGGATAGAGCGCTTTGGGTCTATCCGCTCCTGGAGTGGGAGAGAATTGAAGGGGTCTTAACTTCACTTAGTGACTTTGATAAGCAAACTCGTCGAACTAAACAGATAATGCGGGGGTATGCTTCTGATTGTAACCTCGATCCTCAGGGAAGAATTTTGCTACCTCAAGAAATAAGGACCCTCATATGTTTAGGAAAAGAGAGCGTATTGCTTGGTCAAGGAAATAAGCTTGAGATATGGGATTCTACAGTTTGGAAAGAGGAAAGGGACTGTTGGTTGGACTCTGTAGAAAATGCTGACCCCCTTAAGTCCAACGGTTTGGATTCTTTATCCTTATGAATTTTACTAACCATCTGCATGTGCCCGTTCTCTCCAGTGAGTTCGAGAACCTTTTGAATGTGAGACCTGGTGGTGTCTATATCGATGCAACTTTCGGTCGGGGAGGTCATAGCAAAATTGTCCTAAGTAAGCTTTCTTCTACTGGTAGACTACTCGTGTTTGACCGAGACGTTTGTGCAATATCTTGTGCAAAAAATCTAGCGAATAATGATTCTAGGGTTGAGATATTTCACTCCGAGTTTTCCGAAATTCCTTCGATTCTCTCTGCCTCGCGGAAAAAAATAGACGGCATTTTCTTTGACTTAGGTGTGTCGAGCCCTCAGTTGGAGAATTCCTCAAGAGGGTTCAGTTTTAAATGTGATGGGCCGTTAGATATGAGAATGAACCAAGAGAAAGGCCGCACTGCAGAGGATTGGATAAATAGCGCCCCTGAAAAAGAGATAGCAGATGTACTATGGAGGTTCGGAGAGGAGAGGTTCTCAAGAAAAATTGCTAAAAAAATAGTCTATTACAGAAAAGATAAAGCTATTAAGACTACTGGCGTTTTGGCAGATATTATTCGATCTTCGATAAAGGGTAGCTATAAAATTGATCCAGCTACTAGATCATTTCAAGCGATTAGAATACTTATCAACGAGGAGCTCTTAGAATTAGAGTCAATTTTAGCATCCGTTTTATGTATGTTAAAAAAAGGTGGTCGCCTTTTGGTGATCTCGTTTCATTCGATAGAGGATAGATTAGTAAAGCACCACTTCCGAGATCTTTCTAAGGTCGATACAAGTTTGTCTGGCAAAGGGTCGCCTGATTATCGACTTCTCACGAAAAAGCCAATAAGGGCAACTAGAGAGGAAATACAGGCCAACCGAAGATCTCGCAGTGCAAGATTGCGTGGTCTAGAGTGCTTGGTATGAGACAGATTATCCTCTCGGTCGCTCTGATTATATTGACCTTTGTTTCTGCGGTAGGTCTAGTGAAAACTCGGCATTCCATCAGACATGCACTAAATGATCTTCATGAGTTAAACGAGGAAATATTGGAGTTGCAAATAGAGAACAACAAGCTGCTCCTGGAGTATACGCATCTTGCGAGTTCATATCGTATTGAAGATTTGGCAAAGTCTAAACTAAATATGTATATCCCTAAAGATATAGATATCGTCAATATACGATGAATTCTAAACAAGCAAAAAATTTTTCTTTAAGGCATAGGCACGTTTTCGTAATCATGTTCTTCTTCATGTTAGCTATTACTTTGTTAGTTCGTGTCGTGGACATTCAGATAGAAGATAGAGATTTTTTAATTAAAAAAGGAAAGCAACAATACCATAAAGTTGAAAGCATTCCCTCTGTGAGAGGAAAAATATTAGATCGAGATGGTGGCTTGTTAGCAATAAGCGTGCAAAGTGAATCAATTTATGTTCGACCGCAAGTATTTCTTTCGGAAAAAAAGCGCTGGGCCCAATTAGAGGCGGTAATTGGTCAAGAAGAGGGTTACCTTAAGAGGCGTATGGCGTCGCGAGAAAAAGCTAATTTTGTTTATCTTCAACCCAGGCTGATTTCTCCTGAAATTGCTAACAAGGTTAGAGAGCTAAAGTTTTCAGGTGTTGGTTTCGAAAAGCAGCTGAGCCGTTTTTATCCTCATAAGCAGGAAACTTCCCATCTTTTGGGCTTTACCGGAGACGACCACAATGGTTTAGAGGGGATGGAGCTTCTTTACAATGACTATCTCGCCGGCTTACCGGGTAAGCAGAGAATATTTCAAGACGCAAAGAAAAATATTATTAGAGAACCAAACATTATTAATTATCCGCAACCAGGTAAAGATCTAGTACTAACTGTGGACCAAAGGTTGCAATACATAGCATTCAAATATTTGAGTGAGGCGGTAGAAAAGCATAACGCAGAAGCAGGTTCCCTGATTATTTTAGAAGCAGACAGTGGAGAGGTGTTAGCTATAACAAACCAACCCTCATTCAATCCAAATCGACGAAGTACTATTGAACCTTATCGAGTCAGAAATAGGGCTCTTACTGATACTTTTGAACCTGGATCTACTATAAAGCCCTTTACAGCTGCTGCAGTGATTTCGAATGGGCTCTACAATGCTGAGTCGGAAATTGACACATCTCCGGGGCGCTTTCAACTTGGAAACTATTGGGTAGGGGATGTGAAAAATTACGGTATTTTGACCATAAGACAAATATTGGCTAAGTCAAGCAATGTGGGCGCAATTAAAATATCACAAGACCTTGAAGCAGAATTGCTTTGGGGTATGTTAAACACTGTTGGCTTTGGAAACCCTACGGGATTAATGTTTCCCGGCGAATCCTTCGGTCGCCTAAAGGATTTTGCATTTTGGCATCCTACTGAACGAGCCACCTTATCGTATGGGTACGGGATGGCGGTCACTGCTTGCCAATTGGCAAAAGCTTACAATGTAATTGCCAATGATGGTTTATCAATACCCCTTACTTTGGTGAAAAAAAGACCTGGTAATGTTTTAAGAGAACGTGTTTTAAAGAGTTCCGTGGCCGCTGAAATGCGGAATATGTTACTTACAGCGGTCGACACAGGAACTGGAAAGTTGGCAAAAATTCCTGGTTACTCGGTGGCGGGTAAGACAGGAACAGTAAGGAAGTCTGCTAAAGGTGAGTATTTGGAGAACCAACATACAGCAATTTTCGCAGGAATATTTCCAGCTACTCAACCAAAATTGGTAGGCGTAGTGGTAATCGATAATCCATCAGAAGGTGGTGGTGGCTCAGTTTCTGCTCCCGTATTTGCAGCAGTTATGAAAGAAGCAGCAAGGGTTCTAAGTATCATTCCCGATTTAGATGTTGAGATGGTGGGAGACGCTAGCCTAATTGCTGAATCAGGCGATCTTTTAAATCAGCGAGATGGTTTAGGTCGATGAGCGGTTCCTTTCGAAAT
This sequence comes from uncultured Pseudomonadota bacterium, assembly GCA_902551695.1. Taxonomy (GTDB): domain Bacteria; phylum Pseudomonadota; class Gammaproteobacteria; genus TMED69. The sequence continues at coordinate 10,075 of CACDEI010000018.1, forward strand.
ACTGGGAGTACCTTATCTAACTTACTAGCAGGATTTTGTGAGGTGCCACCACATTTAGACCGTCATATTTCAGATATTACGATTGATAGTAGAGAGACAATGCAAGGGAGTTGCTTTTTTGCTTTGAGTGGTTCGACAAGAAGGGGTTCGGATTTTATAAGCGATGCTGTTTGCAGGGGAGCCACTGCAGTTGTGAGCGAAACGCAATCTCCCTTGAATCCGCCAAGCAAAGTCGCGTTCTTTGTGGTGCCAAAACTGAAAGATTTAATAGGAAAAATATCAAGTAGATTCTTTGGTGATCCATCTAAATTACTCAAAATTTATGCCGTTACAGGAACAAATGGTAAGACGACCGTGTCCTATTTGATATCAAGAATAATAGGTATTTTGGATGGAAGCTGTGGCTATCTTGGGACTTTAGGAATTGGTTTGGATAATTCCAGAGAAATGCTAGAAACTTCAAATACAACTCCAGATGTCATAACAATAAATCGTGCGTTAAGTAAATTCTTAATGGATGGAGCGACCTCATGTTCTTTAGAGGCCTCTTCGATCGGGCTTTCTCAGGGGCGTCTTAATGGACTGGATCTAGATACAGCCATATATACAAATATAGGACAAGATCACCTAGATTATCACGGCTCTCAAGATGCTTATGAGCTGGCTAAATTGAGTTTGTTTAAGCGTAAAGATGTGCGAAACGCCATATTGAATCTTGATGATGAATTCGGCCGAACTATATCTAAGGAGATCTATGCCGACAAAAATGTCCTCAGTGTGGCTGTGGGTTCTGAGATTCTCGGAGGGGGGCGCCCAGACATTTCAGTTTCTAACATTCGGTGCTCTCTTGGCTACTCTAGATTTTCGTTAGCCTACCAAGGCAAGATTCTAGATCTTAAGACGCAGCTTATAGGAGGGTTCAATGTTTCAAATGTCTCGCTGTCTGTAGGGGCATTATTGGCGGCTGGATACTCCTCCGAAAGTATAATGAGATTTTTACCCGAAATAGGGTGTATTCCCGGGCGTATGCAATTTTGTGGGAAGTCGTCGAGCGGCGCTTTCGTTTTTGTCGATTATGCGCACACCCCCGAGGGTCTAGGTGCCGCTTTGTCTGCATTCAGGGCTCTCTCAAAAGAGAGGGTTATAGTAGTCTTTGGTTGTGGAGGTGACAGAGATAGAACAAAAAGATCCAAGATGGGTAGCGTAGCGAGCCTGGGTTCGGATCTGATTTTTCTCACAGGAGATAATTCACGTTCTGAAGCTACCGAGGATATTGTTGAGGAGATCCTTATGGGGATCGAGGATCGGGAGCGCGTCCTAACAATATACGATAGACTCTCAGCTATCAAAGCAGCGATAAGTTCTGCAAGGAGTGGCGATATTGTTTTGATTGCTGGCAAAGGTCATGAAACGGTCCAAGAGATCAATGGAAAAAAATCAGAGCATAATGACTTTTTAAGTGTCAGAAAAATATTATCAGAGGGAGGCTATGATTAGTTTAACACTCTCTGATGTTTGTAAGGCTGTTCATGGGAGTCTTCTAGGGCAGGATGCTTCATTCAGTGGGGTGAGTTCGGACACCCGATCATTGTCTGCGGGCCAACTATTCGTCGCGCTAAATGGGGTCAATTTTGATGGCCACGAAATGTTGGAAGATGCCAAGCGGAAGGGTGCAGTAGGGGCGATAGTAAGCAGAAAATCTCTGGTATCTGATTTACCCCAAATTGAAGTTGCTGATACTAAACTAGCTCTAGGTAATCTTGCGAGATTTTGGAGAAGAAAATTCTCCTGTCCGATAGTTGGGGTGACTGGTTCCGCTGGGAAGACCACTGTAAAGGATATGTTGGCTGAAATTTTACGTTGCCTAGGCAGCGTTCTCGCTACTCCGGCTAACATGAATAATGAAATAGGCCTTCCAATGACCCTCTTTAAGCTTTCTTCCGAAACTAAAGCGGTAGTTTTAGAGATGGGGGCCGTTAGAAAGGGTGACATAAGCTATCTAGCCAAAATAGCGGAGCCTAACTATGGTGTGATTACTTTGTGCTCACCAGCTCATCTCACTGGGTTTGGAAGCATAGATGTTATAGCTGAGACAAAGGGAGAGTTGGTGAGCTCCCTACCTGAAGATGGGGTGGCGATTCTAAACGCAGATGACGATTATTTTGGGTATTGGTCTGGCCTGGCGGGTACTCGGAAAATTTGGACCTTTGGCTCGGGCGGGGATTTTTATTCTGAGGGAGAAGAACTAACTGGGGATCGTAGTATTTTTTCTTTAGGAACATGTGGAAAAACCTTTGAGGTGACCACAAACTATTTAGGGAGGCATAATATAAATAATGCTCTAGCGGCATCGGCTACTGCCTATGCAGTTGGTGTTTCAATTTCAGATGTTGCCACAAGCCTAGCTTCTTGTATGCCAACAAAAGGCAGGCTTTATCCCATTAAAGGAAAAAATGGAATCAGTATTCTTGATGATACTTATAATGCAAATCCTTCTGCACTGCTCGCTGCATTGAATGTTTTGAGAAATAAGAATGGGGCGAAATGGGTCATCATGGGGGATATGAAAGAACTAGGCGGGTTGTCCAGTAGATATCATCGTGAAGCTGGTAAAGAGATGAAAAATGCTGGTGTAGATCGATTGTTTACGATTGGCGAGATGGGAACTCATTTAGCTAACGGGTTTCAAGGTTTGGCCGAGCACTTTTCGAATAAGGAGAAACTGATCAGCCGAATTTTGGAAATTTCGGTTGAATCAGAAGCGGATATTAATTTGCTTGTGAAGGGCTCTCGCGTGATGCAGTTAGAGGTCGTAGTAAATGCACTTGCCATCTCGGAGGAGAACCAATGATTTTGTGGCTTGCAACTTATCTGTCTGAATATCAGTCTGGTTTTAATGTATTTCAATATTTAACACTAAGAACTATTTTAGCTGTAATAACAGCACTAGCAATATCAATTTGTATTGGTCCCTATTTTATATCTTTGTTCCGAAAACTACAGATAGGCCAAAACATTAGAGCAGATGGTCCACACACCCACTTGTCAAAAGCCGGTACGCCCACAATGGGAGGCTCTGTGATGTTAATATCTATTGGAATAAGCACCACAATGTGGGCAGATGTATCGAATCGATTTATTATTATTATTTTATTGTCAACCTTTCTGTTCGGGCTAATTGGCCTCGTAGATGATTTTCTCAAACTATCTAGAGGAAATTCAGATGGACTCTCAGCCAAGCTGAAGTTTCTCCTTCAGTGGATAGCCGCGCTACTCTTAGCCTTTCTTCTCTTCTTTAATGCTGAGAGCAGCGCAGAGACTACGCTGATTTTTCCTTTCTTTAAAAATATCAATTACGAGCTTGGCTTATTTTATCTTTTCACCACAAGTTTAGTCATTGTGAGCACAAGTAATGCGGTGAATTTAAGCGATGGCTTAGATGGTCTAGCTATCATGCCAACAGTTATGATTGGAGGCGCCTTAATTATACTGGCGTACATAGCTGGCAACATAAATTTTTCTAATTATTTGGCTTTACCCTATGTTAGAGGTGTTGGTGAAATATGTGTTTTTTGTGGGGCGTTGGTTGGAGCTGGGCTTGGATTCCTATGGTTTAATAGTTATCCGGCAGAAATCTTTATGGGTGATGTTGGTTCTTTGTCTCTGGGGGCGGCCTTAGGCACAGCGGCTGTGATGGTGCGCCAGGAGCTGCTTCTTCTGATTATGGGAGGCATCTTCGTAGTAGAAGCCCTTTCTGTTATCTTTCAGGTTGCTAGTTATAAGCTTACCGGCCGGCGCTTATTCAAGATGGCCCCCATACACCATCATTTTGAATTGAAGGGCTGGCCGGAGCCAAAAATAATTGTTCGTTTTTGGATAGTTACCGCTCTTCTGGTTCTGTTTGCCCTAGCTACCCTGAAGGTTAGATAAGATTTCCATGACCCTTCTTCAGCGAAATACAAAAAATCAATTAAAATGCGATGCTGTGGTAATTGGCTGGGGTCTTACTGGGCAATCCGTAGCCAGATTTTTACTGAAAAAAGGCGTTAGTCTGGTTGCTATGGATACGAGGAAGAAACCACCCCAAAGTAAAGAGAGTTTGGAAAGCATGACTCCCCTCATCAAGGGAGAAATCGATCATGATTTTTTAGAAATTTCTCAGCAAATAATTATTAGTCCTGGGATAGGTAAAGCTGATTTGGGGTTTGATATTATTGCTCGATACGGTGCAAAGGTTATTGGTGATATTGAGCTATTCGCTCAGTCCGTTGAAGCACCTGTTATCGCTATCACCGGAACAAATGGAAAAACTACTGTTACCAATTTAGTTTGCAATATGTTGAAGGCTGGTGGGTTGAAAGTATTAAAAGGAGGTAATGTTGGGCGCCCAGCACTCGATCTCTTATCTGAGCCGGTACCAGATTTCTACGTTCTGGAATTGTCGAGTTTTCAACTTGAAACTACTTATTCCTTGAAGCCAACCGTGGCGGCATTAATTAATTTTGCAGAGGATCACCTGGACAGATATGAGTGTTCGCAAGACTATCTAGAGGCTAAATTAAAGATTTTGAAAAATGCAAAGGTTGCAGTACTTAATAGTGATGATGATGTGCTGAATTCCGTAGAGTTTTCTGGGCAAAAAGTTAGGTTCGGTCAAAACGAGCCAACAAAGGAAAGTTATGGACTCACGAGAGATTTTGAAGGACATCATCTCTCTAAAGGAAGCCTTAAGTATGCTGATATTGAGTCGCTTCGGATCTTTGGTAAGCACAATATTACAAATGCCTTAGCTTCCCTGGCTATTTGTGGTGTCGTTATAGAACTGAGTCCAAAAGTTATACGAGGATTGCAAGCGTTCGAGGGATTGCCTCATAGGTCTGAATTGGTAGGAACATTTAAAGGCACTACTTTCATAGATGACTCGAAAGCTACCAATATATCAGCCACCAAAGCAGGCATTAACGCTTGTCTTTCAGAGAAAAAAGGGGTGTTAATTTTGGGAGGTTTGTTTAAAGGAGGAAATTTGGAAGATTTAATTAAGACCATTGAGGTAAGGGTCCATACTGTGGTTTTAATCGGTCAATCTGCTGAATTGTTCTATCGTCTACTTCGGGGTAGGGTACCTTGTATACGTGCAAACTGTATGACATCAGCGGTAGGTGTCGCTTCAGCTTTTGCTGCTGATGGGGAAGTGGTTTTATTATCGCCAGCTTGTAGTAGCCTAGATATGTTCTCAGGTTTCGAAGCTCGTGGTTTAGCTTTTAAGAACGCTATTCAGAATCGGGTCAAAGAAAATTGATTAATAAAGCTATGAGACCTCAAGCTACCCCTATCAAGATCAGGCGAGATAGTGATTCGAATTTGGATGTCCCCCTGTTAGGAATCCTGGGCTTTCTAATCTTAGTCGGACTAGTAATGGTCTCTTCTACTTCCTTGCCACTATCAGAATCATATTCTCTTCCTTCGTTATATTATTTTTGGAGGCAGCTTTTTGCCGTTGCCTTGGGATGCTTTCTTTTGTTTTCCGTTTTGATTATTCCTCTTAGGTACTTAGAGGCTGTAAGTACTTTTTTACTTTTCTTGCACATATTCCTTCTATTTTTGGTTGTAATTCCAGACATAGGACATGAGGTAAACGGGGCTCGACGGTGGTTAAGAATCTTTGGGTTTTCCTATCAACCGTCTGAGTGGATAAAATTAGTCATAATTCTCTATGTATCCAGCTACATCGTTAGACATAAAACACAGGTTGCAAATGATTTTGTAGGGTTTGTAAAGCCTTTCCTTATCCTAGCAATAATTTGCTCTCTCCTTGTGCTCGAGCCAGACTTCGGAAGTACTGTAGTATTGTCGATGACGGTTTTGGGGATGCTTTTTTTAGCAGGAGTGCCTCTGAAAAGATTTATTGCGTGGACTTTTGCCTTAAGTGCTTTGCTTGCGACAGTTGCTCTTACAGCGCCCTATCGACTAACGAGATTAATGAGTTTTACCGATCCTTGGTCCGATCCTTTAAACAGTGGATGGCAGCTTACTCAAGCGTTGATCGCGTTCGGCAACGGAAGTTGGTTGGGTGTGGGTTTAGGAAATAGTGTACAAAAATTGTTTTATCTTCCAGAAGTCCATACTGATTTTATTTTTGCGATTTTAGGGGAAGAGTTCGGCGTGGTTGGAGCGGCATTGATTATCGTTCTTTTTACTTTTTTAGTATGGCGTCTTTTTAAAATAGGCGGGGAAGCTTTAAACCAAGATAAAATATTTGCCGCATATACCTCATATGGAGTCGGCTTTTTGATCGGAATACAGGCTTTCATGAATATCGGAGTGAATCTGGGCTTGTTGCCCACCAAAGGCTTACCTTTGCCTTTTTTAAGTTATGCGAATAATAATTTATTAGTCAGTTGTCTAGCAGTAGGAATAGTGTTGAGAGTTGCGTATGAAAACAGGACTATCCTGAGCAATTCTAAAGTCAAGAAAGCCAAGGAGATCTCTTGATGGATTCAATTATTATTGCGGCTGGAGGAACCGGAGGTCATATATATCCTGGTATTGCTGTAGGTACCAAGCTTAGAGCTCTTGGCTTTAATGTGAACTGGGTTGGCGCGAAATTAGGCATGGAAGCTGAGATTGTAGAACGCCATAAATTCAACTTCTTACCCATAACTATAAAAGGTGTTAGAAGATCTGGGCTAGCGCGGGTATTATCCGCCCCGATATTGATAACACTCGCTATTCTTCAGGCAGTCTTAGTAATTCAAAGGGTTAAACCGAAGGTGGTAATAGGGATGGGTGGATATGTTAGTGGCCCCGTGGGGGTTGCAGCAAAGTTGTGTGGAAAAAAATTGGTTATCCATGAACAAAATTCGGTCGCCGGCTTAACTAATAGGTTGCTGAGCATTCTGGCTGATAGAACTTTGCAAGCCTTCCCGGGAACTTTTAGAAAAGAGGTTAATGCAATAACTACTGGAAATCCAATAAGAAGTTCTATTTCTTTGTTGCCGTCTCCGGAGGTTAGGGTTCAAGGGAGAACTCATCTAAGTGTGTTGATCTTTGGGGGTAGCAGAGGAGCTAGAATTATAAACAAGTTTGTTCCTCAGGGGGTTGTCCAGTGCGGCATTAACAATCTATCCATTTTACATCAAACGGGAAGCGGGAATGACTTATCCATTGGAAAAGGCTATGAGGGGCTTGATGATACCTCTAGCGTAAAAGTAATCGACTATATAGATGACATGAGTAGTGCTTACTACGAGGCTGATTTGGTTATAGCAAGGGCGGGTGCGGTTACTGTGTCTGAGCTGATGTCAGTCGGAGTAGCTTCTGTTCTGGTACCATTTGCGGGGGCTGTAGATGATCATCAGCAGATGAATGCTACCCATCTTGAAAAAACCGGCGCCTCTTTAGTCATAACAGAGCAAGAGTTGTCCATCTCGAAAATTGCAGCAACTCTTGGAAAACTTTTATCAGATAGAGAACGCCTTCTGAGTATGGCTAAGTCAGCACATGTTGTCGGCTTTAAGAATTCTCTTAACTTAGTTGTTAATAATTGTATTAGGTTCTAGAGATGGTTAGATTTGAGCACCAGAGCTTTGGTAGGGTAAAACACATTCATTGTATCGGAATCGGCGGATCTGGAATGAGTGGGATTGCAGAGGTTCTTTTAAGTTTAGGTTATAAAGTTAGTGGTTCCGATCTTGTAATATCTAAAGTTACCGAAAAGCTGTCTCTGTTAGGAATTATGATAAATGAAAACCATTCCGAGGAAAACGTAGTAGGTGCTGATGTTGTGGTCTTTTCCAGCGCTATTCATGAAGGAAACCCAGAGTTGCTGGCTGCTCGGAAAAAAAGAATCCCAGTGATACCAAGAGCAGAAATGTTAGCAGAAATAATGCGTTTCAGATACGGAATAGCTGTTGCAGGAACTCATGGTAAGACGACTACGACGAGTCTCATCTCAACAGTTTTGGCAGATGCTGGTGAAGATCCCACATTTATCATTGGCGGTTTGGTTAAGGGGGCAAAAACAAGTGCAAAATTGGGGACTGGTAAGTTTTTAGTCGCTGAAGCAGATGAAAGTGATGGTTCTTTTCTGTTTTTATATCCATTGCTGGCTGTTTTGACCAATGTCGATCGAGATCATCTAGTGAATTATGCGGGTGACTTCGATGTATTGAGAAAAACTTTTGGAAGCTTTTTGAAACGTTTGCCGTTTTACGGCGTTGCCTATGTCTGTGCGGATGATTCAGAGGCACTTGATCTTATAGGCGATATTAAAGCAAATGTGGTTACCTATGGTTTAAGTGAGGGTGCCGATTATAGGGCACTTAACATAAAGCATGATAAGGGTAGGGAATTTTTTGATCTTTCGATTTCTGGTCGTTCGGAGCTTCTTCCCTTCATGCTGAATATGTCAGGCAAGCATAATGTGCAAAATGCCTTAGCCGCCATTGCCGTAGCTGCTGATCTAGGAGTAGAAATAAATACGATAAAAAGAAGTTTAGAATTTTTCGCTGGTATTGATAGGAGGTTTCAGGTTTATGAGAAAGTGAAAATCTCCTCTTCTCACGTTACGGTTGTAGATGATTACAGTCATCATCCTACAGAAATTAAAGCTGTCATTAAAACAGTGAGGCGTAGGTGGCCGAATAATAGGCTGGTAATCCTTTTTCAACCACATAGATTTTCTCGGACGAAGGAGTTATTTGAAGATTTCGTTAATGTCTTATCTGAGTCAGATATGGTTATCCTTTTCGAAGTATACAGTGCAGGGGAAAAAGCCATTGCTGGGGCGGATGGAAGAAGCTTGGCTAGGTCGCTAAGGAACCGAGGAAACTTTGATCCAGTTTTTCTTGATCATTTTGTCAGTTTGGATGTAGCAGTTTCGGCAGTGGTAAAGAATGATGACGTTATTGCAGTTATTGGAGCTGGAAGTATAGGCCGTCTGGTTGATGAGTTTTTGGCCGCATAGATTATGAGTAATCGGGCTAAAAAATTTGAAAATAATATAAGGCAGTTTGAGCCAATGAGTCGACATTCGAGTTGGAGGTGTGGTGGTGTGGCCGATTACTTTTTTCAGCCTCAAAGAGTAGATGAGTTATCTTCTTTTCTCCGAGAAAAAAACGATTGCGTTGAGATGATATGGCTTGGTTTGGGCAGTAATCTTCTTGTGAGGGACGGAGGCTTCAAAGGCTTTGTAGTATCGACTACAAAAGCGCTGAGAGAAATAATTTGGGGAGATGAAAATAAATCACTTTATGTTCAATCGGGAGTTTCGTGCGCGAAAGTGGCCAGAGAAGCTGCTGCAAAAAATCGTAAGGGCCTGGAATTTTTAGTGGGTATTCCCGGTACTATTGGTGGGGCCTTGAGAATGAATGCTGGGGCTCTGGGGTTCGAGATTTGGGATTTTGTTGAAGAAGTTGAAACGATTGATTCACTGGGCAACATTAAGGTGCAGAAAAAGACCGAGTTCACGCCATGTTACAGAGATGTTAGAGGGCCTGCCCGCTGGTTTGTTGGGGCCAAGCTCCGGATGGAAGAGAATTTCTTGGGAGACAGTTTTGAGAAGCTACAAGCATTACTTCAAAAACGCCGAGCCACTCAACCTATTGGAAAGTTAAGTTGTGGTTCTGTTTTTACTAACCCATCAGGAGATTTTGCAGGTCGCTTGATAGAAACCTCTGGCCTTAAAGGTTGCCGAATAGGTGGGGCGGTGGTTTCTGAAAAACATGCGAATTTTATCCTCAACGAGAACAATGCCTCTGCAACTGATATAGAACGTCTGATACTTCACATACAAGACATCGTGAAATGCAAGACAGGGGTGATTTTAGAAACAGAAGTTAAAATCGTAGGCAATTCGATGTCTAGGGCCTTGGAGACAATATGATGAAGGTTGGGTCTAGTGAAATGACTCGGATTAGTCAACGAGTTGGAAAAATTGCGGTCTTAATGGGTGGGGCTGCCGCCGAGAGAGAGATCTCACTTAAAAGTGGCAGAGCTATCTGGCAAGCCTTAGATCGATCTGGCTTCGACGCAGAACCTGTAGTTTGGGATGGAAAGTCATTGAATATCTTTGATGAAGAAAGATTTCAGTTCTTTTTTATAGCGGTCCATGGAAAAGGAGGGGAGGATGGGAGTATTCAAGCTGTATTAGATATAAAAGGGGTTCCTTACACAGGTTCTGGTATTTTATCTAGCGCCTTAGGGATGGATAAGCGCAAATCAAAAATCATCTGGCGTCATATGGGATTGCGTACACCCGATTTTGTTTCCGTTGGTAAGGGTGCCACAGTAGAAGAGGTAGAACATATTGGATTTCCTCTTGTGGTGAAGCCCCCATGCCAGGGATCCAGTATCGGTGTTTCTTTGGTGAGAAGTGAATTAGAGTTTCGAAGTGCTTTAGAAGTGGCTGATCATTATGGTTCAGAAATCATGGTTGAAAAATATATTTCTGGATTTGAGTACACCGTTCCGGTGCTTGGAAAAAAAGCTTTACCGGTAGTTAAGATAGAGACAGAACACGACTTTTACGATTTCTCTGCAAAGTATGACTCTAATACAACACGTTATATTTGTCCAAGCGACTTGACTCTCGAGAAGGAAAAGGAGATCTCAGGTTTGGCATTGCAATCTTATTTGTCTCTAGGATGTGGTGGTTGGGGAAGAGTCGATTTCATCCAAGACAATGATGGTGAATTCCATGTTATAGAGATAAACACGGTGCCTGGGATGACAAGTCATTCTCTCGTGCCCATGTCCGCGAGAAGAGCAGGCTTTAGCTTCGAACAATTAGTCGTCGAAATTTTACGACTAGCGATTGAAGAGGATGCTAACAAGTGATAAATCCATATTCCTCTGCTAGGCCCGGCAAGGGTGCGTTTCCGATTACCCGTTTATTATTTTTTCTTGTGGCTACTACCGTAATAATCTCATTTTTAATATGGTGCCTATATCTTTTAGATAGGGATACTATGCCTATTACGTCCGTTTATATAGTGGGAGATCTAAAATACACGAATGTTTCTCATATAAAGTCTGAAGTAGAAAAGAGCATTGACGCTGGTCTCTTGTATCTAAATACCCGACAGATCAGGAATGTCCTATTAGCTGAACCCTGGATTGAGGATGTTTTTGTTAGAAAGGTTTGGCCTCCGGGTTTGAGTGTAAAAATAATAGAAAAAGTACCGGTCGCTAAATGGGGCGCGCGCGCGCTTCTGTCCTCTAACGGAGCCGTATTCGAACCTAGAGAACTGGAGGGATTCAACAATTTAGTGACTCTGTTCAGTCTTCAAGATAGTCCAAAAAATGTAGTAGAGAATTTTCTTATAGTAAAACAAGTGTTTGAACATTTTGGTGTGTTGATTAAACATTTTGGAGCTAATGACAGAGGAGAATGGTTGGTATTAACAACGGATGAGAAAAGAATTAACTTGGGTAGAGGCGATATTAGGGAGAAATTGTCTCGTTTTCAATTTGCCTACGAGAGAGATATTAATGCCTATTGGCCTTCGGTTACTAGGATTGATCTCAGGTACTCAAATGGTTTAACCGTGGAAAAAAGGCAAATAAAAGAAATGAGAGGAACACTTTAAATGGCAAAGAGGGAAGAAAAGAAGCTTATAGTGGGATTGGATATAGGAACTTCAAAAGTTGTTGCCATCATTGGAGAAGTATCTGATGGCGAAAAAATAAAGGTGATCGGATTAGGCTGGCATCCTTCGCGAGGATTAAAAAGAGGGGTCGTCGTAAATATCGATTCTACTATTCAATCTATTCGAAGAGCCATAGAGGAAGCTGAAAAAATGGCAGAGTGTGAGGCAGTGGGAGTCTTTGCAGGAATATCGGGCAGTCATATTAGAAGTCTCAATTCAAATGGCACGGTTGCAATAAAGGATTACGAAGTTACAGCGGGGGATGTCTCCAGGGTGCTTGAAGTAGCTAAAGCGGTTCCCATTTCAGCAGATCAAAAGCTTCTACATACTGTTGCCCAAGAATATATTATTGATGGCCAGGAAGGAATAAGAGAGCCGGTTGGAATGTCTGGTGTCAGGTTAGAGGCTAGGGTGCATATGGTGACCGGTGCTGTTTCAGCCGCGCAAAACATCGAAAAATGCATAAAACGATGTGGGCTAGAGGTCGATTCTATCATCCTGCAGCAGCTGGCGTCCTCGTATGCAGTCCTAACTGAAGATGAAAGGGATCTAGGGGTTTGTCTTTGTGACATTGGTGGTGGAACTACTGATATTGCAGTGTTTATTAACGGCTCAATCCAACATTCTGCGGTCATCCCAATCGCCGGTGATCAGGTAACCAACGATATAGCTATAGCGTTGAGGACGCCAACTAAAGATGCTGAAGACTTGAAGATAAGATTTGCGTGTGCTTTGACGCAGCTTGCCAATGCCGAGGAGGCAATCGAGGTGCCAAGCGTGGGGGATAGGCCTGCGCGACGTTTAACTCGGCAAACTTTGGCAGAGGTTGTTGAACCTCGTTACGAAGAACTTTTTAACATGGTGAACGATGAATTGGCGAGAAGTGGCCATTTGGAGAAAGTAGGAGCGGGAGTGGTGCTTACTGGTGGTGGTTCTAAGCTTCAGGGCGTTATTGAATTAGCTGAAGAGGTTTTTAATATGCCAGTCAGAGTCGCTACACCGCAATATGTTTCAGGTCTTATTGACGTCATCAGAAATCCTATTTATTCGACAGGTGTAGGACTTCTGATTTTTGGGAATAAGCATGGCGACACAGAGCAAAATGTTGGTCGTTTTGAGTTTGATGGGTCTGTTTACGAAAAAATGAAGAATTGGTTTCATAAATCTTTCTGAATTAGAAAAAGTAACGGTGTGATAATAAGTAATAAATTGCTGTATACGGAGAAAATATAATGCCTCAATTTGAAATTTTAGAGTGTAGTAATAAAGCGGTAATAAAAGTTTTGGGTGTTGGCGGTGGAGGTAACAATGCCGTAGAGCACATGTTGACTTCTCAACTGGAAGGAGTGGAATTTATTTGTGCAAATACTGATGCTCAAGTTCTAAGAGATTCGGAGGTAAAAACGACCTTACAGTTTGGAGATGAAGTGACCAACGGTTTGGGTGCTGGAGCAGATCCTGTGATTGGACGGCAAGCGGCGGTCGAAGATAGGGAAAGGATTCGGACGGCTGTTAAAGGCGCTGATATGGTTTTCATAACTGCTGGAATGGGTGGTGGTACAGGTACTGGAGCTGCGCCAATTATTGCAGAGATCGCTAAAGAAGAAGGCATTCTCGTGGTAGCCGTAGTAACGCGACCTTTTTCTCACGAGGGAAAAGCTAGGGCAAAAGTAGCAGAATTAGGAATTCAAGAACTTCAAAATCACGTCGACTCTCTTATAACTATTCCCAATGATAAATTGATAAGTGTGTTAGGTGAGCATGCTAGTTTGATGGATGCTTTTAGCGCGGCGAACAATGTATTGCTAAATGCGGTGAAAGGTATCTCTGAAATAATTAATTGTCGCGGCCTGATAAATGTCGATTTTGCAGATGTGCGCACTGTCATGTCAGAAATGGGAATGGCTATGATGGGCTCTGGGTTGGCTAGTGGGGAAAATCGTGCAAAAAAAGCAGCACAAGCTGCAGTGCATAGTCCTCTCATGGAAGATGTCGATTTAAATGGTGCAAAAGGTGTACTAGTGAATGTAACTGCGGGGTCTAACTTAAAATTGCAAGAATTTCACGAAGTTGGATACACGGTGCAAGAATTTGCTTCAGAGCATGCTAATGTCGTCTTGGGGACTGTTATAGATGATACAATTGATGACGAAATCCGGGTCACTGTCGTGGCGACGGGCCTAGAAACTGACCAGCTTGGTGAGGGTAATATCGAAAATCGGTCAAAAGAAGCTAAGGACACCGAATCTCCCTCCCGCTCAAAAACATCTAACACCACGACTCCCACTGTTATTCAAGGAAGTGTTGAGGTGGAGCCTGAGCAAGGTGTTCTGGACATACCAGCTTTCCTTAGGAGGCAAGCAGACTGATTTGCAGTTAAAAATAAGTATGTCTAGAGTTTTCCAAATTTGCTCTAAGAGGAGAGCATTACGTACTCTTGTGTTACACTAACATCGGCCATATGTTAAATAATCATCATTAAATCCCAGTGATAACTCAAAGAACATTAAAAAATTCAATTAAAGCTACAGGCGTGGGGCTACATACAGGGAAACAAATTTT
>CACDEI010000019.1 GCA_902551695.1 uncultured Pseudomonadota bacterium
AGTTTTCTTTTGAGAACGGCATTCAGGCCCATGTGTTTGTATCATGGCTACATCCTTTCAAGGAACAAAAACTAGTAGTGGTCGGTGATCGAGGTATGGCCGTTTTTGATGATGGCCTTGAATGGCATGAAAAATTGAAAGTCTATCCCCATCAGGTTCAATGGGTGAACGGGCTCCCACAGCCCCAAAAGGCCGAATTCCAGAATATTGAACTTGAATCTGTTGAGCCTCTGAAGGCAGAATGCCTCCATTTTCTAGATTGCATCAAAAACAACAGCGCACCGAGAACCGATGGACTTGAAGGACTGAATGTGCTGAAAGTTCTAGGAGCATCTCAAAGGTCTCTAGTACTTGGAAAAGCCGTTTCCTTAGAGGTAAAAAAAGACGAGAAAAAAAGTTTTTTTGTCCACGAGACAGCGTGCGTTGACCAAGGTACCAGAATTGGAAAAGGCACAAAAATATGGCATTACTCTCATATTTTAGGCGGAACAATAATCGGGAAAAATTGCAACATTGGTCAAAACGTAATGATTGGCCCCGACGTCTCTATTGGAGACAATTGCAAAATTCAAAATAATGTTAGTCTGTACAAGGGTGTAACACTTGAAGACAGCGTATTCTGTGGCCCCTCTTGCGTCTTTACTAATGTCCACAACCCTAGAGCTGGAGTTGAGCGCAAAGACGAATTCCGAACAACCCAGGTGGAGAGAGGAGTGTCTATTGGAGCTAATGCAACCATCGTTTGTGGTAACATACTTGGCGCCTACAGTTTTATTGGAGCTGGTGCGGTAGTTACCAAAGACGTAAAACCGCATGCTTTAATGGTCGGAAATCCTGCTAAACAGGTAGGTTGGATGTCTCATTCTGGAGAGAAACTTGACGATCAACTAACGTGCCCCCGCGAAGGAACGACGTATCGGATAGACAACGATAATAATCTAGTAGAAGATTAGAACAATGACGATCATTTCAAAAAAATCGGAAAAGACGCCGTCTGTGCCATTTATAGACTTAAAAGCTCAGCAGGATAAAATTCGTCCGCAAATAGAGCAAGCAATAATGCGAGTGCTTGATCACGGAAAATATATTATGGGACCTGAAGTATTCGCGCTAGAGGAAAACCTGTCTGAATACTGTGGGGCAAAATACGCGATAAGTTGCTCTAGTGGTACCGACGCACTGCTCATGGTACTGATGGCGAAAGATATAGGTAGAGGGGATGCCATTTTTCTACCTAGTTTCACTTATACCGCCACCCCAGAGGTAGTAGCTTTACTCGGAGCTACCCCAATTTTTTTAGATGTTTTGCCTGACACCTTCAACATAAATCCGGATGATATTTCAGAAGGGGTGAAAATTGCGCAGGCCAAAGGGTTAAAGCCAAAAGCTATCATAGCCGTGGATTTGTTTGGTCAGCCTGCGGAATATGAACGTTTGCACAAAATAGCAGAGAAACATAATTTGTGGATATTAGCTGACGCAGCTCAAAGCTTCGGTGCCTCAAGCAATAATAGAAAAGTCGGCTCTTTAGCTTTCGCTACCGCGACGAGTTTTTTTCCGGCAAAACCTTTAGGATGTTATGGAGACGGTGGGGCAATATTCACCGACGACTCAGATTTAAATGAGATCCTCAAGTCAATAAGGGTGCATGGCAAAGGTAGTAGTAAATATGATAACGTCCGTGTAGGCCTCAATGCTCGCTTAGATACCCTTCAGGCCGCTATTTTACTTGAGAAATTAAAAATTTTTGATGAGGAAATCGAAGAACGCCAACACATAGCTGATAAGTACAACGCCGCTTTAGAAGGGACTATGAATGTTCCACTCATTAGCCGGGAAAATCAGTCTGCTTGGGCTCAATACACTGTAAAAGTAAAACCTGGCATGAACCGGCAAGCTATAGTTGATCGTCTTCAGAGTGCTGGCGTCCCTACAATGATATATTACGAAAAACCATTACACCAACAAACTGCATACAAAAACTATCCTACTGTGAAATCTTTGGAAGCTAGTGAGACTCTCTCTAAAACCGTTTTGAGCTTGCCGATGAGTCCTTCCCTTGATTTCAATGACCTCCTCATCGGAATGTAGTTTATTAAAGCAATTTGCCTAAGTCACTTCTAGCTCAAAATTAAACCCCAGATATAACCTTCTGATTTGATTAAGATTTAATAGTGTTATATGATTTCGTTTGCCTTTTCGTGATCGACACTGCGACCAAGAATAAACACCCTTATGATTGACTAAACCCCAGCTGAAAATTAATTAAATGTGTTCAATATTTGGAATAAAAAGTAAAAACACGCGTTTATACAAGAGATCTGAGCTACTTTCCCATCGAGGGCCTGATGGTTCAGGTCAGTATACTGACGGAGAGAATATATTCTTGTGCCACAACCGACTAAGCATCATAGGTTTAGATAATAATTCGGCTCAACCAATGCAGGGACATGATGGCTCTCAAATCGTCTATAACGGAGAAATCTATAATTTTTCTGACTTGAAAACAGAGGAGTTATCGGAATACCAATTTAGGTCTAATTCCGATACAGAAGTAATCCTGGCGCTTTACGAAAAACACGGAGCAGACTGTGTACAATATCTAAGGGGCATGTTTGCTTTTGCAATATGGGACGAAAAAAGACAGAGGTTATTCTGCGCAAGAGATAGATTTGGTATCAAACCTATTTACTTTAACCACTCCGATGAAGCTTTTATATTTGCTTCTGAAATGAAAGCCATTTTGCCCTTCCTCAACGATATTACTACCAATTTTGAGGCTCTCTCAGAATATTTCGCTTTCCAGTACACACTGGGCGACCAAACTCTCTTCAACAACATATTTCAACTGATGCCTGGTCACTTTCTAATACTGGAGAATGATACGCTGACGGTGAAAAAATATTGGGACGTTAATTACAGTATCGACAAGGAACACAGCGAAAAATTCTTTGAAGAAAAACTCGAATATTTAATGAATGATTCCGTCAAATACCATCAGGTTAGTGATGTCCCTGTTGGCGGTTATTTGAGTGGAGGTATCGACTCTTCGCTGGTTGTAGCACTGGCAACCGAAAGCAATGAGGATTTTTACGGGTCTTTTCATGGGCGTTTTACTCAGTATCCCGGCTATGATGAGAGCGAGTTTGCAAAGTCTGCTAGCCACGCCTCAAAAAAGGATCTTTTTACCATTGATATATCCGCTCGTGATTTTACCGAAAACATATTTAAGGTGATCTATCATCTCGATTCACCAGTTGCCGGTCCAGGCTCATTTCCCCAGTATATGGTTTCTAAACTTGCATCCGAGCATGTAAAAGTTGTCCTTGGTGGTCAGGGAGGTGATGAACTTTTCGGGGGTTACGCTCGTTACATCATAGCTTACTTTGAGCAGTGTATTAAGGCAGCAATAGAGGGGACACATGAGAATGGTAACTTCGTGGTTACACCACAATCTATTATCCCAAATTTAACTTTACTTCAAGAATACAAGCCACTTATAACATCATTCTGGAAGGAAGGGCTTTTTGGACCCATTGACGAAAGATACTACAGGCTTATCGATCGCTCAAACGATACAAATGGTGAAGTTGACTGGAACTTATTTGATAAAGATGGATTGCTTGAAAGGTTCAAAGCTATATTTAACAATCCGGAGAACGTAACTAAAGAGGCCTATTTTGACAAGATGACTCATTTTGACTTTAAATGCCTCTTGCCTGCGCTTTTACATGTTGAAGATCGCATGAGCATGGCCCACGGTTTGGAGTCACGCGTCCCGTTTTTGGACCACCCTTTAGTAGAATTCGCAGCCACTATCCCAGCCGACATAAAATTCCCAGGCGGAAAAATGAAAAGCTTAATCAAAGAGGTTTTTAAAGAGAAAATTTCCACCAAAATTCTTCACCGTCGTGATAAAATGGGCTTTCCTGTACCTCTCAAAGAGTGGTTCTCGGGTCCATTAAGAGATTTCGTACATGATATCTTTTTGTCTCAAAACGCGCATACAAGAGGGTTCTACGATCCGAAGAAAGTTTTGGAAAATTTAGAGAATTCGTCACAGTTTTCTAGAAAAGTTTGGGGACTATTAAGTTTAGAAATCTGGCATCAACAGTTTCATGACAAAAAAAGCGAACTCTCAAAACTCGCAACATAGGTTCTAATGGAGAATATAAATATGAAGATTTTTATAACTGGCGGATCTGGCTTTATTGGCTCTCATCTGGCCGACCATCTTTTAGCTAGAGGCGATGAGGTGTTAGTGATAGACAACTTTGCTACCGGCAGGAGAGACAATTTATCTCCCCACAAAAATTTGCAGGTAGTCGAGGACACGATCTGCAACGAAAAAGTAGTTAACGAATTGATGGAATCTTTTCAACCGGATCTTGTAATTCACGCTGCTGCCTCTTACAAGGATCCTACGAACTGGATCGAAGATTCAAAGACCAATGTAGCGGGCACGAGTATAGTTTGCCAAGCCATGACGAAATCCAACATTAAACGGATTATTTATTTTCAGACTGCTTTGTGCTACGGACTTAAACCTCTAGAGCAACCAATTACGCTTGATCATCCCATCCTACCTCGCGGGTCAAGTTATGCCATTAGCAAAACTGCTGGGGAAGATTATATTCACTTATCTGGCCTTGATTTTGTAACCTTCCGATTGGCTAATGCTTATGGGCCTAGAAATATTAGCGGACCATTACCAACTTTCTACAAACGACTTACCTCTGATTTAAAATGCTTCGTTATGGACACTAGAAGAGACTTTATCTACATAGACGATATGGTGAGTTGTATTATGAGCGCGATTGATGGAAAAGGTAAAGGAACCTACCACATATCCTCAGGTAGCGACTTTTCTATCCAGGAATTATTTGATGCCACTACAGCAGCACTGGGAATGGATATATCGGTAGAGGTTAGGGAACGGCAGCCAGATGATGTTTACTCCATTCTTTTAGATCCAACTCGCACTGAAAAAGATTTTAATTGGACAACAAAAGTTTCATTAGAAAGTGGGGTAGAGCAGACCATAGAATATTATAAAAAACACGGAATCGAAGAAACGTTTACTCATCTTAAAGAAGTAGAGGATTAAAAAATGACGTTTGATGGGCAAGCAATACTTGTAGTAGGGGGGGCTGGTTTCGTCGGAAGCAACTTGTGCCATAAATTGATGGAGAGTAATGTTGGCTCGATAAAAGTAGTTGACAATCTACTGTCGGCAGAACCCGAGAATCTGCCAGATGACGATAAAGTAGAATTGTTTCAAGGCTCCATCGCAGATGATGTCATTTTAAGCAGAATTGGCATCAATTTCGACTATGTCTTCCACTTAGCGACCTACCACGGCAATCAATCTAGCATTCACGATCCAATTAAAGACCATGAGCATAACAATATTACAACTCTTAAATTGTGTGAACACTTGAAGGGCGCTAACAAGCTTAAAAAACTAGTTTACAGTTCCGCCGGATGCACAGTAGCGAAAAAGACTTACGATGACGCCAAAGCAACTGATGAGGAAGCCGATGTAAGCCTATATCATGACAGTCCATATCAGATCTCAAAAATCGTTGGGGAATTTTACGGCAATTATTATTGGATGAAACATGGTCTGCCTTTTGTTAAAGCCCGTTTTCAAAATGTATACGGGCCAAGAGAAATATTAGGTGCCGGCGAGTGGAGAGGAACACCAGCAACTATTTGGCGCAACGTGACACCAACCTTCATATGGAAATCTTTACTCGAAGAGGCTTTGCCGTTAGAAAACGAAGGAAGGGCATCGAGAGATTTCATATACGTAGATGATATTGTAGCTGGACTTATGGCTTGCGCATTAAAAGGAAAGGATGGAGAGGTTTATAATCTAGCATCCGGCGTGGAGACAAGCATTAAGACACTTGCGGAGACTATTAATAATTTAACAGAAAACCCGACCCCGATTGAATATAAAAACCCCCGCCCATGGGACAGGTCAGGAAAACGGTTTGGATCTACTGAGAAAGCCGAGCAGGAACTCGGCTTCAAAGCTGTTGTGACTTTAGAAGATGGACTACGAAAAACTATACAATGGACTCAGGAGAATCAGGAGCTGATTGTTAGGAATATGGAGAAACATGTAGCGCTTTTATCCGAGGCTTCATTCGATTAATGGCCAAAAGAGTTTTGACTATTGTAGGAGCCCGCCCGCAGTTTATCAAAGCAGCTGCATTTTCTAGAGAAGCAAGTAAAGATAGTAGGATAGACGAGACCCTAGTACATACAGGGCAACATTTTGACGAGAACATGTCGAAAGTATTTTTTAAGGAGCTAGATATTCCAAATCCGAAATACTCCTTAAATATCAACGGCGGCAGTCATGGCAAAATGACTGGGAAAATGCTCTCAGCATTGGAAGACGTGCTAACAGAGGAAGAGCCGGATATTGTCCTGGTCTATGGCGATACGAACTCCACCCTAGCTGGTTCTATCGCTGCCGCAAAATTGAATATACCAATAGCGCATGTTGAGGCAGGACTAAGATCTTTTAACAAAAGAATGCCGGAGGAGATAAACAGGGTCCTTACTGACCATGTTAGTGATTTTCTTTTTTGCCCTACCAAAGAATCAGTTAAGAACCTCAGAAATGAAGGAATCTCTAACGGCATATTTCATGTTGGAGACGTGATGTATGACGCAACTCTGCACGCAAAAGAGTTTTTAGTAAAAGAAGAAAAAAAATATCAGAAGACACTTAGACTGCGCTCTGGTGAGTTTGCGCTGATGACAATTCACCGACAAGAATCGTCTTCCGCTCACAGATTTTCCAAAATTATGCAATTTGCTATCGATTTTGCTGAGGAACATAATCTAGGGATACTCTTTCCAGTACACCCTAGAATAAGGAGGTTAGTTGATCCATATCGAGAGGAATCAAGGTTTAGATTTCTCGAACCTCTAAGCTACATCGAAACTCAATATACTATCAGCAAGGCTCACACCGTTCTAACTGACTCAGGAGGCTTGCAAAAAGAAGCCTATTTTCATAGCGTGCCTTGTGTCACTTTGCGATCGGAGACAGAATGGGTAGAAACTATAGAATGTGGATGGAATCGATTGTGGACGGTAGAAAGCTACAACGCGAGAAACCCCATAGATGAGTATGGGAATGGAACCGGAGCAAAAAAAATTTTGAACACTCTAATGAACGCTTAGGGTCTTAAAGGGAAACGCTTCCGTTGAAAGCCGTCAAAAAATGAAATTACAAGTTTAAAATAGGTGCGGAAAATGAGGCTCCTAAATTTCGACCCCCTATTGCCAGTTAAAGCTTCATGAAAACCCTCCTTTTACATTCTTATTATACTGACCAGTTATCCTACTACGATGATTGGGTAGACGCTTTCGAGAGTCATAAGGAATTTGAAACTACTTCTATAAATGTTTCTGACAACTGGGGGGCCTTCTCAGATGACTATTTCATTCATCCGATGGCTTACAAAGAGATCCTACGGACTATCGAAAAGGTCGATTTGATTATCTTGCACCATTCAATGAATGCAGACACATTAAAGTTTATTGAACCTTTCATATCGGCGCTAAGCAACCGCAGAGGCAAACTAGTCTCTTTCGTAGGAAATGAGGTTAATCTACTTAACATCGGCATGGCACCTAAAATAAAGCTCCTACAAGATTTAAAAGTAGATATTATCGCGACTCAACTTCTTCCAGAAGCAGGAAAATGGCTTTACGAAAGTTGCAAAGACGCGAGTGTGCTGTCTTTACCACACGGCCTTAACCCAGCAAAATTTTATAATACTATCGAGCTGAACGACCGGAAAATTGACATTGGTACAAGATCAACAAAATATGGTGTATATCTTGGCGATGATGATCGAAATTCCATAATTAACTATTTTCACGACAATCCCCACGGGCTAAATGTTGATTTAGGATTAAATACCGAAGATAACAACCGGTTCGACAGAAATGGGTGGCGACTCTTTCTGAATAGCTGCAAGGCAACCTTAGCAACAGAGGCAGGTAGTTTTTATCTCGAACCAAGTGATGAAATTGTTTCGAATATAAAAAAATATTTGATTAAAACATCACCCAAACTTATCCTGCCCGAGGAATCATTTCTGCGACGAGCGTATAGATTTGCTTTACCATCTTTTTTAAGAAAACTTTTACTAAAATTCAAAGGTAATTATGTCGCTGAAATAAGTAGTGCAGACCAAGAGGCCAATTTTCAAGATATATATGAAAAGTTTTTTGCAGAAACCCCTCTACCACCTGTATATACAAAATGTATATCTTCTAGACATTTTGAAGCAGTCGGAACCCAGACACTCCAAATAATGTACCCAGGTAGATATAATGATATTTTAAACCCTAGAGAGCATTTCTTCGAACTTCAAAAGGATCATTCAAATATCGATGATCTTCTATCTTTATTAGATAATCGCAAGAGGATTGAAGAAATAACATCCTATACTCATCACCATGTTTTGGAAAACCATACCCATAGACACAGACTTGACTATCTCCTGGAATCGATTTAAGGCAGGCTTGCCGTTAACTTGTCATGCTTTTAATATAGCTAGCCCAAAGTTCCTCCGGACCTCCTACATCAATGATTTTCCCTTGCTCCATCCAGATTGCCTTGTTGCACCATTCTTTAATCAACGCTTCCGCATGCGACGCAAGAACGATGATCTTAGTTTGCTTAGCTATTTGTTCAATCCGCTTTTGGGCTTTTTCCTGAAAACGATGATCACCAGCACCGATCATTTCATCCATCAATAAGATTTCAGGCTTTATATTTGTCGAAATAGCAAAAGAAAGTCTTGTTTGCATCCCTGTGGAATAGGTTCTAACAGGTAAATCGAGAAACTCACCTAGTTCCGTGAATTCAGAGATTTCTTCAATCTCTTGCTCGATAGAATTGATCGGCCTCCCCAAGAGAGTTAGGATGAATCTAATATTCTCTCGTCCCGTCTCCTCCATCTCTAGGCCAAATCCGGTATTTATTAAACTTTCGACCTCTCCAGATATTCTCACGCTACCAGAAGTAGGTTTATATATAGAAGCAAGTACTTTAAGCAATGAAGTTTTGCCAGCACCATTATGACCTATTACTGCCAATCGATCCCCATCATCTAATTCTAAATCTACTCCTCTTATCGCATCGATAGTTACGATATTTTTATTGTCTTTCTTTTTCCGGACAAACCCGCCCAAAAGATTACTGATCATTGCTTTTCTTATGGATCCAGTTTCAACTAACACGTGATAAGAGAGCCGGAGATTATCTACTTTGATATAAGCCATGATAAATCTATAGCCAAAAGACAATCCGATGTCGATATGCCGCCATCACCACAAAACCTAGAAGAAAAAAACTTAGGCAAATCCCCGAAGCAACTAGCAGAGACATCAAAGGAATTTCATGTTCAAGGATAGGAGCCCTAATGATGTGAATAAAGTGATAGATCGGATTCAGTTCAACAATGAGCGCACGTTTTCCGGAAAATTCCGGCTTCCATATTATAGGAGTTAATAAAAAAATAATTAAAATAGATGAATTAACCACTTGACCCAAATCCCGATATCGAACTGCAGCAACGCCTATAAAAAAACTTGCCCCTATTGCAGTAAGAAAAATCAGCGTCAGAGAGATTGGCAAAATTAAAAGAGCAAGGGAAACTCCTGTTTTAAAAACACAACAAGTAACTAGTATTACTAAGGATTGAGCTATGAACACTACCATCTTTTCAAAAGCATTTGCAGTTACGTATACAGTTAGAGGCAAATTTTTTTGTGTAATGTAGGCTGCATAGGTCGTAAATAATATCGGCATTGAGGTTAGGGCGCTCATGATCAAGGCCCAAGTGATGTATCCGGTAGCAATGTAAGGTAGTAGGACATCAACATCTATATTAAAAACTAGAGAGTAGACTAACGAGACTGCTACTACAAAGACAGTAGCAGACATAATGACCCATAAAAAGCCAAGCTTAGCCCTACGATTCATCGCCCTTAACGAACGCAGCGAAAGCGCTTTCCACCGACCAAAGTTCAATATTCCAGGCAAAAAGTCGCTCTTAACAAAATCTAGGGTTTCGTTAATTAAACCTTTCTGGATTGAATTAGACGCGTCTTTCATATAGATAGTATACAGTCTTTTTCCATAATCTTTAAGAATCACTCCCAAGTAGAGTTTTCCCATTACTAGGTTCAGGCGGGGCTTTTCGGAACTCGTAGCAACCAGCGATACCTGCAACGTGGCCTTCAATCATAGGGTATCCTTTCTCATTAAAGGTAAGTGAAGACAAAAACTCACGATGTTCTTTCGCAAGTTGACGACTCTTAATTGCTTGGAAGCGCTTCGACATCAGTTCTAATTCTAGTAATGAAACTGCTGCGCCCTTGAAACGACCTTCAAAACCCATCGAAACCATCAGTTCGAGAAATTCGGTAGGTCGATAACATTTCGAAATGGGGCACTCGGGCCCATCTGTGGTCCTACGAAATGCCTCTAGCAGAGGAATATCTTTATAAAGACCCATTTCTATCTGATGCACATATGCAGTGTAAAGATGAAGCCAAATGGATTGATAGTTGTAGACCATTATCTGAAGTCTTGCTCCACATTTCATCACTCTTTTAATTTCACCCAAAACTGCTGGAAGGTTTTTTACATGATGTAAAACTCCACTCGAATGCACCAAATCTACACTGTTGGAGGCTATGGGTATTTGATTCAATTCTTCTTCTAAACGAATCAAGCTAACATCTAGGCCATGAAGTAATGCTCGACGGTGGGCAACAGCCAATGCTTTGTTGGACACATCTAAGCCAATTAAGTGGATCGGATTCGAGAACTCATGGAATCCAACAAGATCATTGCCGGGCCCACATCCATAATCCATTACTGTTAAATTATCCGCGTCACAGACCGGCATTAACTCGATATAACCAGGATATTGTAAATTTCGCCATGAAAAATAATTCAAGGATTCACTTGCATCTGACCAATCTTCGTGAGGCACCAAATGCTCCGACCAGTATTGAGCAGAGCTTTTTTTCCTAGCGGGCTCAGCATCTTTTTCACTGCGAACTTGATCTATGAACCAATCACAAATTACCCGCATGCGATTAGGGTCCAACCTGAATAGGTGTTTAATGACCAAAAATATAATTCTTTTCATTTAGCATTTTTCCTAGGGCTCGCAAAGCAATTTGCTTCTAGAGGAGACGCCAAACCAAGATGGTAAAAATTCAGCACAACACAGTCACAGACACTTTCTTCTTCGTGATTATATCATGCTGTCACGAAACGTGGTCTAACTCATTTCCGGCAAGAATTGTTGGCTATGCCGCTAATAAAATCGGAGAACTTCTATGGTTAACGTTCTTTTGCGATTATATTCAAATCGGAAAATCTTTGGGAACAATAAGAAGCTAAGACATAGGACCTCGCTTTCGTTCTAAATTACTATAGAATTATGCGACCGTGCATTTTTATCAACACTATGAGAATCATTCTCGTCCGATTGGAATAGGTAAATAACCAAATGTGTGCATCTAATACCAAAATATACCCGACGATTCTCTGCGGCGGATCCGGCGCAAGACTATGGCCACTCTCACGTGCAGGATTTCCGAAGCAGTTCCTGAACTTGATAGACGAAAAGACCTTGTTTCAAAAAACTTATGCAAGAGCGAAAGATTTGAGCCCTCATTTAGATCCAATAGTAGTAACTGCAGAGACTCATAAATATATAGTTGCGGAGCAATTAGGGAAACTCGGCGGGAAAGCAAATGTTCTCTGTGAGCCAGTCAGCAAAAACACTTGCCCAGCGATAACAGTTGCAGCCATGGAAATTCAGAGCAGAGATCCGGAAGCAGTAATGCTAGTTCTTCCATCTGACCACCTTATCGAAAATCAGGATGCTCTGCTTGATGCGGTTAACTCTGCTTTTCCCCTTGCTCAATCTGGCAAACTTGTCACCTTTGGTATTAAACCGACAGAACCCCACCCCGGGTTTGGCTATATTAAGGTTGGCGCACCTATCCAAAACGGTTTCAAAGTTGATCGGTTTACCGAAAAACCCAATAGATTAATCGCTGGGTCCTATATAGAGCAGGGAGGCTACATGTGGAACTGTGGCATCTTTCTTTTTACGGTCAATTCCCTCTTAAAACAAGTCGCTTTTCTAGCGCCAGATATTTACGAATTTACGAAGAAGGCCTATCGTAGCTCAAAACAGGAAGAGGATTTCATAAAATTGGAACAGCAAGACTATATGAAGTGCCCAGAGGATTCTATAGATTTTGCTATCATGGAAAAATCGAAGAACGTGGCGGTCATCCCTTTAGACATTGAATGGACTGATATTGGATCTTGGAGCGCCCTCGATGTTTTTCACGAAAAGGACCACGCGGGAAACTCAAAACATGGCGATGTTTTCATAAGAAACACTCGCCAATCTTTTGTGCGATCTGAATCTCGCTTAGTCGCCGTTAGTGGTTTGGAAAATATCCTTGTGGTCGAGACACCAGACGTTGTAATGGTGACTCCGAAAGATAAAGATGAGGAAGTGAAAGATTTAGTATCCGATCTTAGGAAACATGGTAGAGCAGAGACTCACCAATCTCTAGTTGTGCAACGACCTTGGGGCATCTTCGAGCCCCTTGCCCGAGGAAAAAATTATCAAGTTAAACGAATTATTGTGTACCCAGGACAATCACTGTCTTTGCAAAAGCATAAATTTCGTTCAGAACATTGGACAGTTGTCGTGGGTAAAGGGGTTGTAAACTTAGATGATACCATCCTCGAATTGACGACCGATGAGTCTGTCTATATTCCTGCAGGATCCAAACACCGACTATCCAACAGAACTCGCGAAACTCTCGAAATAATAGAAGTACAAACTGGATCTTATTTAGGGGAAGACGACATAATAAGATATGAGGATGCCTACGGTAGAGTCGATAACAACACCTAGCCCTTTGACCTATCTACAGTAGTTTTCAAAGAAAGATCTTGCAAGGCCTTCCCATCTACCATACCTGGGGCATCAGTTAACGGACAAGTAGCTGTTTGAGTTTTCGGAAACGCAATTACCTCCCTAATAGACTCCTCACCAGCCATCAACATCACCAACCTATCTAAGCCGAATGCTATACCCCCGTGAGGCGGACATCCATAGTGTAATGAATTTAATAAAAAACCGAATTTTTCTTCCGCTTCTAGCTGATCGATACCAAGTACTTTGAGAACTGATAATTGGGTTTCTACGTCATCGATTCTTATGGATCCGCCCCCGATTTCAAGCCCATTTAAGACAAGATCGTAGGCTCTTGAAATAGCCATTTCTGGTGTTTCTTGCAAAAATTCCACGCTCTGATGAGATGCTGTGAAGGGATGGTGAAGTGGCGTCAGTGCTCCAGAATCGTTCTGCTCAAACATGGGAAAGTCCCGCACCCAGCAGAATCGCCACTGATCTTCTGTTAGACCCAAATCCTCCCCTAGCTTCAAGCGCAACACGCCTAAAGATTCGTTCACGATTTTACTTTCTCCTGCCCCAAAGAATATGAGGTCTCCGTTTCGCGCACCAGCAGCCAATAAGATTTCATTCACAACTGACTCGGACAAGAATTTCAGGATAGGAGATTGAAGACCCTCAGAGCCTTTTTCAAGATCATTGATCTTTATATAGGCCAATCCTTTGGCGCCATGCTGACTAACCAGATTAGTGTAACTGTCAATTTGACTCCTGGTAATGCTACTAGCTTCAGGTGCTCTTAATAAAGCAACCCTCCCATTTTTTTTCCCCGCTGGCTCAGCGAATACTTTAAACTCGCAATCCTTCACAATGTCAGATAGGTCAACAATCTCTAGGGGGTTTCTCAAGTCCGGACGATCGGTACCATACTTTTCCATAGCATCTTTATAGGAAATCCTAACAAAAGGATCCTTTAAGGAAACCCCCATAACAGCACCAAACAGATTTTTTATCATTCTTTCCATCAAATCTATAACGTCCGTCTCATTTACAAACGACATTTCAATATCTAATTGTGTAAACTCTGGCTGTCTATCTGACCTGAGATCCTCATCCCTGAAACAGCGAACAATTTGATAATACCTATCTAAACCACCCATCATAAG
The DNA here is from genome assembly GCA_902551695.1 of uncultured Pseudomonadota bacterium. Classification (GTDB taxonomy): domain Bacteria; phylum Pseudomonadota; class Gammaproteobacteria; genus TMED69. The sequence goes on from CACDEI010000019.1 coordinate 14,168, forward strand.
AAGTTGCTTGAATAGCTGCGGAGATTGGGGGAGCGCAAAAAAACTACCTGGATGAGTTCTACTAGGCACTAGGTAATCTCTGGCGCCCTCAGGAGTAGCTTTGGTAAGAATAGGTGTCTCGACTTCTAGAAACTGATTTTCGCTTAAAAATCGCCTGAAGAAGTCATTGACCCTGGCTCTTAAAATCAGATTATCTCGCATCCTATCGCTTCGAAGATCGATAATTCTGTGCCTTAAACGGGTATCAGAGTAAGTTTGGGCATCATCAACTGGGAAAGGTGGAGTAATAGAAGCATTTAATACCGTGATATCAGATATTAATACCTCTACCGCACCCGTTATCATATCTTCGTTAATCGTTCCTTTAGGACGTTCCCGAACGATTCCTTTAACTTTTAGAACATATTCACTGCGAACATTTTCTGCAATGCTAAAGCTTTCGGGCGTGTCTGGATCTATAACTATTTGAGCTTTGCCTCTTAGATCTCTCAGGTCTATGAAAATAACACCCCCGTGATCCCTTCGATTGTGCACCCAACCACATAGCACTACTTCCTGACCTAGAAGATTATCATTTAACTCACCGCAGTAATGTGTTCTCATTTGTTTCTCTTAAACTTATTCTTAGTGGGGCAAATTTCTTTCATTTCGCAGCTTCACTTTTAGAGGTTTTCGCAGTTTCTACTTTGGACGACGTTTTCTTTTCCTTCTTATCAGATTTTGTCGATTTTTTATCCTCTCCACCCTCGGTCTGTTTTTTTGTATTTGAATCCTTATTTTTAAAATCAGTCTCGTACCAGCCGGTACCTTTTAATTGGAACCCCACCTTAGATATTAACTTTTTTAAGTTCGTTCCCGAGCACTCCGGACAATTGTCTGGCGCAGGGGCGCTAATTCTCTGCATGACTTCAAACACAGCACCACAATCAGCGCATTGGTACTCATATATCGGCATCTTTAACCCCTCACTTCTCACTGGCAGGAAAAATAGGTCTATTCAATATAGGTAAAAAAACTATTATACTATAACTTCCAAGATAATAGATCGGTTACGAGCACCTCAACTAAAGCGGATAAATTGTTTACAACGACAGGTTGGGAGAATTATAGTCAGAAAAGTGAAGCCAGCTTCGCTACAATCTGTAAAAGGTTTAAGATTTGACTGTGGGCCGTTAGCTCAGCTGGTAGAGCACCGGGCTTTTAACCCGTTGGTCGTAGGTTCGAACCCTACACGGCCCACCACCCAACATCGTCTACGTCAATCAGCTTTTTGTTCAGCGACCTCTACTCTTTTTATTTGTCTCTTTAAGTAACTCTTTTTCTAACTGAAATAGTCGAGCAACTATCTTCTGTCGTTGATAGTTAGTCACATTCGGGTTTGCTCTCGCTACTCGCAATTGCTCGGTGGCTAGTGCAGTCTCCCCTATCGCCGCGTAATGCTCGGCCATGGCCATTTTTGAGTCCACGATCATATCCAAACTATTAAAAGCCTCCGCTAGTAACCTGTGGAATTTATAATCAGTTGAGCCAGAAAATTTGTATTCATCCAAAACTCTTTTTGCAGTGGATCCATTGTCTAAAATTAAAGCTGACTCAACCAAACCATATACCGCCGCTCGATAATTAGGATTCTCTTTGTATGCCTTTGAAAAATAGAAAAACGCTTGCCTATAATTACCAGCTTGCTTTTCCACTCTCGCAGCCTCCAATAAGAAAGACACCTCCGTCGGATAGTTTCCAACTAGCTGCGCAATCTCCTTTCGAGCTGAAGAGAAATCATTATTGGATCGGTAGGCTATCACTTGGCCATACCGGCTCGCCAGGGCAGAGAGTTCATCATCGTCAGATAATTTATCCTCAAAGAATTGCAAAGCGTTAATTGGATCGGGCTCCGAAAGCGCCTTCAGCTTCGCCCATACAAGTAAATACTTAAAATTCTGTTCTCTTGCCACTTTTCTTTTCAAATTTTCAGCTCTACTTCTAGCCTCAGCAATTCTATTTACAGATAGCGGATGGGTCCTGAGATATTCTGGAACCAGTTTGGGATCGCTATAACGACTAGCCTTCATCATTCTACCAAAAAACTCTGACATCCCATTCGGGTCAAAGCCTGATTTTGAGAGCAAATTAATGCCTAAAGCGTCCGCCTCTCGCTCGTTGGCGCGAGTAAAATTAATTTGATATTGAACAGCCGCAGCTTGAGTAGCCATAATAGCTGCATAACCTGCTTGTGGATTGGCGGCTGCCAGAGCTATGGAACCAACCAGCGCCGCTATAGTTGGGATATTTAATTTTGATGCCGCCTCGATCATCCTGGCTCCATGTCTCTGAGTAACATGAGATATTTCATGCGCCATCACAGAGGCTAACTCGGCTTCGCTCTGGCTTTCCAGGATCAACCCGCTATTAAAGCAAATCAAACCTCCGGGGACTGCAAAGGCATTAATCGATTTGCTCTTTATTAAGCATATCTCAAACTCGCCTTCATAATCAGCATTTTTACTGAGTGCATCGCCTAACTCATTCAAGTAATCAACAATTTCTTCATCTGTCTCAAGAGGGGCTTGCCGTCTGAGCTCTCGCAGGAATGATTTCGCGATTTTTCTTTCCTGTTCAGGCGAAATGACACTACCTGCTGAGTCACCAAGATCTGGAAGATTTATTTCAGCAGCCGAAAGATATCTCATATCTGCTGACAGGCTCAAGCAAACTGCAAGAAAAACATAGCGCATAGAAACCAAAACCTTCCTTTATATTTTTAAACGCACTCGGTTCACATTAACAGCTCTCTTGGCATTTGACATCACAACAAGGCTAAGACCAAAAAAGCAGAGACCCCAATCTACATCAAACCATCAGTTAAGTTATACTAAATTATTTTTAATATTTTGGATTTAAAATGACCACTGAAGAACAAAAGAGAAATGTACTTTATGCCCAATCAGGGGGAGTAACAGCGGTAATTAACGCTTCTGCTTGTGGGGTAATCGAGACTGCTCGAAAACACAAAGAGACCTTTGGAAGAATATTCGCTGGCGAAAATGGGATCTTGGGCGTTTTAGATGAGCGACTCATAGATACCTCATTCGAGTCAGCAGATGCAATTGCCAGTCTCAGACATACGCCTGGTGGCGCCTTTGGCTCCTGTCGTTTCAAAATGGGAAGTCCAAAACAAAAACCGGCTCTTTACCAAAGGCTGTTGGAAGTCTTCAAAGCTCATAATATTGGTTATTTCTTTTATAATGGTGGCGGAGACTCCCAAGATACAACAAATCAACTTGCAAAGTATTGCGAGCAGAATAACTTTCCCTTAACTTCTATCGGTATCCCAAAAACCATAGATAACGACCTACCGATAACTGATTCGTGTCCTGGATTTGGCTCAGTTGCAAAATATGTGGCTACCTCAGTTATGGAGGCTAGCCTAGACGTTGCTTCCATGGCGAAAACTTCAACAAAGGTATTCATTTTAGAGGTGATGGGACGCCATGCAGGTTGGATTGCCGCCTCCGGTGCTTTAGCAGCAAGAAAACCTGGTGATCCCCCTCATATAATCTTATTCCCGGAGAGGCCCTTTCTAAAATCAGAATTCACGAAAAAGGTAAAAGAGTGCGTCAATCTTTACGGTTTTTGCTCAATAGTTGTCTCAGAAGGAATCAGGAATGCGGACGGTAACTTTGTATCAGAGCAGGGAATTAAAGATGCTTTCGGTCACGCTCAACTAGGAGGGGTTGCCCCTAACATAGCCAACATAATCCGGTCAGAGCTAGGATTTAAGTACCATTGGGCGGTGGCAGATTACCTCCAAAGATCGGCCCGACACATTGCTTCCAAAACAGATGTGGAACACGCCTATGAAGTAGGTGCAGCGGCAGTTAGCTATGCAAAAACTGGAAAAAACGCCATCATGCCAATAATTATAAGAACTCAAGACAATCCCTACAAATGGGCTATTGGAGAAACTCCTTTAAATAAGGTCGCGAATATTGAGAAAACCCTACCCCCTAATTTTATAAGCAAAGATGGTTTCGGCGTTACAGAGGAATGCATGCAATACTTGCGTCCGCTAATTGGTGGTGAAGACTATCCGCCATATGTAGACGGTGTACCCAATTATGTTTCTCTAAAGAAACAATTCGAACCAAGAAAACTGACAGATGACTTTGCTATTGAATGATTTACAAGTAGAATCAGCGCCTGAGAGTAGAACAGGTATTAGTGACAGAATTTTACTTGTATAATTAAACTTTTAAATGTATTGATTAGGGGAGAATTAATGTCTTTATTGAATCCACTTTGGTTTTCTATTTTTTGCGGCCTTGGGGCAGTCATTTACGGAGCATTGTCTGTGCGTTGGATTCTTGCGCTTCCAATGGGCAACGATAGGATGCAAGAAATTGCGACCGCTGTCCAAGAAGGCGCCTCTGCGTACCTCAACCGCCAATATTCGACCATCTCTTTGGTAGGACTAATACTCTTTCTAGCCTTGGGACTGGCGCTGGATTGGTGGACTGCCGTAGGGTTTTTAGTGGGCGCAGTTCTCTCCGGAGCCGCGGGCTATATAGGCATGAACGTTTCTGTTAGAGCAAACTCCCGAACTGCGGCAGCTGCTGAGACTGGCTTAAACGCTGCACTTCAAGTAGCTTTTCGAGGAGGAGCTATCACAGGAATGTTAGTAGTAGGGCTAGGTTTGCTCGGAGTTGCTGGGTACTACAAAATCCTTCTGTTAAACGGTGTAGAAGGGTTGCAACCGTTGCTTGGTTTGGGTTTTGGAGGCTCTCTGATTTCCATCTTTGCTCGGCTAGGAGGTGGCATATTTACCAAAGGGGCAGATGTTGGAGCTGACCTTGTGGGCAAGGTTGAGGCTGGAATTCCCGAGGACGACCCTAGAAACCCAGCTGTGATAGCGGATAACGTTGGAGACAATGTTGGCGACTGTGCGGGAATGGCAGCTGATTTATTCGAAACCTATGCTGTAACTGTTATAGCCACCATGCTTCTCGGTGGACTAATGATAGAGAACACAAACGCTATAATCTATCCTCTTGTCCTGGGTGGAGTATCAATAATTGCCTCGATAATCGGTACTTTTTTCGTAAAATCCTCAGACGAAGGCAACATCATGGGAGCTCTTTATAGAGGATTGATCGTATCTGGTGTCTTAGCTGCAATAGCCTACTATCCAATCACCAAGGAACTGATGCCCGAAAACGCTGGCGCTTTGTTCGGTTGCGCGATAGTTGGTTTAGTTCTGACCGCTTTAATGGTTGTCATTACTGAATACTATACTGGTACCGAGTACGGCCCAGTGAAACATATAGCCTCGGCATCTGAAACAGGACACGCAACTAATATCATAGCCGGTATCGGTGTATCAATGAAAGCATGTGCTTTTCCAGTTTTAGCAGTATGCGCAAGCATTTATGTTGCCTACGAACTAGCAGGCCTGTACGGACTAGCAATCGCGGCCACTTCTATGCTTTCCATGACTGGAATAATCGTTGCTCTAGATGCGTTTGGACCAATTACTGATAACGCTGGCGGTATCGCTGAAATGGCAAACCTTCCCGATGAAATCAGAGGTATAACAGACCCCCTCGATGCAGTAGGGAATACTACTAAAGCAGTGACCAAAGGGTATGCAATTGGGTCTGCTGGCTTAGCAGCGTTGGTGCTTTTCGCAGATTATACTCACAAATTAGAGGAGGAAATCGGATCACCAGTTCAATTCCTTTTGTCTGATCCCGAAGTAATTATTGGCCTTTTTATTGGCGGCCTAATTCCTTACCTATTCGCAGCCATGGGAATGGAAGCAGTAGGCAGGGCTGCTGGATCTGTTGTGGTGGAAGTCAGAAGGCAATTCAAGGAAATCCCAGGAATAATGGAAGGCACAGCGAAGCCTGACTATTCTAAAGCGGTAGATCTTCTTACCAGATCTGCAATAAAAGAGATGATTATACCCTCCCTTTTGCCTGTTTTAGTACCAATACTTGTAGGGTTTATCTTAGGGTGGAAAGCTTTAGGAGGACTTTTACTAGGAACAATTATAACGGGACTTTTCGTTGCCATTTCAATGACAACCGGGGGAGGAGCCTGGGATAATGCCAAAAAGTATATTGAAGACGGAAACTGCGGCGGTAAAGGCTCTGAAGCTCACAAAGCAGCTGTTACCGGTGATACTGTCGGCGATCCCTACAAGGATACTGCTGGACCTGCAGTTAACCCCCTCATTAAAATCATTAACATCGTGGCACTTCTCATTGTGCCTCTCCTGCCATTATAAGTAGTTAATAATAGAGGGGCCATACTATTTGGCCCCTCTATACGTTGTCAAAGTCGATGGTAAGGATGCCCTACGATTATACACCGAGACCTATAGAGCTGTTCCAAAAGCAACACCTGTACAACTTTGTGCGGCATAACTAAGGCCGAAAGTGACCATGTCTCAAACGCTCTTTTCTTGACGGATTCGTGGATCCCCTCAGAACCCCCGATTATCAATTTAATACGTCCAGCTGCTTGGCTAAATTCCTTAAGCTTTCTTACTAACTCCAAGTTATCGATTAAAAAGCCGCTTGAATCTAGAAGGATAACCACATCTCTTTGGCTTAACTTCGAAAGAATATTCTTTCCCTCCCGAGCGACTCTCTCTTTTTTCGAAAGTCGTCCGCTCTCCGGCGCTAAAAAAGTCAATTTAGGGACAGCATTTGACGGAAACCGTACAAGATAATCGTCTAAAGCTTGCTTCACCCAATCAGTTGGTTTTCTAGAGACAGACAGAATTTCAATGAACATCTTTATTATTGATTTCGGCTATTAGGTTTCCCCAATTCGCCCCAAAGGCGCTCAAGTTGATAAAATTCACGTGCCGAGGGCTGCATTATGTGTACCACGACCTCCCCATAATCTAACAAAACCCAGTCTCCGGTTTTTTCGCCTTCAACCCCAATGGGACGCAGTCGCCGTTCGGAAAGCGTGTCTCGCACCCTTCTTATGAGAGACTTTACCTGCCTTACTGAACGGCCAGAAGACACAACCATGAAATCAGTGAAGGATGAAATCTTTTCCACATCCAACACTACGGTATCCAAAGCTTTCCCGTCGTCCAACGCATCCAAAATAAGACGCACGATATCATTTGAATCCACGTGCTCTCTCATGATGTGTAAAGATTATTTCCCAAAATAATCTTTTCTACCGCCGTCGGGACCAACCCAGATATACTTTTGTTCAATCTAACTTTCCTTCGAATTTCGGTTGATGAGATATGAAGTAACGGCGTCTTCAAAAAATAGACGCGACCAATGGAGTCAATCAGATCCGTTAAATGGGTAGACAAGACGCCACCCAAAGAAACATGAGGGCTCTCTTGCCTTTCTTTACCATCGCAATCTCTAGAAACCACGACTATGTTGGTCAGTTTAAAGATGTCCTCAGCCTTATGCCAAGTCTTAAGTGACCAAAAAGCGTCATCTCCTAAAATCATTAGGAGAGAGCAACCTGGGTACTCCGCTCTTAAATAGTTAAGCGTATCAACGGTAAAGCTGGTACCACCTCGCTGGATCTCAATGTCATCCAAAACCAATGGGACTTTTATTGCTGATGATATCATTTCTAATCTTTGTGCAGCGGAAGCGATCGGCCTAGACCTATGACCTGGTTGATTAACTGGTATTAACCTTACCTCATCAAGCTGGAGATTTTCAGCGACCTCCACCGCCATTCTAATATGTCCGTTATGTATTGGGTCGAACGTACCGCCAAATAATCCGATGCGTTTCATCTAAAGCTCAAAGTATTAGGGAAAATGCTACTTAAAAAACTATGTTCGGACATGGCCATCACCAAAAACCACCCATTTTTGACTAGTTAAGCCTTCCAGCCCCACAGGGCCTCTAGCATGAATTTTATCTGTACTAATCCCAACCTCAGCGCCAAGACCATATTCATATCCGTCAGCAAAACGAGTAGAAGTGTTAATCATGACGGAACTAGAATCAACCATTTTAAGAAAATATCTTGCTTTCGAAAAATCCTCGGTTACGATGCAATCCGTGTGCTTTGAACCATATTTTTCTATATGTGCTATCGCCTCATCCAGAGAATCAACTATCTTTACTGACAAAACAGGAGCTAAGTACTCCTCGTACCAATCGGCATTTGAGGCAGCTTTAACTCTATTGTCGAATTGGATTGCCCTAGGGCAACCACGGATCTCAACCCCCATGTCAATAAGCCTAGGAAATAAAGTAGAACAAAAGGTTTCTGCTATCGTTTCGCTTACTAAAAGTGTCTCCATAGTATTGCAAGTACCATAACGTTGAGTTTTAGAATTCACTACCACATCGTAAGCCTTAGACAAATCGGCGGATGAGTCCACAAAAACATGGCAGACGCCATCTAGATGCTTTATGACCGGCATGCTAGCATTTTTAGAAACAGCTTCAATCAGACCTTTCCCCCCACGAGGAACTAACACATCAATATACTCTTCTTTTTTTAAAAGAGCGGATGTCACCTCCCGACCTTTTTTAACCAACTGAGCAGCTTTACGAGGTAACGAATGTTTCTCTAAGCCATAGCGGACACATTTCAAAATAGAAGTATTGCTGTGTATAGCCTCCGAACCGCCTTTTAAAATTACTGCATTTCCGGACTTAATACACAGTGCCGAAACATCTGCTGTCACGTTAGGTCGGGATTCATAAATCACGGCCACCACCCCTATTGGCACTCTCATTCTACCCACTTGAATACCACTCGGCCTAAAAGATAGATTGGAAATTTCACCAACCGGATCTGGCATGCCCGCTACTTCTTCAACACCTGAGGCCATAGACTCTATTCGATTCGGATTTAAAGTTAGTCTGTCTAGAAGAGCATCCTCTAGATTGGCACCAGCCTTTAAGTCCTTTTCGTTAGCAGCAAGAATTTCATTTTTTGATTTTCTGATTTTAGCAGCAATGGCTAATAAAGCATGATCCTTAGCTTTATGATCCGCGGTCGATATCCCTTTAGAAGCCAATTTAGCCTCGACACAGACCTGTCTCACATAATCATCTAAATCCTTAGTCATGATAATCACCTAGCCCTTTTGCTCAAGATTAAGACTGTTCAGAACGTAAACTACAGACCCTGACAGTTAACAACCCCAACTTTTCCCAAGGATCGCCATCAAAGGCTCCTTTGATCGTTAATCCAATGTTTGCGCTCTCTATCAATAACTCAAACCAACTACTAACGCTTCCCCTTCTAAGTGCCTTTTTTAACAAACCCATCCTATCACCCCATATCCTGAGCGACTTGAAAATTACAGCAAATGATTCACCTTCGGCTTCACGAACCGATATCTGGGTCAAATCTCTCAATTCTTTCCTTATAATCCAGTTAACTACAAGGGGCTCTACGCCAGCGTTTTCCAAATATTTAATTATTTTTACCGATCTCACCAAGTCTCCTTGTAAGAAAGAATCTCTGTAATCATAAATACTAAACTGAGTGCCGTCCAAGACGGAGTCAACTACTTTACTCAAAGTAATACTGTCAGAATCAATCAAAAGAATAAGCTTTTCTATCTCGTGAGCCGTGGACATCAGGTTTCCTTCCGTCCTCTCGGCAATTAGGGCTGCAGCCTCTCTAGAAACCTTCTTATCATAACTCGCAAATCGTTCTGCAATCCACTCAGGCATCTCGTTTAAAGTTGGCTGATCAAAGCACAATGTTACACATTTATTTGAGAGCATTGAAAACCAACTGGATTTCTTTGCCTTGAAGTCTAGATGTCCGACTTTAAGTAAAAGCACATCACCGTTTGATCGGTTTAGTATTTTATCTAGAGCCTCTTTCCCGTCCTTTAAAGCCCTAACTTCAGGATAAATCTCTATTAACCTTCTTGAAGAAAAAAGCGACAGTGAATCTAGCTCTACACTTATTTTAT